>JAHJMN010000190.1 GCA_018821305.1 Myxococcota bacterium
GAATAGCTTTCGGGTCTATTCGTGAATGCCAGGGCCTGCTCCTCATCATCTCCTCACTCAACATACTCCCTACAAATACAATCTCAAACCTCACTTCCACTCTCGACGAACTCGCAGCAGTAACCTACAGACTCAAATTCTGAAATCAATTACAACCTAATCCGGAAATCCTCCGGATTATTTTAATATCTCCACTTCTAACAGTCAGAATTCCATTATTGAGGCACCAGGTAATTCAAGTTGAAAAACTGCGGACAGAGGCGATTTTATCCAGCCAACTGAATCGGTTTTTCACAATAAAACAAAAGCGCCGGTTGTCTTTGAGAATTAAAGAAAGAGGAGCAGGGGCAGTCAGATCCTCAAACGTCTCCTGAAAACCCCGACCATCATCGGGACAGGGGAGAGTTTCAACTTTTTGGATTAACTCCAGTGGAATATCAATATCTTCATCTGAAGGGAATCCTGCAGCGGAAGTAGGGCGAAAGGATATTTTTTGCTGCGTGAGCAAAAGCCTCCCGGGATTGGTTTCCGATGGAGCTTTAAGGCGGCATGATTCTTCATAAATAACTTCCTCACCTTCAAACAGTCCGGAATGTGATTTAAGAGGTATGGAAGAAGGCGGAAAAGCCAGAGCAAATACCTGAGTGATTATGAGGGAAATGAAGAGCCCGGCTGTTACTTTCAGCGCCCGTGGTCCCGGGAGCAAAAGTAAAGAAACCAGAACAATCGGCGGCATAAGCATCATGAAAAGTATCAGTATTTTAGGTCTCAAAAAAGCCTCCCATTAGACTTTATAGTATCATGATCTCATAATGGAACCCCTTGCAGTCATTTTTTCATAATGTCAAAACCATAAAGGCGATGGATATCGGGCAGATGGATGTTTGCTTATGCGGGTGGGGGAGGTGGCGGAAGGTCAGGAGTAGCTCCTGCGGCACTTTCGTCCTTTATTTTGACAAAAAGCATACCAATAGCAATTCCCAGTGCGATGATGGATAGATACAGGTTCATACCCATGTCAAGTTTCGCCCGAAAATCCTCGTTTACAAACATTGCAAATGCTACACCGATGATGGGGTAGAGAATTGTCATACCGAGGATACTGTAGCGGGCTTTTTTAAGTTTGTCATTCAAATCCGGTTTTTTAATGGAGAGGATTGATGTGCCGATAGCCATTCCAAGGACTATGATGGTTGCAATTCCTACATAAAGACCGGTACTGGCCATTTTACGGGTTGATTTCTTTGCGCGACTGAGCGTTCTTGTTCGACAGGTGTCCTTATAACATGATGAAACCCCTAGAAATCCAATTCGGACTTCTGCTTTATCGCGGGATTTTGAAAGCCACCCGTTGTAGAGAACTGTTGTGAGAATGATGATGAGGGCCACACCGTAGCCGCCTGCGATGATGATTTTGTTGTTCATTGTTCCTCCAATTATTGTTCAGGTTCAAAACCGTCCACCAAGTTACATGTATAAGATATTCAGTCAAGGAGAATTTAGAACTTATTTGTATAAATTAATTCACAATTTTGAAAAACAGGGTCAGGCGAGATCAGGTAACGTTGTGAGCGGGTTGGTTAAGAAGCCAGGCGATGTAAGCTTCTTCTTCTTTAGAGAGGCTGTCGAACTTGATGCCGGCGGAAAAGCGACCGGGATCAATAATGCGTGCCCAGGCTACACTGCCCGCAAGGCCAATGGGATCCTGATCTTCCTCGATTCCGTCAACGATTCGGAAAAAGCCCACCTGCACGTTTGATGGACTGTAGCAGGGCCCGTCAATTTCAACGGCCATGCCGCCCTTTGATATATCGAGGGTAATGCCCGTGAAAATGTTTGATTCAGTAATAATTTCCACAGCCATGTGGATTTCTTTCCGAATGAATTTACGTCTGTTATCCATGGGATGCTAACCTTTTTAAAAACAATCAAAAACTGATTATAGTGTCGGTCCGGATAAATATAAAGTACTAAAATTAAAAGTTTTGAATTTATTGCAGAACACTGCCTGAACCCGGTTTTCGCATCACTTCCTGACGGACTCGAAATATGCAAATTCACCTTTTGGACCATATCGTTTGCGTAGTAATACGATTGTTGTTGAATTTGAGAGAAAACCTTCAGGAAAATGACCCTGCTTGTCCTGTTGCTGCTACTGATTTCCTGTTTATCTGAAATTTTTTAACAGGTACTCAGGGATACAGGAAAACAGGGGCAGGAACAGGCGTAAACATTTAATTTCAATGGAAAATTACAAAGACTGGAACCAACTATTCACTTTTTAGATTTCGATCCTTTTACTCCATAAGCGGTCTAGATGAACTGGGAGATGCGGGAGATGACGCTTTCGCGGACAGCTTCGTCGGTGAATACCGGGAGGTTTCCGGGAACGTTTACAACGGGAATATTCTTTGAAGTAAGAACTTCGATTGCTCCAAGGGTTTTCACTTGAAATTCCTTAAGGCGGGTGCGGATTTTTTCTTCTGTATCGTCGCTTCGCTGAATGACGGTGTCGCCACAGGCGGTACAGAATTGGCCTTCACGGGGAGGTTTAAACTCCACGTGGAAAACTTTTCCACACTGTCGGCAGATACGACGTCCAGTTGTACGCTTTACGATGGCATCGTCTTCATTGTCAACGAGCATGATAAAGTTAATAGCTGTCCCCATTTCAGTGCAGAGCTCAAGGAGATAATTTGATTGTTCGCGTGTGCGCGGATAACCGTCAAGAATCATGCCTTTAGCACCGTTTTTAATGAATTCAGCTTTAAACAGAGCATTGGTGATTTCATCGGGGACGAAAAGCCCGGCATCAACAAAACGAGTGGCTTTGGCTCCTAAAATTGCCTCGTTCACATCTGTGGATTTTTCACGACAGAAAGGATCTAAAAGAGCGGCAATTTTTTCGTCATCAATGAAGTTGTTATTGTCTGAATCCCAGATATTCTCGAGATTTAGACCTGTACCAAGACTTTTATATAAGGAAAGAAAGTGCCGGAAAATGTTCCCCGTACTGACCTGAATAAAACCGAATTTTTCGATTAAAACGTCAATTCGAGGCTGTTTGCCAGCGCCGCTTTTACCTGTAACAATAATATTCTGAACTTCCACGAAAAACTCCATTAGAAAGCGAGAATTTCCTTCTCTTTTTCAGTTAAAATATCATCAATTTTCTTAACATATTCGTTAGTAGTATCGTTGACTCTGGTAAGTCCTTTATGCATATCATCTTCAGTGATTTCTTTATCTTTTTCCAGCGATTTAAGGAGGTCGTTGCAATCACGACGTTCGTTGCGAAGCCGGATTTTGAATTCCTCACCGTCAGATTTAATCTTTTTGACGATATCACGGCGTCTTTCTTCCGTGAGGGGGGGAATCGGAAGGCGGATGATTTCACCGTCATTGGAAGGTGTTATGCCCAGATTCGCGCCTACTAAAGCCTTTTCAATGGGAGTAAGCATCGATTTTTCCCAGGGTTTAACCGTAATGAGTCTCGCATCAGCTACCTGAAGGTTTGCGACCTGATTGAGGGGGGTAGGCGTTCCGTAATATTCAACGGAGATGCCATCAAGCATACTCAGGTTTGCTCTTCCTGTGCGAACTTTAACAAGTTCCTTTTTCAGGGCGGAAATTACTGAATCCATGGATTCTTTTAGACTTTTAATTACATCATCAACCATAGCAGACACTCCTTTCAGTGGCCGTCGGGAACAACAATGCTCCCGGTTTCTCCGGTTGTGAGGGCGGTTTTCATGGCCCCTTTTATGCGGAGATTTACAATGCGCACCGGTAATTTATTGTCGCGAGCTAAAGCAATGGCGGCTCCGTCCATAACCCGGAGATTTCGCTCGAGGACTTCACTGTATGAAATAGAGGGTATTTTTACTGCGTCGGAGAATTTTTCCGGGTCTTTGTCGAAAATGCCATCGACTTTGGTAGCTTTAACAAGAACATCAGCTCTGATTTCAAGAGCACGCAGGACAGCAGCTGTATCAGTTGTAAAGAAAGGATTTGAAGTTCCGCCACCGAATACCAGCACATGGCCTTCTGACAGAAGTTTTTGAGCCCTGTGAGCGTTAAAAACGTCCACATGGCCGCCATTTTCAAATGAAGACATGGGAGCGGACGGAATGCCGCGGTTCTGGAAAAAAGAACTGATGGCGATGGCATTCATTAGAGTGGCAAGCATTCCCATGAAGTCGCCTTCTGTTCGGGGAATACGGCCTCCGGTGATACCACGGAAGTAGTTACCGCCACCTACAACGATGGCGGTCTCTATTCCGCAATTTCTAACTTCAAGTACCTGATCTACAACGTAATTTAAGACTGACTCGTCGATACCATGAGACAGATTGCCCTGCAGGGCTTCGCCCGAAATCTTAAGCAGGACTCTCTGATTGTGGCGGTCAGTGTCACTAACCATTATTTGTTCATTTCTGCAGCAACTTCGGAGGCAAGGTCATAAACGCGTTTTTCAAGACCTTCTCCAAGTTCCCAGCGGGCAAAACGACGAACGGAAATTTTTTCACCGATTTTTGCGGAAACATTTTTCACGAGGTCATCAACTGACTGTTTTTCTTCAAAAATGAATGGCTGATTCATGAGGCAGATTTCCTGATGCCATTTAGAAAGTTTTCCTTCAACGATTTTATCGATGATTGCATCGGGTTTTTTCTGGTCGCGTAACTGAGCGGCATGAATTTCTTTTTCTTTTGCCACTAAGTCCGCAGGAATTTCTTCTGCAACTATGTAAGTAGGATTGGAAGCAGCAATCTGAAGGCTCAGTTGGTGCACCAGTTCTTTGAAGTCATCAGTCTTAGCTGCGAAGTCAGTTTCACAGTTTACTTCAATCATAACGCCGATTTTGCCTTCGCCATGAATGTAGGTGTTGATGCGGCCTTCTGCTGCAATACGACCAGTTTTCTTTGCTACGGCAGCAAGACCCTTCTTGCGAAGGTATTCTTTTGCTTTTTCCATATCGCCTTCACATTCCGTGAGAGCTTTTTTGCAGTCCATCATGCCAGCGCCGGTTGACTGTCTGAGTTCTTTTACCATTTCGGATGTTATATTTGCCATTTTTGAATCTCCTGTTGATATTTTAAAGATATTGAAAAATCAGTTTTCAGGTTTGCCTTTTGCTTCTGGAGTCAGAGGCACTTTTTTTCCTGAATATACAACTTCAACGGGGTTAGCGGTTTCGGTTTTGGTAACTTCACCGTCAACAGCAGAAGTTTCTGGTTTATCTTCACGACTGATAACGCGTTCTTTTGCCTGAGCTTTTCCAGCTAAGATAGCATCGGAAACCTTGGAAGCAAAAAGTCTGATGGCGCGGATGGCATCATCGTTTCCGGGGATTACATAGTCGATGGAATCAGGATTACTGTTTGTATCACTGATAGCTACGATTTTAATTCCGAGAATGCGAGCTTCAGAAATTGCGATATGCTCTTTAACGGGGTCAACGATAAAAAGAACACTTGGAAGTTTGTTCATTTCTTTGATACCGCCGAGGTTTTTCTCAAGTTTTTTACGAATACGTTCGTAACGAAGCTTTTCTTTCTTGGTAACCTTTTCAAAGGTGCCATCGGTAATCATAGCTTCATATCTTCTGAGTTTGTCGATGGAAGCTTTAACTGTTGAAAAGTTGGTAAGAGTACCACCGAGCCAACGGTTAACTACAGAGTACATGCCACAGCGGTCAGCTTCTTCACGAATTACCTGCTGAGCTTGTTTTTTCGTTCCTACAAAAAGTACAGAACCGCCACTTGCGACGGTTTTTTCAACAAAATCACATGCTTCATTGAAAAGTGGAAGAGTCTTTTCGAGGTTGATGATGTGGATACCGTTGCGGGCGCCGAAAATATAAGGTTTCATTTTCGGGTTCCAGCGTCTTGTCTGGTGACCGAAATGTACGCCAGCTTCGAGTAATTCCCTGAGATTTGTGTATTCTTTGATTGCCATAAGGTTCTCCATATCGGGCGTTGTACTGCCGCATTACTGAGAGAATATACCTTAGACCCATTAAGGGCACGCCCAGGCTTCAGTAATGCGTGGGTTGTTGAAACTGAAAGCTGAGTCTTACTACCACATGAGTAATTGAAAATCAAGAGAAAATAGATTTTTCCCGAAAGAGGATAGTTTTTCAGATATACAAAAAACAAATAAATAAAAACAGAAACTTACAATAGTGCCCAAGTTGGTTTTCAAATAAATCAAAAATGTACAGTTGGAAAACAAAAAAGAATGGCAGGATTACAGATCTCTCAGGAGACCGAAACTGCTAGGGAATGGGGAGGTTGAGCATGAAAAAGAATGAGTCGAAGTAAAGCTGGAAAGCATGAATAAATCGTGGATAAAGGTCAAAACCCATGAGCATGAGACTGCCCATGATCATTGCAAGCATAAGACTGTACTCAGCAATGGACTGACCGGATTTATTGGAGAGATTTTTCATAATTTATTCTCCTTTCCCAATCATACGCGCAACATGAACCCGGATACGTGAAGAATCGGGAATCCGGCTCAAAGTTACGGTGACTTCTTCGTCATTTTTCTGGTAAATGAGGATTTTTATGTTTTTTGTTACTTCACTGGGCATGTGTTTGACATGTTTCTGGCTGGAGGAGGGTTCATAACCACGCTGAGCCATCTGGATGTCATAAAAAGCTATGTTGTCCTCAATAGTGCCGCGATTAACATAGTTGAGCACTGTCGAGTCACCGACTTTATCTTTAGAGTCAAAGGACATAATGCCTTCAGCTCCAGGATAAACGGGAATTGCGACGCTTTTGTTTGTGACACGACTTAAAGCTGACATCTGCCCCATAACCATGGATACAAAAACCATGGTTTCGCCATTTTTTCGCGATACAATAACCTGCCGCAAAAGATTTGCCTTCAGGTCAATGGCGCTTACTTTGCCTCCTAAAGGAGTAACTTCTTCTGTAATGTAATGGCCAAGATTTCGCCAGTAGTTGCCATAAAACTGTGTGATCTGAAGGGGTTCATCTTTCGTTCGGAACCAGGACATCTTCATGGGACTTGAGCCGGCTTTCATCCTCGCAGACATTGGATATTCTCTGGAACCGGGATAAGACGGCATATGAGCCGGCCAGAAATCTTTCATCACGCCGGGGTTGTAGTCGGCGCTGGCTTTTTTAATTTCAACGCTGCGAACCCAAGCGGTGATTCCAAGACCTGCGACTATAATTAAAACGGTGAGAGTCTTTAAAGTATTTTTCATAATATACCTCCAGGCCTATTCAATTTCCGACGGAACGATGTAATCGCCGAAAGGATTGTCAGATGAAAGTGAACTCGTGCAGCCCATGTTTTCAGGTTCCGGGCAACCCATGTAGTTGGTGCCGCGGGACTTGAGGGATTTCTCATAAGCACTGTCTTTCAACATTGGAGCAGAGTCGTAGGGCGTTGGACTGCCGTTGTTGTCATTGTCTTCGTCGATGGAGATTTTACCGGAATCCGGGTCTCCATCCTTATAGTTTTTAGATACAAGGGTGGTCTCTCCAAGGTTTTTCATTTGAAGCCATGGCTGAAAAGCTAAAGTAGCAGTAATATTCGTGACGATTCGAACTATATCTGTATAAACTTTGAAAATATCACGCGGAGTTTTGCGTACCAGGACCATTCGGTCAACCTGCTTGAAGAAGGCTGTTTCTTTGCTTGAACTGTCGGCATTGCCAGTCACATCCTCGCCGTAATGAAGTTTCCATGAGTCCGCAAGTAGAACAACAGTTTCTTTGAAATTAAGAGGTTTTATGGTGCCGCCCTCATTAAAAAATGGCATTTTCCTCGGAATAAATGTCGATTTGAAACGGATACTTGACTCAGCTCTAATGAGCCCTTTGCCGTTCATTTTCCATTCGTTGGGAGGATTGAAAACATTGCCGCCGGCGAGACCCCACTGAGTGTTTCTCTCATATGTAAACCAGCCAACTGCGGCAGCGTAGATGATATTGGGGTGCTGAGCTGCGGAAACAGCACGCCAAATATCAATGCCGTATCCAAAGACACTGAGAGCAATATTTGCCATTGTCCCACCAGGAATTCTTGGTTCTTTTAAATCCCGGGTACGGATATTTTTGACTTCCCAGTCTCCCGCAAAGGCGCGGCTGGCATTTGTCAGTTTATCTGTACTTTTAAGGTTGGAAAACCGTGCATTAGTATCGTTTTCAACATCAGTTTTTGCGTCACTGTAACGCATTTCGCCAGCTTTGTAATCATGGAGGGCATGCCCCGTGTATTCCCATGCGGCATACCGCGCCATTTCCTGAGATTTCAGTTTAACCTGAATTGCCTCATAAAAATACTGGCTGAACAGAAAAATAATGACCATTACAGGCAATGCAATTGCAAATTCGGTTACTGCCTGTCCACGAGAGTTTCTTAGCATTAAACGTTTCATCGCACCGCCTCCTCAATGAGTAATAACCGAAGTTATGACACCAAAGAAAATGTCGTTAAGGAAGTTACGGGCAAAATTCATCAGATAACCGACGAACTGGCTGTTGTCTTCGTTTCCAGGTTTATTCATACCTTGTGTCATGCGATCGAAAATTTGAGTAAGTTTATTTCCGATAGGTGCAAGTTTCGCACGCCAGAAGGGATTGAAGAAGTTCGGGTTTTCCTGCCAGTTACCCGGTCTGTGATAATAGGCCATACCGCGGGAAAGAACATTAAGTCCTTCGAAGAAGAAACTGTTTCTTTCGCCACCAATGGTTGTATCCATTTCCGCCGCCCGGCCACCGGAGATAGCTGGATTTTCAGGGTCAATGTTATCGAAACTGAACTGCTCGGAGCCGCCGTGCTCGAATTTGTATTTATATGAATAGGGCTTTTTCTCACCGCCGACATTTAATTTGTCCGGAGGAATATTGAGGAAAATCCATGTAGACGGCTGGTTGTAGTCAGAATCATGATCCGCTTTGGGATTAAACTTGAAGTAGGGGGAAATACCTACCCATGCATGTTTTTCAAGGGTTCCACAATTGATGTTGCTGTCAACACTCTTTTTTGCCCAGCCTTTAAGAGGCGGGAATGCAATAAGTCCATTATACCCACCCTTGGGATGAGCAGCTTTATCAGAGTTGTTTTTATATCCGTAGTGCTTCCGGTCGTTCTTTTCGTTCGCGGCGACAATACCTGTACCAACAGCATTAATCGTATTGGGGAGTGCTACAACTATACTCAGAACACCGAAGCCGATACCGATACCATTGTCGAGGTAGTCATCGGATGCAAGATAATCGCCCTGGAGGTAGTTGAACTCTTTACTGTGAATTTTCTTTACTTTAGGTTTGGGTTGGTCTTTTTCAATAAGTTTGGTGTTACCATGCTTATCACCGAAAACGTTGGAAACAAGCCAACTGATGACTCCAAGTCCTGACCATCCATCGCGTTTGTAGATGCTCTTATCACTACGGGAAGCGTTTGCGATTTCAGTCATAATGCGAACGGCGTCTTTATTTGCCTGTTCCTGACGTTTTTCAAATTTCCGATAACCTGAAATGAACCCAAAGATGAGGTCAAACAGGGATGGATTAAGTCCCGCTGCCCCATCAAAAGTAGCACGGAATTCTAGCGTGTTAAGGGCCCCGTTAATGAGCACGTTCCATAGGCCGTTTCCGTCAAGGAAGGCCATTCTGCCATCGGGGTAGTTTTCAGATATTATTTCCTGCATCCCGCTGAAAATATGAGTATTCAGCAGGACGAGCCTTATGGCCTGGGTATGATATGTAATATATTTATTGAATAACCCCAGTGCCTCTACAGCCATTGGCGCCATGTTATGGACAATTTTATATAGTGTTTCCGCAATTTTGACTACAAACCCCGCAATTTTTGTCAGCGCCTTGAAAAACTTGGCCAAGG
Organism: Myxococcota bacterium; assembly: GCA_018821305.1. Taxonomy (GTDB): domain Bacteria; phylum Myxococcota_A; class Polyangia; order HGW-17; family HGW-17; genus JAHJMN01. The sequence goes on from JAHJMN010000190.1 coordinate 9,889, forward strand.
CGCAATACGCAAACCTTATGGGTGGAGGAAATACGGTGCACCCGAAGTCCAGAGAACTGGTAACACATGCGAGAATATCGCGCATTGTACCAACCATAAAAACACTGTAACCGGCATAACTCAGATAACTCTGGAGAGCCATAGCTGTGTTGTAGTTTACAACCATGGTACGATTTGTGAGGGCAACAAAGTTGAAGGCCCTCGCTTCCATGGCTGCAAGACTGTATGAACTGGCATCTGCGGTATTCTGAAGTTTAATCTTTTCATAAATGGCATTACCCAGATTCAGGGTAGCAACGACACTGAACGCCATAATGAAAACTCCAACGGCCGCCAGCGGGAAGGCCTGACCTTTTCTGCTGCATAATCTTTTCATGACTGCTGTGTTCTGCATGATATGGTCTCCTTAAAATATAGCTACCGCTTTTCTATACGGGTTGGACTGCATTCTCATAGTGTAAGTTGCCCGAAGGGGAATCATGAACACGGAATTCTCTCCCTTGTTCGCTGCTGACCATAATTTTTGAGTCAGGGCACTTCCTCTGCCGGCAAGATTTACGGGACTAACAGATCTGAAACCGGTTTCCCCGGCGGTCATCTGCGGATTCCAAACAGCTCCGTATAATTCCTGACCTACCTGACCGGCAATGAACGCCGTGTGGATAATTCGGTTAGCAAATGGAATACGCATTGTGTAAAGGTAAGTTACCTGAATTGAAAGCCTTGTTTTATCTCGCCATGAATCATCAGCCAGCGCACCAGATTCGTCGCGAAGGGCGTCGAAATCGATTTCTGTGCTGTGAACCCCACCAAAGTCACCGATTTTCGGGGAAATAATATCTACTGTGACCACTTTTCCGTCATCTCCAAAAATGGAGTTGATTATACCGCGGAGACCCGTATCTGCAATGTTCTCCGCGGCCCCCAGAACCGCGTCGCGGAAGGATGATGCACCTCCCTGAATATTCGTTGGAAGGGTTGCAATGAGAACATTTGTTCCCGTACGGATGAGGTTGGAAAAGTCAGAAACCCTGCGGTGAACCTGATAAATAAGTGCCCTTTGAATGGTTTGGACAAGCATTTTCATGGGATCGCCAGCGGAAGATTCACTGATCAAGCCTTCGTATGTAGGAAGAAGACTGAGAATAGCGGCGTTTTCCATGACGAAGCGATCTGCATTCCACACGATTCCAGCTCTGGCAGCATTGAATGCGGCATATTCCGTCATGAGCCTGGCATGTTGAACCATGGCCAGTTGCAGGACTCCGAGGATAACGAAAGTCATGAGTGGTATGACAATGGCACTTTCAATAAGCGCTTGACCCTTTTTACAGGCCAGTCGCAGTCTCAATCGGGTATTTACGAAGGGTTTGCTCAACATGGTAACCTCCATGTATAGTTATGACACATAATAATGTAGAGACCATCGGTCGAATGGTACCATCCATATAATAGTTACTGTCCTGAGAAAAAAATCGACGAAAAATTGAAAAGATCGTTTTTCAGGCAAGCAATCTCGCAAAGCGAAATTCAAGTGGACAGTAACTTTACAGTTGGAAATTCAATTTTTGCAGAATGCTTACCAATTCATCCACTGCAGTGCATCGGGCATAGGCCTCCTCCACAGCAATGGAACCGTTTGCAACCAGACGGGCCAGGGACTGATTAAGGGTGACCATTCCCTGTTTCTGGCTAATCTGCATGGAAGAATAAACCTGATGGATTTTTTCCTCACGGATTAGATTGCGGATCGCCATATTTGGAATAAGCATTTCGTAAGCAAGCACACGACCAGGCTTGTCCTTACGGGGAATGAGCGTCTGTGAAATAATCCCCTCGAGCACAAAACTGAGTTGAGTTCGGATCTGATTGGCTTGATGGGGAGGAAAAACGTCCAGAATACGGTTTATAGTCTGAATGGCCCCGTTGGTGTGCAGGGTTGAGAAAACCATATGCCCCGTTTCACTGATGCGAAGGGCAGCTTCGATGGTTTCTTTATCGCGCATTTCGCCTACGAGAACCACGTCAGGATCCTGACGGAGCAAATATCGAAGAGCATCATTGAAATTAGTTGTGTCCTGGCCAACTTCGCGCTGATTAACAAGGCTTTTTTTATGACGATGCAGGTATTCTATCGGATCCTCAATTGTTATAATGTGGCATCGCCGCTCGGAATTGATAATGTCGATCATGGATGCGAGGGTAGTACTTTTTCCACTTCCTGTTGGTCCACAGACGAGAAATAGACCCTTGGGTTTGAAAAGGAGAGGTCGAATTTCTGAAATAGGAACACCCAGCGTATCCAGGGGAGGAATTTCATAAGGAATAAAGCGAAATGCCCCGGCGATGGCGCCTCTCTGATAGTAAACATTTGCCCGAAAACGCCCGATGTTAGGAACGCCAAAACTGAAATCCAGTTCCCGGGATTGTTCAAGTTTCGTCTTTTGTGAATCCGTCAGAGCTTCATAGCACAGTTCCTTGGTTTCATTGGGATTCAGGTTCTGGGTTTTCAGCGGAATGAGGCGACCGTCAATGCGCAATTGCGGTGGGCTGCCCGTTGTGATGTGAAGATCACTGGCCCTTTGTTCGATCATTGTTTGTAATAACTGCTGAAGTGTGAAGTCCAAGGGTGTCCTCCTGTTTACTGCGAGATATATTACCATTTAATCAGGACTGAAAAAAGAATCTTTTTTAAAAGAAGGTAGAAAGTACCCAGGGATTCGGGGTTCTTGCGCTCTGCAAATTCAAATTTTATTGTAAAAGAAGGTGGTCGGAGTTAGTCTTCAGCCTGAAATTCTTTATTTTCAGGTTTTTTAGACACAAGCGGGCCGTTATCTTTGATGAACTTCAGACCTGAAAATCAATTCAGTTTGTATCTTCATTTGAAAAATTGATATAAACTTGAGTTTTCCGAATTTCCGGATAGAGACTTTTGTAAGGACAGGTGAAATCATGACCCAGCAAGGAACCTTTGAAGCTAAGCTTGATTCTGCGTTTAAACGGAATGTTTTTTCGTTCTCACAATATCTCGATATGGTGCGGGGGGATCCTCGCCGGAGAATGCGCAATACTCTTGAATACATACGTGATTGTATGGATTATTTCGGCAGTACAATAATCGTTAGAAACAGCATTAAAATAAAAAGATTTAATCTGTTTGATGCTCCTTTTGATGATGGTAAAGATCCACTCATTGGTCAGGAGGAAGCTCAAAACAGTTTCTATTCATTTCTTGAAAGTCAGGGCTCCAAAGCAAAATCTCCAAAGATTTTTATTATGCATGGCCCAAACGGAAGTGCTAAAAGTACATTTTTCCGGCTGATTATGCGGGCAATGGAAGTTTACAGTCGGACAGAGGACGGTGCTCTTTACCGTTTCAACTGGATTTTCCCATCCGGCGCCGTTTTACCACGGGGCATTGGATTTGGCCATGGGTCGGATCATAGCAGGATGGAAAGTTATGCCCACCTCGATGGTACTGCCATTGATGCTCTTTTGCCGGATGAACTTAAAGATCATCCACTTTTTCTGCTGCCCATTGAAAAAAGAGGTGAACTCCTCGAGGAACTTTCAGGTGGCACCCGGGTTCCGGAATGGCTCTTGACTGGCGATTTAAATCCCAAAAACCGTCAGGTTTTTGATTCCCTCTTTAAATCCAGCACTTCAGGAATACTGGAAGTTTACAAGTATGTTCAAATTGAGCGGTATTTCCTGTCTCGCCGGTACCGGCAGGGGCTGATTATTTCAGAACCTAAAATGGCTGCGGACGCACACATTCGCCAACTTACCAGCGATCGAAGTATTGCAATGCTTCCGCCGGCGCTTCAGAATCTCGAATTGTACAAGTATTTTGGGGATCTCATTGACGCCAATCGAGGTCTGATCGAATTTGCAGATTTGTTCAAAAAACCTGTTGAATCCTTTAAATATCTCATAAATACTCTTGAGATGGGGTATCTCAACATGGATGTAGCCATCCTGCAGTTTGATACCTGTTTTACTGCCACGGTTAATGACAGACAGCTCCTTGCCTTCACTGATACCGGCGATTTTGCAAGTTTTGAAGGCCGCTCCGAGTTTGTTAAAATGCCGTATCTACTTGATTATAACCTTGAAAAAGAAATTCACTCAAAGTTTCTATTCTCCCGGGGTGACAATGTGACAATTGCCCCTCATGTTCTTGAAACCCTTGCCATCTGGTCTGTTATGACCAGAGTGGTAAAACCCCAGGTTGAAAATGAAGAACTAAACGGGATCCTTTCCGAGCTCACCGTATACGAAAAGGCAATGCTTTACGGAAACGGTGATTTGCCGAGTCGGTATCCTCTCAAAATTTCCCAACAGATTCGCTCCATTGTTGCGGAATTGAAATATCAAAAGTTAAGCAATATCATATATGAAGGTGGTATTGGAGCGAGTCCAAGACTTGTGAGATCCATACTACTCAAAGCCATGACAAACTATGATGTTTCGTATGTTTCGGTGCTGAATATTTTTGTTGAAATTGAAAAAGTGATGCGGGATAAAAATACTTATGAATTTCTTAATTATCCCGGGCAGGAGGGTGGATTCCATGATTACGAAGCAATTATGGATGCAACGCGAGGTCACTGGGAAAATCTCATTTCGGCGGATCTGTGGGATGCCGCTGGTCTGATTCAGACAGACAGACTTATGGAAAGTCTCAATAACTACATCAACGTTGTTATTCATTACGTGAAAAATGAAAAAATTAAAAATGAAGTCACCGGGGTATACCACGAGGCCTCAGAATCTGCCATGAGCGACTTTGAAAAGGAACTTGACATTGAGGATGAACCTCATGATTTCCGATCAAACTGCATTTCGAGAATAGGTGCTTTTAAAATAGATTTTCCTGATGAAAATCCTGATTATAGCAGGATTTTTGCCGTTGAATTACAGAAAATGGCTCGGAAAAGTCACATCACAAGACAGACTCAGTTGGTAAGACTTCTGGAATCTGTAATTTCCGTTCTGGGAGAGCAGGCTAAAATCCCACAGGAAAAAATGGAGCGCATAGATACTTTCAAAGAATCCATGTTATCGAAGGGTTACACCGTGGAATCAACGCTGGAAGTTCTGGACTACTATCTCAGGAATCTGTCCGGTGAAAGATCATCGGACTCCCACACCAAATCATAATTATCACCCGAAATACCATAAGCTTTTCCGGCACCTTCCGCCCATAAAATGTTTTCATTTTGATCCACCAGCACCAATAATTGATGTCGAAAAGGTACAGGATATTTTTCATGAATGGTCTTCAGTTTAACGAGGCCCATGTGCATCCGGTTTATCCGGTCTCCCGGTCGGCGATTCCTGAGGGCCAGAGGGAAGGTCGATGCTTTGATTTTTCCCTTCGGATCCGGCACAAGTTTTAAAACTCCTCTTGGCGTCGGTATAGCCAGTTCAGGTTTTATTGGTATCTCAAAGTCCTGTTTCTTAAACTCATTCCCAATAAAAACATAGTCATTTAACCATGTTACAATTAAACCTCCCGGCAGATTGCCTCGGGAAAACTTCCGTCGGTTTATGAAGTCATCATGAATTGTTTGCAGGTGGTCGCGACCAATTTCACCAGAGTGTTTAAATTGTTCCCAGACTATTTTGAAGATATTCATAATTGCCCCAGTGCTGGCAGGGATGCTTGTTGAATGGATACAGATGCCGTTGGGTAGCCTGATTGAGTTATCTATTATAGAATGGCAAAAACCCAAAAGTGAGTCATGTTCCTCAGTTATACTGCTTGAGAGGTTGACTAAAGAACGCACTATCTGCGGATTCTCCTGCAAAAGCAGAGGCATTACTTCATTGCGGATACGATTACGAAAGTATGCAGATGATTCATTTGTACTGTCCTCAAACCAGGAAATATCCATACTGATTAAAAAATTACGGATATCTGTTCGTCGGAATACTAATAGTGGCCGGAAAATATGACCGTCTTTTACCTTCATGGCCTTCAATCCGCCGGGGCCACAACCTCGAATAATGCGCATGAGAAGGGTTTCCGCTTGATCATCGCTGTGATGCCCGGTGACGAGATAATCATGATGCTTGTCTTTGAGCAGATTTTTAAAAATTCCATGCCTGAATTGTCGGGCATCTTCTTCACTGGCATCCGCAGGTAGATTTCCATGAAAAATCCAGCAGGGAATATTCAAATCAGAGCAAATCCCCTTTACGGATTCGACTTCATGCCTGCTTTCGGAGCGGATACCATGATCAATGGAGCAGACTTCAATCCTGTATGGATATATTTCCCGTAACTTATTGAATATATGTAACAGAGCCATGGAATCGGCTCCGCCACTGATTGCCAGAAGAAAGCTCGCTCCCTGGGGGAACTCGGTTCGGGTAATAACTTCGACTTTTTTGTAGATTTCAGTTGATTCAATCATCATCGTGCACAGTTATCAGGGCAATCTCCGGAGCCGTACCAATACGCATGGGCGGCCCGGTAATTCCCGCCCCGGAAGAAACAAACATCAGAGTTCGATTTTTTTTGTACATTCCGTAACGGTAAGTAGTTTCATAATCGGACGCGCAGAGGGCACCGACGCACAGTTGGCCCCCATGTGTATGTCCGGCCAGAACAAGGTCGAAATTTTCGATTTCTTGTTCATCCATCAATTCCGGTCGGTGGGACAATAAAATAACAGGTTGACTTTTGTCAAGTTTATCAATAACCTCATCTACATCTCCCTGGTAAAAAATATCATCAACCCCCGCCAATTGGAACGTCTTATTGCCGTTTTTTATAATCGTAACGGCGTTGTCCAGATACTTTATCCCAATGCGCTCCAGTTCGCGAAATAGTAACTCCTTACCCGTCCGGTGATCATGATTTCCCGACACCTGAAAAACCCCCATGGGAGCATGGATACCTTTAAGATTATCACGAAGTTGTATCAGAAATGGATAGTGGTTTCCATGGAGTTGATCTCCTGTGAATACGATCAAATCCGGCTTTAGTTCCATGATGGAATCCTTGAGAGATTGTATTCTAGCAGGGCCGAAATACCACCCCGCATGAATGTCTGTAACATGAGCGATGGTAAAAGGTCTACCGATTCCCTTTACCCGGGCTTTCACTCGAGTAATCTTGAATGGTCCTGCAGCTTTTCTTGCAGCGTAGGTAAAAACAGTACCGGCAAAAAATCCCGCCACTGTTCCCGCAATGAATGACCGGCGCTCTCTTTGGACACGGTCAGGTTTTTTAAGGAATCCGGTTAAAATCCATGCCATTGAACGGAAAATAACGAAAAAACCCGATATCAAGTGAAAGCCAATTGCCAGTGGCCAGATTAACATATATACATATTGATTCAGAGTTAAATGGAGAAAATAGTCGAGGATAATAAATAAAGTAATGACATTAAATAGACCGAATATGGGAAAAGCGATTCGCTTCACATCTTGAGTTAACGTCTTTATGTATCTATAGAGAAAATATTGAAAGAAGCCTGCCGCTGCAAATCCAGCAGCATACCTGAGTAAGAAAACAATTACAGCTTTAGTGCTCATCTCGTATGCTTTCGGTAAAAAGAGATCGAATATAAATCACGCAATATTGAAATCTAATGATATTCCCAAAATTAAAGGCAATCTAAAAACTCTGAAAGCGCTATAATAGTTCGTGTCCTGAAATTCGCTTCGCGAAGAAATTTATTAAAATTTCTAACAGGCCACTACAATAAATTCAACACCTTGCGGTTACTGTCCTGAGCTAAAATCAAGTGAAAACTTGAAAAGACCGTATTACAGGACATTAACTAACTAACCAGACCGCTTTCGGAATAAATGGATCGAAACCAAAGTATGGTGAGTGTCAAATTGAACTATATTTCAGAAATTCAACACAATCGTATTACTACGAAAGCGGTCTGGATATTTTGAATCAAAGAAAAAAAAATAAAATATTTTTCTTATTTGTTATTCATAATTTCCATTTTTGGGAAAAATATGGTAAACACGAGCTGAATTGTTTTTTGTGAGGCACTTTAAGTAATGTCCGATAATGATGATCCTTTCAACGAAAGTACTAGAATAATTAAAGTCCCGGACTTTAAAAACTCCCTGCAGCCCAACATGAAGGGCCAGCCGGCAGCGCTTGTTCTTATATATCGCGGCGGTGGTTCCGACGTTGGTAAAAAGTTCGAACTGACGGGAGATGAGTGTTACATCGGTCGCAGTGCCAGCTGCCAGATCGTATTAGAAGACGAAAGTGTCAGCCGAAAGCATTGCAAAATAATTCTGGGGGAAACCCCCATGGTTCAGGATCTCGGTTCTACCAACGGCACATCAATCAATGATGACCCTGTAAAAACAGTCCCTGTTCCCATTTCTGACGGTTCCGTGTTGATTCTTGGTTCAGTAGCTTTCAAGTTTCTCGTGGGCTCAAATATCGAGAGCTCCTATTACGAGGAAATTTATAAACTTACTACCGTTGATGGTCTCACTCAGATCTTTAACAAACGCTACTATACTGAGGCTCTCGAAAGGGAAATCAGCCGTTGTATCCGTTATGATCGACACTTGTCACTCATAATGTTCGATATTGATCACTTCAAGCGAGTTAACGATACTTATGGTCATTTAGCTGGTGACTTTGTTCTTCGAAAGCTTTCCGGAGCTATTAAAGAAGTGATTCGCCGTGAAGATATTTTCGCCCGATATGGTGGTGAGGAATTCAGCATTATTCTTCCGGAAATAAGTATTGATAATGCACGAGTTTTTGCTGAAAAAATCCGTTCCACAGTTGAACGAACTCACTTCATATTTGAAAATCATACCATCCCGGTAACCATCAGTGTTGGTATTGCCCTGTTTGATAAGCGTGTCATGTCCACCCGGGATGATTTCATTTCCTTTTCTGACTCCATGCTGTATGACGCCAAGCGCAGCGGCCGAAATTGCGTGAAGGGTTAGAACCTGTTTCAAAGAGAAACCTTCGACAGACGGCAGGCTTTTTTCGAAGAATCCCCAAAGAATAACAAAAAAAAATCTGAAAAAATCCAAGTGGTCTTTACAGGGCGGAAACAGAACTTATGTTCAAGCAGACCAGATTGGGTTTTACGTTGATTAAAATATATAAGCATTTGATTGAAAAGCTGTAATCAGCACGAACTAAGTTTTTTAAGTATGGAGGTTTTTATGACAGAAAAAGGCACAATCAAAATTGATGCTCAGAACATTTTCCCGATTATCAAAAAATGGCTTTATTCCGAGAAAGACATTTTTCTGCGCGAACTGGTTTCCAATAGCGTTGATGCGATTACGAAATTAAGGATTTTAGCCAATGAAGGTCGCCTTCCCATGCCCGAAGAAGAATTCCGGGTAGATGTCAATTTTGACGAAGAAAATAAAACGCTGACTATTGAAGATAACGGTCTTGGAATGACCGATGAGGAAGTAAAAAAATACATAGCCCAGATAGCTTTCAGTGGAGCGGAAGAGTTTATCAAGCTCTATCAGGCCGGTGATGGCGGGATCATCGGGCACTTCGGCCTCGGTTTTTACAGTGCATTTATGGTTTCGTCGAAAGTTATCATTGAATCCAAAAGTTGGGCTGCAAACACCCCCGCGGTTAAATGGGAATGCGACGGAAGTCCAGAATATACCATTGAAAACTCAGCAAAGGAAACCAGGGGTACAAAGGTTACTCTGCATCTCATGGATGAGGAAAAGGAGTATCTCGATCGGATCCGTCTGGAAGAAATTCTCAATAAATTCTGCAGTTACATGCCCTTTTCAATTTTCCTTGGGGAAAAACGAATAAATCCGTCGGAACCCATCTGGACCAAATCTTCAAGCGAACTCAAAGATGAGGATTATCTTGAGTTTTACCGCAAAAATTATCCCATGGAAAAAGAACCCGAGTTCTGGGTTCATGTGAGTGCAGATTATCCTTTTAATCTTCAGGGTATTCTTTACTTCCCGAACATGGAGCGTCACGAAGAAATCAAAACAGAAAAACTCAACCTGTATTGCAACAGGGTTTTCGTATCCAGTGAGATGAACGCTCTTCTTCCGGAATCTATTAATTATCTCAGAGGTTTTGTAGATTCACCGGATATTCCACTGAATGTTTCCCGGAGTTTCCTTCAGTCCGATGCCCGAGTACGCAAAATATCCTCATTTATAATGCGAAAAGTCGCGGATCGACTGGTTGAATTACGTACAGAAAACAGTGAAAAATATCTTGAAACATGGAAAAGGATTAGTGCCTTTATAAAAATAGCATCTATCAGAGATGAAAAGTTTGCCCAGCGCGTGGAAGAGGGCATCGTTTTTGAAACATCGGACAAACGTACTGTATCCATTGAAGAAGTCCTTAAATCAGCATATGGAGATACCTGGCGGGAAGATAAAGACACCGACCACGAAATTTTTTATGCGGTTCCCGGTGAAACTCCCGGATCTCTTTCACGACTTTATGAAAACAGTGGAAAAACGGTTATTCACGGCAATGTTCCCATCGACAGTCATTATTTCTACAATCTGGAAATGAAAATGAGGAACGAAAAAATCAGTTTCAAGAGAATCGACAGTGAACTGAGTGACGTAGTACATGATGAATTAGAAGAACTTGTGGATTCTAACGGCAAAAAACCATCGGAGATAATTGCTGAAACTGTTAAAGAAATTCTTGGGGAAATCGAGATTAAAGCACTCTATCTCAAGACTCCAGAACTCCCGATTGTTCTTGTATTTCCAGAATTTGAACGCCGTTTCAGGGAAATGACATCATGGAATATCGGGGGCCGCGACGAACTTCACGGTCATACCTGCATTGTAAACATGAATCATCCCGTTATCAAACGCATGGTTCCTGGAACTGAAAATCCGCTTGATACTGAACTGTCACGGGAACTTATTAAACATCTGTATTCTATGGCGTCACTCCCTCATCGAAAAATGAATCCTGAGATTCTCGATGAACTCTTTATAAACTCAGGTAACCTTCTGGCAAAACTTTGATATAGCAGTCCATGCTATGTGTGAGCCGGAATGAGAGGATTTTTTAATGAAAATACCGGGTTGTAAAACTACCTACACCAGTTCCGATTATTCCTGGCTCTCAAAGTACCTTGATACCTCTTCGCGAGGCATCATTGAAAACCTTGAGGCGAAACTTGCGGAAATTCATAACATAAAGCACGTGGTGACTGTTTCCAACGGAACTGCTGCTTTATTCGTGCTTTATCAAGCCCTTGGAATGGGGATGTCCGGTTCAGACGACCCACCAGATCTTCTTATTGTTCCTTCATACACATGGCCCAGTGCCGCAAATGCAGCGGCAATGCTCGGTGCAAAAGTTCTCTTTATGGATATCAATCCTGACACTCTGAATATTGAACCTCACGCTCTGGAAGGGTTACTGGCTACAGCCCGTGGAAGTTACAGGCGAATTTTTGTTGTCCAGATTCACCAGTTCGGCCTTGTGGAGAACTCCAAATCCGTAAGACGAATTTGTGATGAATACGGCGCTGTGCACATTGAAGATGCCGCTTGGACACTTGGAAGTTCCGTTCCTTTGGCTGGCGTTGCAGGAATCTGGTCATTTCACCCGAGAAAACTTGTCAACGGAGGCGAGGGCGGGGCAATCTACACCGATGACGATCACCTCGCGGATGCCTGCCGGCGTTATCGTAATCATGGACTCGATGATGAAGGAAACTTCAGTGTTTTTGCCCTTAATTTCCGGCTGCCGGTCATTCAGGCAGGTCTTATTCACAATCAATTAAATCGAATTGAGTATCTTATTCAGGAGCGTAAAAGAATAGCAGACTTTTACTACAGCGCCTTTGCTGGAATTGAAGGTATTTCCCTTCCGCCAAAGTCCGAAAACCATCTGTGGCAGGCATTTGTTCTCAGGCTGGAAGATTACGATGTGAGTAATTTTAAAGATTTCTGCGAGAAGAAGGGTGTTGAGATAGCTCATGCAGGTTTCTCAACTCACCGGGAGAAAGCCTGGGTCTCAAACCTTCTTGATATTCAACCAGACCTCACGAAAACTACCCGTTATGAAAACAGCTACGTTCTTCTCCCATCCTTCGAAGGCATGACCACCGATGACCTCGAATACACCGTAAACACCATAAAAGAAGCCCTTTCCAGTGTTAAATGCAGTTGCTGAATTTATTGAAATAGTTCGTGTCCTGTAATTCCCTTCGCGAAGGCTTTATAACAAAATGTTTTTCCTGGTGAGTTGCAAGCGAGCAATTCAATTTTTTCCATTTTCATTATTGACTTAAATTCAATTATCTATACCTTGGGAAAGCGTTAAGTACATTTTTCGAACTACAAAACATACAACACAAAGGAGCATCCATGGCCGAAGCTAATCTATTAGATAAATATGATTTTTCAATGTTTTCTGAAAAAAATATATGTTTATCCGGAAAGTATTTTGATTCGATTGCGTTGAAAGATCTTAAAGCGAAACTCACAGCTGCCGGTGCTCAATTAAGCACTTCCCCAACAGCAAAAACAGACATTATGATTGCAGGTTCAGCCTGGTCAAAACAGGTAAGAGATGCTCTTAAAAAGGGTGTTAAAGTATGGTCTTTCGGTCAAATGGTCATGGAAATTGAAGGGCGACAAAACTTTCCTGATGGCGATGAAATTCCCAGCGGAAATGTTTTAAAAAAGAAGGTAAAGGGCGCTTTGCGTTCAACCAGTTTTAACTTGCCCGAGGGAATATCAGGGGACCTCGTTTTAAAATGGAAAAGAGTAGATTTCATCGTGCACCCCCGCGTTGGAGAGATACTTTCACTGACAAATGACAGGATTGATTACACTAAACAGTGTTGGGGTAATTTTTTCTATAATGGTGAACCACTTACACTTGCTGCTTTATCCGGAAAAGGTGGTGAAGAATGGACCCTTTTCCGAACTTGGGAAAATGGTTCTGAAATTGATGACGGATTAATTATAAACGGAGAGGGCGAGGGTGATAAAATCGGGTTTAATTGTACATTTTTAACCTGTTGCAGGCACAATAAAAACACTGAAGAAGTCGCCTGGATTCATCAAGAGAATTCAATTTATATGGTCGAGATCCCCTTTTCCCCCCTCTCATTAAAAAATCCTTTTGGCGATGTTCAGTCAATTAATGGGACTCACAAAATTTTTATCGATATTGAAAATAAAAAATATTCCAGGAGAACCGTGATAGGCCATTACGTCGTAAACCCGGAAGATGCTCATTATTTATAAAATATATCGGTGTGGCAGACGGGTATTATCAGATGAGCGAAATTTTCCACTTCTGGCATCACATACAGGGTTTGTTTTTCGATCATGGGCCATAATGTGATTTCAAAAAAATCATTGTATCTTTTAAAATCATTATCGAAAAACTCCCTCTGATCATTCCATCCTGCCGATTTTCTTCGCAGTTTGCATTCATCCATATCTGAAGTGAGGGAAATCAATAAATCAATTTGATCGCTGAAGGCTGAATTGTTATTGCTTCTCATCCCCACACCGAATCCTTCAAAAAGTACATATGAAGCCGGTTTAGAAAAATGCTTTGTTTCTGTGACGCTTCGATCTCTGATTTGTTTATCAAATACTGGCAGGGTAACCGGAGTTAGTTTTGAGGCTGTGCAAAGAGCCTTTAGCTTTTCACCAAATGCCGGATCATGAGAGCCGGGGCCCCATTCAGTAATGTTGTAATCTGCACGTTCTTTTTTTGAATAATAGAAATCATCAATGGAAACCGTAGCGACTAGATTATCATTTCCAAAGGTACTTAGAATATCTGATAAAATGTTTGCTGCAGTGGTTTTACCGCATCCCGGCAATCCATTAAGTCCGAGAATCAGAGTATTTTTTTTCAGACAGACTTTTATCTTTTCAATAAAGATTGCAAGGGGAATGAAATATTTAAAAAGAGATATAAATGAATACTTTCCGGGATAAACAGTTGTTGTAGTTTTGAATTTTCTGATTGTTTCCTCAAATCCACAATCTTCAAAATTCCGCAATACTTTTTCAATACAAAATCTTAAGTCTGTTTCCGGGATAAAGTCAGAAGTTTCTGACCAAAAGCACGTTTTGTTTATTCCAGATTGGAACATTTTTAGAGCATTTTGGGTTTGGAACTTCAATATTTTCAAGTCAACAGGCGATAGTTTTTCATTTTTTGATAACAGTTCAAGAAGTTCAGCAGGGTTATCACGGATTGAAACTGCCAGTGAATAACTTTGAATGAGTTCCGCTGCAACATCACTAAAAACATTAACAGTATCAATATTGTAATCTTTTGCTGTTTTTATCAGGGAGAACAAAATGGATTCTTCTGTGGGTAGCAGTTCAGTACCCTTCCAGTTATCAGACGGATTTATTAATTTTTCAATTAAAAGTTGCAGACTTGATGAAACATGATCAGGGATATTTTTTAAGATGTATTCTTCGATTTTAAGTAGTTTCTCATGGACCTTCGTATTGGCTGCATAAATTCCTGCTGCTTTAATCGTTTCTACAAAAGCGGTGGATATAACGACCATCTTTTTCCGGATTGTCTCCGGATTATCCCTGAGATTCTGAGGTTTGTACCACGCTGGAAGGAACTCACTTTCCGAAAATAAATCTCCAGCGGAAACGTTTAAGAACCTGTTTTTATTAACTGAATATAATTGAGAAAATGCGTTATAGATAATATTAACAAGTGCTTTATCATATTCGGACTCGAGGTAGCTTTTCTCAACTTGTATTGGGTAATTCCGGTCATTAAAAATTGATAAGATTCGGGCTCGAGCTTCAGGGGTACCACTTAATGAAAGAACGAGGAAAGATTCTTCATTTCCGGTTATGTAATCAGCAGTATTTCCCGAGCCCGTGCGTACTGCGGCCTGATAGGCAACGGCTCTGAAAATTCTTCTTGAAATGATTTCTTTTGATAAACTAATACAGGTCAGGTTAGAATTAAAAAATTTTGTTTCAAATTCATTTTTAATTTTCTCAAAGTAAATTCCTGAGCTTGCAAGAAGAAAATATGGAATATTTTCAATAAAAGCAGAATCTGTTTCAACTAAAAGATATAGATAATCAATAAGTTCATCAAGAAAATCATTTAATTGATTAACTGTTGGCGATACAATGATTAATTCTGGAAGTGGTTTTTTACATGCAAGTCCATCATATGCGTTTTTCTCTATATTAATAAATTCTGAATTTATACTTATCCTGCCACTTTTAAATAACCAATTTGTAGTTGGACTGTTTTTCCTGCAAAGTATAAAGTTTGCGTTCATTCTCTTATAAAACGAAATGGACAGTGCACCTACAGGGTAAACCCCAATTGTATTTTTAATAATATATTTTTCATTAGAATTCAGATGGATTCTATCCACTTTAATCAAACTCCGGCTTCATTTCGCTGATTTTTTTAACTTCAAATTTCACCAGAATGGCAGCAATTACAAAGGATACTGCATCGGAGATGGAGAACGAAATCCATAACCCATCACGCCCAAAGAAAAGAGGGAGTATCAAAGCCAGCGGTATAAGTATTATTACCTGCCTCGTGAGTGTCAAGAACAGTGATGTTATACCTTTTCCGGCGGCAAGAAAAACAACAGTGGCAATTACCTGAAAGCCGATGAAGGAAAAACCCATGCTTGCAAATCTAATGGTTCGTGAACCTTCTTTAATAAGATCATGGTTTGAGTTAAAAAATGATGTCAATACAGGAGCAAATAATAAAAGGATCAGAAAACTCAATGTTGAATACACCGTTGCAACTATAAATGAAATCCTTATGGCACGGGAACTTCTGATTCCATCATGCGCGCCAGTACAGAAGCCTAGAATGGGTTGAAGTCCAGCCGCCAGGCCCGACAGGGGCATGAACAAGAAAGAAAAAATTCTATTCATAATACCGAA
This sequence comes from Myxococcota bacterium, assembly GCA_018821305.1. GTDB lineage: Bacteria > Myxococcota_A > Polyangia > HGW-17 > HGW-17 > JAHJMN01. The sequence continues at coordinate 25,807 of JAHJMN010000190.1, forward strand.
AGCTGCCAGAGTGTTGTAATTGCCGTATTTTATGATGGAATTGTTTATTACAATATTTACGAAAGCTCCAGCAATCTGTCTTGCAAATGATGAAATTCCGAAGTGTAATATTTCCTTAACTGTGGTTGATTTCAGGGATATATTGTACATGTGAAGTTTCCAGATACTTTTGCCTGAATAAAAATAAAAGAGAAGATATGCCACTGAAGAGGCAAATGAAATTGTTGCTGCTATCGCTGCACCCTTGATTCCTAGTTTGAATACAATAAGAAAAAGTGGATCCAGTATAATGTTCAGAACGACACCGATGAACACTGAAATCATGGCCCGGGAGGCTTTTCCTTCGCTTCTCACAGCGCTGCTCAGAGTCACTGAAAAGATATATAAACACCATGCGGGAAGAATAAAAGTAAAGTATTCACGTGCCCAGGGTAAAGTATGTGGAGATGCCCCAAGTAACTTAAGGATTGGTTCACGGAAAATCCATGATACTCCCAGAAGAATAAGACTGGCAACACCCGATAATGCCAGAATAGTTCCGATATATTTTTCCCCTTTCTTTAGGTTTCCCTTTCCCAGGCTCATGGAAAGTAAAACCGCGCCACCCATTCCGATTCCCTGACCGCAAGCAGAAACAAAAAGAAAGACGGGAAAGACTACAGTGATCCCTGCAAGTGCATCTACGCCAACGACTCTGCCAATATAGAAAGCATCCATAATATTATTTAATGCTCCTGCAATCATCCCTGCTGTTGCTGGAACAGACAGACTTACAAGTAGCTGTCCGATGGAGTTTTTAGATAGTAAGCCGCTGTCGTTATTATTCATAAAAATGCACAAGTTTCCCATTGGCAAAAATTGGGAGGTATTCAGTGATTGAAACAGAAATTATGCCCAACTTCCACTAAAACCCGTGAAAAAATCCCCCAAAACAAACTAATTTATTAACCGACCGGGGTCAGGTTTTTAATCTCAATTCCCTCTGCACTGACCCGATGCTTTTTAACCAACTTTATGCCTCATTTTGGGAGTTTTACTTCGGGATGTTGTCGGTTTCTTCTATGTTTTCATGGGATTTCAGGGCCTTTAAATACACATATCCTGCTGGAAATGGGATTTTCCTGTTGTTTCTTTACAAGTTTAAAGTGTTGGTGTCTCTATACTTCCATCACTATGGTGTCCAGTAAGTCAGGATCGATCTGTACACCATGCAGACGCTGCATTTTGTATGTTCCAGGCGGAAATGGGA
>JAHJMN010000191.1 GCA_018821305.1 Myxococcota bacterium
TCCTGCCATTTGTAATTATGCTTTGATGTTAAATGTTTATGACCTGAACCGGGATCCTGTTTGCCTGACTACCTGTGTCCCTGTTTAAAATTTCAGGTATTCAGGAAATCAGTAGCAGGAACAGGAAAATCAGGTAGGCGCAGCGGAATGCGATGGGCCTTTCTTGGAGCTTTTCTTTAAATTAAGTTACTATTGTATTACTACGGAAGAGGGATAGAATTGAACCATCGGCTAATCTGTCGTTACCCTTTTGTGGAAAAAAATAACAAAACGAAAAAAAAATATTGACAGGTCGGGAGGGAAATTATATATACATCTTCGCTCAAGGCTACGGCCTTGCTGAGTTGCGGGAATAACTCAGTTGGTAGAGTGCAACCTTGCCAAGGTTGATGTCGCGGGTTCGAGTCCCGTTTCCCGCTCCAAAAAACCTGAGTTATATCAATAACTCAGGTTTTTTAGTTTTTGGCGATGCAAAACAACTGCAGAAAATCAAATCTTCGTTTTCCTGAAGCTTTTCTCTTAAATTCAACATTATCGCATTAAAGGCTGCCGCCTCGTTCTCGAATATCTGACCGGTGTGACAACTGATGCTTATCTTTTTTCTTGAGAAAATTTCATCAGTCTTTTACGGAGGAGGATTGCGAGACCTGGGAGGAGAAACCATAAAGCGGATGGTTTGTTTTTACCGCCCGTTGAACAGCCACCGTCAGTGTCATCGTCGTTATTGTTGTTTGTGCCATCGCAGCGTGGATCGGAGGCGCAGTCGGGATCAGCACAATCCGTAAGCCCATCTTCATCATCATCAACACCGTCGGAGCAGAAAATTTCAAAACGGCCAACGCATTCCGGTTCACCCTGACAGTCGGAGTCAGCACAATCTATAAGACCATCTTCGTCATTATCAACATTGTCACTGCAGTTGGTTTCGGGATCATAATTCAGGCAGTGCTCCTCTGCGGCACAGTCAGTGTCCATACAGTCGACTTTTAAATCGCCATCGTCGTCAATTCCGTTAGAACAGTTTTCTGGAGGCATATCACACTGAACAGTGAGTTTGTAAGGGCCGGGATATTGATAGGATTCAACAACAAGCCAGGTCTGGGTTTCTCCCATTGTGAATGACAGGGTTTCGTTCGCCAGTTCGTTGTTTATAGATGCATCAAGGCACTGCTCCGTTGAACATGTGTTTGAGGCGCCTTCCACAAGGAACATATCAAGATCCTGTTCAAGGTCCGAAAGGGTGAAGGTTGCAACGGCCCCGGGAGGAATGGAAAGGAAATAGGCTATTTCGGTTCCGCTTTCGCTGCCGCTGGAAAGGCATGAATAATTCGAGAATTTCGCTACCCCCTGCTCGGTGTTTCCATATACAGTCTTATTACAGGACAGGAAATTACCGTAAGTACAGGCCAGTTCGCTGCAGGCGGAATTGTTTGCACAAGCCGGGTCAGCGCAGTCGGTCATGAGGTTTCCATCGTTGTCTTTCCCATCGGTGCAGTTTTCTGCGGGGGGATTATCAATGAACGACTGAATCTGGGATGCAAACTGTCCCACGTTAGTGTATACGCCGGGGCCTGTGCAGTTGGAAAACCCGTAGGATGTGATGCCACCGACATACGTTGTGCCGTTTTTAACGATGAGTCCTGGACCGCCGGAATCCCCCTGACAGGTGCCACCATCTTCTTGATCCGTATAAAAAGTATATGGCGCAATGCTGTACATGCCCCAACCGGTTGAACAACCGGAAGAAGTGGAGCAAACACCTTCGATATTACCGGTGAATATACGGCGCACGTCAGAGGAAGAGCTTTCATCGTAGCCATTGGTAAGTCCAAAACCTACAAACTTAACTGGAGCACCGATGTCTGTATTTGAAATGACAAGGTTTGACGGGAGGTGTGGAATCGGCGTTACGTCTGAAGGAGCAGGTCCATCAAGGCGCAGTATGGCAAGGTCGTACGAAGTATTGTTGTGGTTGTAGTTCGGGTGGAGATAAACCTGAATAACATTTCGGGAACGGGTGGTTGCATTGCAGTTTGTCATGTCCCGACAGAAATAAACGCTGAATTTGGAGGCGGCGGAGGGATAACTGGTATTCTGGGGACACACGCAGTGACCTGCCGTCAGTACAACATTTGGGGCAATAAGAGTGCCGCCGCAAGCCCATCCATCAGAACTGTAGACAAAGGGTACAGCGTCATTTACGGGATCCGTGTCCACACTGCCGTTAATAATATAGGTACCGACATCATGGAGTTTAGTTTCTCCCTGCTCGGAACAGGCGATTATTACTGGAAAAATCAAAGATAAAATGAGTAAATAGCGACGCATCTTGAGTTTACCTCCTGTAATGCAGTTTACTTCGTTTATGACTGAAAACTACAATTTTTTTCCTGTTTTTTTGCCATGCTCTGATTCAGGTTTGTGATAAATGGATTTATTCTCTTACAATGGAGAAAAGGACGTGGGAGAAAAGATCTTTATCGTGACGTCCAATGAGAAGGACGTTATTCAGCCCTTTTTTCAAGGGAAGATCCGTTTCAAACGTCATTTTACGGTCTTTGGGGGCCTGAAAATAGACTTTTCTGCGACCGGTTTCATTTTCATAACTGTAGATAAGAATATAGAAATCCTTTAATTTTTCCGCGTGCTCCACAGTTCCTGCAATTTTTGCTGTAGCAGCATTTGTCACCGGTGGTGGTTTTTTAGTCAAGCGGATAACCACGGGAACAATCTGAGGATTCCAGGCTATTTTAACGGGGACTTTTGTAGTAACGGGAATGAAATCCGTACATTTTACAAAGACATCAATGTCATTTTTAAGACGGATACGACATGCATCACCGAACATAGCTTGAATACTGTAAGTCCCTTCCACAATGGCGGCCTTCAGATATTTGAGGTGTACTGTGGAGAAAGCATCGGTTTTTGAATTTATATTGATGTTCGCAATCTGAGGCTTAGTGCCTTTAACACCTGAGCACTGAGGGAGTACTATTTGCCTTGAAACATTGGTTCTTGTAGAGCGATCTGAAGCTTCAAGCTCCAGTTTAAGTTCCTTATCTGTGTTTTTAACGATGAAATCAAAGACCCCTGCTGTTTCTTTACCGGGCTCGATATTTTCTTCGATTTTGAGACCAGTCTCCAGATAAACCCTCTTCCCGGAATGGTTGATTACACGCATTACAACCTTTTTTGCAACCCCTTCACCAATGTTCTTCACAGACATGGCAATGCGGAAATTCTCTCCGGGAGCTGGACATCCGTCCCCCATGGAGTCTTTTTCAAATGTAGTGTAACTAATGGCAAGGGCCGGTTTCTTAACGGGATTTACCTTGAGAAGAAAACGCTTTTCAGCTATGAGTCCTCGTTCACGTTCGAAAAGTTTAACGGTAAACGGTTCAACCTCATCACCGCTGGATCTTGGTACGGAGAATTCATTATCCCATTGTTTTTCCTCTCCAAGGTCAACTTTCCCGAAGAGAAATTCCTTTTCATCCAGATAATTGGCGTCGCTTTTAATAATTGCGTAAAGTCTGCCTGCGGGGGCCTGGCTTTTGTTTGTAACCTTCAAGCGGAAAAGGGTTTTTGTTCCCGGTTCCACACTTCCGAGGGGTTGCACGCACTTTGTATCTTTGACCTCACAAAACAGAGGGGTTACTTCAATGTCCGGTTTTCGCGTTCCCATAGAGATCCTGGTCCAGTCAACTTGAATTGGTTTAAGATTATCCACAAGTTTGCGTTCTTCTTCAGAAATCTGGTTTAAAAGCAGTTTTCGTGCCTTTTCCAGCATTACTGTGGCTTTCGCATCCCCTGCTGCGTCAAGAATTTTTCGGGCGAGGTCCACAATATAATTCTCCGCGGCAAAATCATCCACACTATTTTTTATGTCACGCTTATCGACACTTGTTTTAAAGTAGCGCACTTCAAAACGTGGCTTTTCTTCCGGGCGGACTTTGTCAGATTTAATAGCCCGGGTGCGTTTATTTACTTGTTTCGGACGATCGGGCCAGAAAAGGGACGAAATACGATCGATTATTCCCACGGGAACAACTCTCACGTGAGGCACCACACCAACTTGCTGAATACTTACATCCCCTGCTGTGAGATACTGACGGATAGTCATTTTGAGAATGGGAAACCCTTTGCCCCGGGAGAAAATCTGCTGAACGGTGCCCTTGCCGTAGGTTGTCTCACCCAACACCAGAGCCCGATCCAGATTTTTCAATGTTCCGCTGACGATTTCCGAAGCACTGGCACTGCCTGAGTTTACAAGGACAATCATGGGTGTATCCGCAGTGATTGTGTTTTCTTTGGTTGCATTAACTACTTTTTTCTGCTTACCCGGAGCACCTTCGGTACTGACTACTACACCCTTCTCCACAAAGGCATTTGCCACATGTATTGCTTGAGGGAGAAGCCCACCGGGGTTTTCCACAAGATCCAGAATGATGCCGCGAATCTTCCCGCCGGCCTTCTCAGAAGCTTCTTTATATTTTTTATTGATATCACTCACTGTGGTAGGAATAAAGTGAGCAACTCTGATATAAAGGATGTTTCCCGCAAGGAGTCGACTGGAAACGGATTTGATGTTGATGATTTCCCTGGTTACGGTGAATTTCTTTACTTCCTTGCTTTTTGCAGGTCTGGCGTAAATATCGACGGTGGTATTTTCCTCACCCCGGATAAGATCAACGGCATCCGTGAGTTTCATGTTAACCGTTGAATAATCATCAATTCGAACGATTTTATCTCCCTCTCGAAGACCCGCACGATAAGCAGGTTGATCTTTATACGGATTAACCGCGGTGAGTTCATAATCTCTCACGGAAAGAACCATCCCGACACCACCGTAAGCGCCCTTTGTGTGAAGCTCAAAATCATCCTGAAGTTTCGGACGGATGAGGACACTGTATGGATCCAGCGCCGCAAGCATGCCGTTTATGAACGCATAGAGGGCGTCTTCCATTTCATCTTTCGATGCCCCCTGAACCCGCAATTCGTTAATGACAAACTCAAGGATATCACTTCCCTTATCCCGCAGATGGCCGAGAGAAAGCATCTTTTTCACATCAAACTTCTTGACTGCCTGATCTACTTCCACAGTGACAACTTCAGCGTTTTTCTTCCATGCGATGGAGGAAATGCTTGTCTGGAGTTGTTCAAGTCCAGCTTCAAGCATCTGTGGAGCTTTCAACTTGGTGGGATCATAGTAGTTTTTCTGCAATTCCGTAAGGGTCATCACCAGTTCAGGAAATCGAAGATCCTTGAGGAGTTCGGGATCCGGAGTATTAAATTCTTCCGTTGTGGCACTTCGCTTTCGGGATTTTTTCCGTTTGGACTCCCCACAGGCGGAGACCGCAAATATGATGACCATTAACAAAGTCAGATTTTTAAAATTCATTATTTCTTACCGTAGGAAATAGCCGCGATCCATGGCTTTGTTATTATTATACTTTCTTTTCCGTTACCGGAAAGATCGGCACAATGGAATTTCTCAAAACTTGTTAAATCTGCAAGTTTCACTGCCTTCCATTTATCATGAGGAAACACCACGTGGAGAGTGTTGTTGCCTTTCACGACCAACTCTTTCTTCTTATCCCCATCCACATCACAAAGTTCCATCTGAGTGACCGCAAAATCGTCTTTGAACTCTGCGACTTTAGTGGATGTAAATTTGCCGTCAGGGGAGACTTTTATCATTGTAATCTGGCCTTTGGCAACCTGCCCGTAGTTTTTATCCCAGCCGTCTCCGAGGAAAAGTTCGTCTTTCTTGTCTCCGTCGGCATCAAAAGCAAAAATTGACCGCAACCCACGAAGGGAAGGAACTTTGACGGCATCTTTTTGAGTCAGGATCCAGGCATCACCATCGGAGCCCGGCGTATCGCCATACAAACGACCAAGAGCCCAGGATTTCTGACCTTTGTATTCAAAAGGATATACTCCGGAAATCATTTTCATGGCACGGATTTTTTTCTCTGATTTAAAGGGCTGCTCAAAAATAGAAAACTGCACTTCATACTTGCTTATATAATAAGCCATGAGAATGTTGCCCTGTGAATCCGTTTGCAAATCCGAAACATCAGCTCTTTCCGTCGCTACAGACATAATCTGCTGTGAAGTTACCTTCTGATTTTCCAGAGTGTAAAGCATTAAACTTACGGGGGCAGTATCTCTTTTCCGTCCGCGTCCGTAGGATGCAACGAGGGCATCCACTTTTTTCCCTTTTAGTCTTACAGCAACGGCCAGTTTCGGATTCAGAACGCTCTGGGATTCGCCGAGCTTTTTTCCTGCCTGGTCAAAGAAAATGACCTGATTATGAGTAATTACGGCAAATTCAACCTGTTTTCCACCGGAAAAATAACCCGGCACCATGACCTGAGGTTGTGAGGAAGTGAACGGAAATTTATGAACAACACCTTCATATAACTTGAATGGTTTTGCCCTGGCACGGGAACTTGTCTTTAAAGCTTTTCGTTTGTGATCTTTCAGATCCTGAGGAGCTGGAGTGATTAGTTCCTCTCCCTGTGCATAGTTCATCACAGCAACGGGAGCATTTTTAACTTCCGGCGTTGGTGCTTTATTTTCTTCCTTTTTACTGCAGGAAACGGTCAAAACTAGAATTACTGATGGAATAATAATATTGTATTTCATAATCCCACACCTCTTTGTTATCGGGAAAATTAAACGTTTGTGAACCACCGAAGCTTTTAACCTCCCATTGAAGGGATCCCCGGAGAAAGGGTTCCGGGATCTGGCACGTGTCGATGTGAAACCCAAAAATATGTGCACACTTTCGTCACCGGATATGGTGTAAAGTGAGATCAGGATTTCTTTGCCATTGCAGCAAGTACTTTATCCGGAGAGAAAGGACCACTTGCAATGCGGACACCCACTGCATCCTGAATCGCGTTAGCTATGGCGGGGAGAGCGCCATTAATGGAAATTTCGCTGACACTCTTGGCACCATAAGGACCTGTAGCTTCATATGTCGGAACGAGAATTGTCGTCATCTTCGGCATATCAGAAGAACTGAATATCTTGTAGTGACCAAAATTCGGATTCAGCATCCGACCTTTTTCATTGAAGAAATACTGCTCTGTCAGGGCGTAACTGAGGCCATTTGCCACAGCGCCTTCCGTCTGACCTTCAGCTAATTTCGGATGAATTGCTGTACCGCAGTCAACAGCTGCAACATAATGAAGGACTTCAACACTTCCCGTATCCTCGTCGACCTCAACTTCAACGAAGTGAGCTGCAAAGGGAGGAGGTGATTTTTCTGTAATGTGACTTGCACTGGCGATGATCTGGTGCTGATTTTCCCCGTAAAGTGAGTGAAGTCCTACGTCACCGAGGGTGATTTCGCGGCTACCGCCCTTTATAACTCCATCATCAATATCAAGCGCTGATACGGGACTGCCGAGCATTTCCGATGCTGTTTCAAGGATTTGATGACGAATGAGAGCCGCGGTTTTTTTCACAGCCATACCACTCAAGTATGTCGTTGAAGAAGCATAAGCTCCCACATCAAAGGGAGTCACATCCGTATCCGATGACAGAGGAATAATCATATCGATACTTACACCGATTTCTTCTGCGGCAATCTGACTCAGGATTGTATCGGAACCTGTTCCCAGATCCGTTGCCCCCATGAGAAGGTTGAAACTACCGTCATCATTAAGTTTTAAAGTTGCACTACCCATATCTACATGAGGAATACTGCTTCCCTGCATTAAAATTGCACAACCCTTACCGCGTTTTTTAGAAGGATGAGATGGAGGATCTTTGTGACCCCAACCAATTGCTTCAGCGCCGAGTTCAATACATTTATCGAGACCGCAGCTGCCAATGGTCATTTCCACGCCTTCAGTACCTTCGCCGAGAGCCTTGAAAATGGGACTTCCCTGACCACTCTTAATGTGGTTTTTCTTACGGAATTCCACGGGATCCATTCCAATGCGACGAGCAGCTTCGTCAATGAGCACTTCGAGGCCGTAAACAGCTTGAGTTGCTCCGTATCCGCGATAAGCTCCGCCAACGGGGAGATTTGTGTATGCGGCTTCCATTTTGAAATCAATATTTTCACAGGGGTACATGGGGAGTACCTTGCTGCCGGCATTGGAACCAACCGTAAGTGCATGGGAACCATAAGCGCCTGTGTTCAAAAGAACATGAAGCCTTATCGCTGTAATTGTACCGTCATTTTTTACGCCCACTTTTGTGTAGCAACGGGAAGGGTGACGCGTTCGTGAAGAAACGAACTCTTCTTCGCGGTTATAGTTAAGCAATACTGGCATACCCGTGCGTAAAGTGAGCATCGAGCATACGTCTTCAAGGAGAATTTCCTGTTTGCCGCCGAAACCGCCACCGATACGTGGTTTGATAACCCGAATTTTACGAACGGGTATCTGACAAACCTGAGCGACAATACGACGTACATGGAAGGGCACCTGGGTTGACGTTGTGATGATCAAACGGCCATGAGGATCGAGTTTTGTATAGGTTACATGGGGCTCAATGGGACAATGATGACCATAATGGGTTTCAAAAACGTCTTCAACGATAACATCCGCCTGAGCAAAGCCTTCATCAACGTTTCCGACACTCGTTTCTACTTTTGCCGGCATATTCCGTGACTTGTCGTAAAACACGGGAATGATGACTTTGGCATCGTCCTGATCGTGAATAACAGGAGCGCCTTCACTGATAGCTGTGAGAGGATCAAAAACCGGTTCAAGGACTTCGTATTGTACTTTAATAAGGGAGAGAGCTTTGCGAGCGATTTCTTCGTTTGAAGCAGCAACAGCAGCAACACGATCACCCACATAGCGTACTTTGTTATCGAACATAACGGCATCGTAAGGAGACGGTTCAGGATAGCCCTGCCCCGCCGTCGTGTGGGGAACACGCTGCACGTTTTCGTGGTGAAGAATTGTATAAACACCATCAAGGGCCTCAGCGGCGGAAGTATCAATGCTGATAATCCGGGCATGGGCATGGGGAGATGTCAGAATTGCCCCAAAAAGATAGTCTTCATCAAGGAGATCGTTAACGAAAAGGCTTCCACCAGTGGCAAGAGCCAGACCGTCAACTTTGCGGACGTTGGTACCAACAGTTTTCCAGTTATTCAGCGTCATTTTCTTCCTCCCTCATCATCTTCGCAGCTTTTTTTACGGCGGCAATCTGTTTTACATACCCCGTACAGCGACAGAGGTTTCCGTCAAGGGCTTCTTTGATTTCGTCATCCGTGGGGTCCTCGTTTTCGCTGAGAAGCACATCCGCAGCTAAAAGCATGGAAGGAATGCAGTATCCACATTGAACAGCGCCTTCGTCTACGAAAGCCTGCTGAAGCGGATGAGGATCGTTTACATCGCCCATGGATTCAACGGTAAAAACATCACGCCCGTTCGCCTGCATGGCTAAAACGAGACATGACTTGCAATAAATTCCGTCCATGATGACGCCGCATGCACCACAATCACCTTCGCCACAGCCTTTTTTTACACTGTGAAATCCGAGTTCCCGAAGGAGATCGAGTAAAGTGAGATCCGGGCTCACATCAACATCAAAGTCTTCACCATTTATATTGAGAGAAATCTGTATCATTTACTCACCATCCGTTTCATTACATTCGCAATTGTTCCAGGCATCGCGAAGGGAGCGGGTAACCAGTTTTGCCGTAACAGCTTTCTGATACTCACGGTTCACGCGGAAATCAGAGCGGTATTCAATACTTTCCGCAGCGGTTTCACCGGCTTTTATAAAGAGGTCATCACTGTATTGCTGACCTGAAAGCAGTTCACCAGCAGGAATCACCAGACGTGCCATGTTAACAGCACCGCCTACGGAGATCCGGGCGTTTGCAATGACATTGCCTTTGACTTCAAGGGATGCACATACATTTAATAAAGCATAATCCACATGAGTTCTGGCAAGTTTAATAAAATTAGTTTTATATTTCCCAAGTTCAACTTTAACATCCGTAATAATTTCACCGGACTTGAGCACTTTACTTGGATGGGAAGTATAAAGTTCGTCTATGGAAATTCGACGTCTTTCATGGGCAGAGGCAAGGCCAACAGATGCCCCAAGAGAAAGCAAAGCTACGGGTAAATCGTTCCAGTAAACACTACGAGCAAGAGATCCACCCACGGTGGTCATATTGCGAATGGGAGTCGAGGAAACAGCTCTTGCGGCAGCGGATATGCTGCAGGGCATATTTCCAGGATGCCGGAATATTTCGGTCATGGTAACCATTGCACCAATTGTAATAAATTCGTCATCTTCCTCAATTGTCTGGATCTCTTCGATATCACTCAGATCCACAATCGAATTCCAGGAAGGGTTTTTTGCAAGGGACATACTTGTCCCTCCGGCCAAAGCAACGGCCCCTTCTTTTGCAAGAAGTTCCAGTGCTTCTTTCAGGGTATCAGGTCGGTCATACTGTTCAACGTTTATCATGATTCCTCCAGAAAACGAAAAAGGTAAATTCGGAGCAAGTCTATATTTAGTTCGTGTTCAGAAAATCAATTTTTATCAAAATTGAGCATGTTTAAGAAAACGTGTTATTCAGAACACTACAATAATTTCAAGGCCTTCATTCTTAATGTCCTGTGTCCAAATTTGGTGTAAACTTTGAAAACCAATATTTCAGGACAGTAACTATATATCACAAAAAAGGTCAATCAGTAAACTGTTATTACATGTTTACGAATAGTTGTGACCCCTGTGGAAAAAATCAACTTTGAGTTGATAAATTGCAATGAAATGAAAAATTTTTTATGGTAAAAGGGGGCGGATTATGATCAAATTTGAACCGAACGACTCGTTACGTTCAGGGATAGCTCAGAATATGTTTTTTATTGAAAATAAAATATATACAATAATTTTTGCGGTTCTGACCATCGGGACAATTGTCTTTTTCAGTTATCGCATGTCCAGAGCATCCGTCAGTTCAGATGTCAAACTTCCGGATTCCATTGTTAAATCCAATGAACCGGAGGATAAAAAACTGAATCGGTTTGAAACGCTGCGGGGCATCTGGTCTGAAGCGGGTCTCACTCTTACAAAAAAAGATTTGGAAGGGATTACCCAAAGCTCGATTAAAACAGCAGTGACCCTGAAAAACAATGAGACTATAAACCACGGTGGTATTGAAATTCGACTGGGAGTCATTGAAAAAACCCACAAAATGGGTCACACAGATACACACAATGTTCTGCTGCATATCGAAAACAAGACAAAAAGCCCCCTTGCCTTCCGAATATTAACAAAAGATTCAAAATCTTATGTTCCATGCATTTCCGGAGGAACATTCAATCTGCATACGTTTTTACTTAAACCCCTGGAAAAAGTAACCCGACGGGAAGGATGCGCATTCAATGGTCTGGTGTCGGTGGAAATCGATTCAATTCAGACAGTTACATTAACAAATGCAGCATTTCTCAACCTCGGACGCATTACTAATCCCGCGGGGATCAGCACACGGCTTAAAAGAGGTCACAGGAACATTCGGAGCCAACTTCCTGCGTGCATTCTTCCAGATATTAACGGATTAGATAAAAAAATCAGTGAAAATCCTGAAAATTGGAGTAAGATTATCAAGTTTTTTGCTCAAAACGATTGCGCATCGGAAGTCATGCCATGAAATTATGTCCTGTATGTCACAAAACCTTCCCTCCGGAAGCTCATTTCTGTCCCAAAGATGGGGCTCCTTTAGCTGACATTCAGGATCCATACCTTGGAATCACACTTCTCGGCCAGTTTCATATAAATGAACTCATCGGTCAGGGAAGTATGGGCAAAGTCTACCTTGCCCGCCAACTCTCCGTAGATCGGCATGTTGCGGTAAAAATCCTGAAACAGAAACTCGCCGTTGACGGAAATGTTGTGGAACGGTTCAACCGTGAGGCAAAGGCCGCTGCGAGGCTGAACCATCCAAACATAGTCACAGTGCACCTTGTGGGGCAAATGGAAGGTACAGGAACCCCGTACCTTGTTATGGAATACGTTGAAGGGGCCTCCCTCGAACAGGTCTGCGCTTCTCAAGGAGCGCTGGATCCCCTCAGAGTTGTTAAATTAACTATCCAAATGGCTACAGCTCTTGCTGAAGCCCATCGGCAGCACGTTGTTCATCGCGATCTCAAACCTGAAAACATCGCCATCATAAAACACAGTACACCTCAGGAATGTGTTAAAGTTCTGGATTTCGGCATTGCAAAAATCCTTCACTCCGAAGAAGAGTTTGCACAACTTACAAAAACCGGCACCATTTTCGGTACTCCGGCGTACATTAGTCCGGAACAGGCAAGCGGGGAAGCTCTGGATTTCCGCACGGATCTTTACTCTCTCGGGGTAATAATGTACCGCATGGCTACTGGTCATCTTCCCTTTGAAAACGCCAGCGGTCTGGAAATCCTCGTTCGTCACATCAAGGATATTCCACCCAAGCCATCATCATTTGTGCCTTCAATGCCCGAAGGTCTCGAGCGCATCATCCTTAAACTCCTGTCTAAAAATCGGGATGATCGACACCCTACAGCGGAAGCCCTCCTCGCTGACCTCGAAGATCTGAAAATACAGATCTCCGCAGCCGCTTCTCTCCCGCCTCAGGTATCTCCGGTTTCATCCAGTGATTTAAAAGGCCATGAGGTAAATGATTTCCAGGTAAAATCAGGGTCATCTAAAATCTACATCATTGCTTTTTTCATTATTGCTGCTGCCGTTGCTGCTGTATTCGGTGCCCGGAAATACCTTAAAAGCGGCTCTTCTTCTACTCCACAGAAACCTCAAACCGAGTCAAACAAGACTGAAGACACCACTAAAACTGCAATGGGCCCCGAACTGCCGCCGGAAATGAAACCGGATATGGCTCCTGAAAAAATAGAAAATAAAAAACCCGAGACACCTAAACGCTGTGAGTTTAATTTCACCGTTGAAGAAAAAATCCGTAATACCTGCGGCGGTCACACGGTGGACACTACATTTAAAATAATAAGTAACCGCAGGCGCACGGCTTCCATCCTTATATATATTCCCGGTTCCGATACAGGCAAGATAACATCCGGACCAGGTCCCGGTAGCGATGGTCTCGATATTAAAAGCATGAAAAAACCTGAAAAAGACAAGTATCTTCTTACTTTTGTTCTTCCACCAGATGGCATTCAGAATATCCAGTTCATGAACCCCGGTGGTGAAACAATATATGTAAAGATTACCGCCGAACTTAAAAACCAGAAGAAAACCCGACCTAAAAACGGTAACACCCCGCGACCAGGGCCCGGTATTATGCTTGATCTTCCTCCACTTGACGTTGGAGATCCTATGATTCCACCGCCACCAATGGAAGAACCAATGAAAAAACCGAAGCCTGCAGATATGACGAGCACCAAGCCCGATCTTCCTGATCTTCCCCCCTAACGGAGTTTATATGTCAGAAAAAACGAAGATTCTCCACATTGCTACTGGTGGAACTATTGCGATGGCAAGTGATGCAGATGGGGCTATGGCTGCCATTGATTCCACAAGTGACCTTCTCGCAATGGTGCCGGAAGTTAAATCCTTTGCAGATGTCCATTTCAAGCAACTTAAATCCGTCGACAGCGCCAATATCAGCCCTCCCGACTGGCTAGACATTGCTGACATTATTGTTAAAAACTATAATGATTTTGATGCTTTTGTTATAACCCATGGCACCGACACCATGGCTTATACCGCCGCTGCTTTGAGTTTTTTCCTGCTCGAACTTGACAAACCAGTGATTCTTACAGGAAGTCAGATAGCAATAAGCGTTATCGGATCCGACGGTAAGCGTAACCTTGTCAACGCCTTCCGGGTTGCCTGTTCGGATCTCGCGGAAGTAGCTATCGTTTTTGGTTCCAGCATTATCCGTGGTGTAAGAGCACGTAAAATAAGTGCATTCAGCCTTGAAGCTTTCGATTCCATAAATGAAAATGCTCTTGGTGAAATAGGCCTCAGTGTGAGGCTTTCCCGCTCCAGAGCTCAGCGTAAAAACGGACGACGTCTGCTTTACACGCCAACACTGAACAAAGATGTTGCTCTGGTCACTATTTACCCAGGCTTCAAGGAAAGCTATCTTCAACATATAATTGACACGCACAGCGGAGTTGTACTGCTTGGATACGGGACGGGAAACATTCCATCCGGGGACAATGATGGCCTCCTTAAGATCATTAAAAACGCTTCGGAAAAAGGCATTCCCGTTATTGTGGGAACTCAGTGTGTCCTTGGAAGTACAAATTTAGGCATGTATCGCGTGGGTAAAAGCGTACTTGAAGCAGGAGGCATTCCATCCGTCGATATGACACCGGAAGCCGCCTTCGTCAAACTCATGTGGGTTTTAGGGCAAACGGACAAAATGGAGCGGATTACCTCCATGATGCTTAAAAACTGGGTTGGAGAAATCTCCGGGAATTTCGATACCTGGACAAAAGACTGAAACGAACTGCTGAAAAACTGTTTGGAATAAGAAATGGACGATTCTGATAATAATATACTCGAAGTAATAACTAAAAAACTGAATTACACATTCATACAGCCACATCTGGCCCTTACCGCAGTAACTCACCGTAGTTACGGTGGCGATGTTTCTGATACTCTTAATAACGAAAAACTTGAGTATCTTGGGGATGCCGTTTTAGATTTAGCCATTGCAGCTATGCTGTATGAACGATTTCCTTCAGCGGATGAAGGTGTTTTGACCAAGAGGCGTTCATACCTGGTAAATCAGGAATATCTTGCGGAAAAGGCCACAGAACTCGGTCTCGGAAATTGCCTTCTCATGGGGAAAGGTGAAGAAAACTCCGGGGGCAGGACAAAGCCCTCCATTCTTTCGGATACTCTTGAAGCCGTTTTAGGTGCTGTATTTCTCGACAGTGGTTTTGACCGGGTTTTCCAGGTAGTGAAACAACTTTTTTCCCCGGATCTTGAACGTGATTTTCACGAAACAGCGGGGATGGGTGATTACAAATCAACGTTGCAGGAGTACACCCAGAGTCTGAAAAGGATTCTGCCGGATTACGTTTTTCGAGGTGCCGAGGGCCCGGAGCACAGCCAGATCTTCAGATATGATATACTTCTAGATAATGAGTATCTTGCGTCGGGAGAAGGAGCCAGTAAGAAGAAAGCTCAACAAAAAGCTGCTGAAAACGCTCTGAAAATCCTCATGACCAACAATCCCTCAGACTAAGACCGCTTCATCAGTAAAAGGATCGAAACGTGAAAAGTGAATATTTTATTCCATTTTTGTAATTTTACTTTGATGTTGAATGATTAACCGCTGATCCTGCTCCTGTTTGCCTGACTGCCTGACTTCCTGTCTGCCTGTTAAAAAATTTCAGGAAACAGGAAAGCAGTAGCAGCAACAGGACAATCAGCTTTCTCCTGAAGCATTTCTTTAAATTAAGTTACTATCGCATTACTCCGCAAGCGATCTAAAATCCCTGTGCAGCGTCTTGACTATTTACGCTGATTAGCGATAATCAGGATCCAATCGGAGTCAGGTTTATGTCGGATACAAAATCGGAAATTTCTGAGAAGGTTCAGCCGCCGGAAAAAGCTGATTCGGGCAATCAGGAAGTCAAAAGACAACTTGATGAAGTATATAGTTTTTCTCCAATAATTGATGAAAAGAAAATCATCGGTACCTACGTCAAAGAATACAAAATCACGGGGTTCATCGGAGAGGGCGGAATGGGTCGGGTTTTAGCCGGTATTCACCCCCGCATCGGAAAAAAAGTCGCCATAAAAATACTGAAGCCGGAATACTACAACAATGAAACAACAATTTCACGGTTTCTATACGAAGCTCAGGCTGTAAACGATATCCGTCATCCTAACATTGTCGATATTTTCGACTTTGCAGAGTTTGAAGACGGAACGCATTATTTCATTATGGAATATGTTGAGGGAGAAACCCTTGCAGATTATTTAAAAAGGGAAATTTTCTGCAGTTATCAGTTTATCCTTGATGTTATGCTTCCGATCATAGATGCCCTGACTCAGGCTCACAGCAAACATGTTATCCACAGGGACCTCAAGCCTGACAATATTATTATAACGAAACTAGGGGACGGTCGCATTTTCCCCAAACTGCTTGATTTCGGTATCGCAAAGTTCACGGAAACCTCTCTTGCAAATCAACAGACGAAAAGCGGGATCCCCATCGGGACTCCCATTTACATGCCTCCAGAGCAATGTGCAGGAAAGGACATGGATGAGCGCAGCGACATTTATGCCCTTGGAATAATTTTATATCAGATGGTTACGGGGACAATTCCATTTCTTGGAAGTAATTTCCTCACAATAATGACTGCACAGCTCACACAGGATCCAACACCGCCTTCAACTTACGTTGATATTCCACCGAAACTTGAAAAGTTGATTCTATGGTGCATGAGTAAAAACAAGGAAAGTCGTCCTCCTTCAGCTATGGAAGTAAAAGGCAACCTTGAAAGTATACTGCAAAAAGCCATTGCAGCGCAAACGGATACGCCAGTCAAGAAAAAGGACTACCAGATTCCTGACATTGCAGAGTTTTCCATATCAGCTTATAACAACACGATTATTGGTCAAGTTCGAGATGCTAAATTTCACCGCAGGGCCTTTTATGTAATTTTGATTCTTTTCATTCTCACCATCGGCGGTGGTCTTTTTCTTCTGCGGGATCGTCTGTTCCCTGCCACACCATATGAAATGCAGAATTATCTTCGATTCGCATCAATCGCTGACTATCAATTTCATATTCCAACACCCATTAAAACAGCGGCTGTACCCGATAAAAACACCGAAGTCATGATTCAACTTCAAGTGGATCCCCTCAATGCAGTCTGCAATATCTTTGTTGACGGGAAACCTCAGGCCTCACCGGTTTTCCGCCTTCCCAGGAATGAAAAGGAAGCCATTGAACTCAAGGTTTCCGCACAGGGGTTTAAAACCTGGAGGCAAAAAATTGTACCTGCTTTCAGCCAGAATATTCCGGTTATTCTCAAAAAATTGGACGACAGTGAAAACCCGAAAATTAAGAAGGTGGACATCCCCGATGTTCTGTAGTTCTGCATCTACCGCAGCTTTTAATATTCGCACCGGGGCATTAGCTCTGATTATATTTTTATCACTGATTATCACCCCGAGTCTCTCCTTCAGTCAGACAACTTTAACTCCGGAAGAAAAAGCCCTGAAAGATAAATACGGTGCAAAATTTCTTGAAGAACTATCACAAACCGGCGTCACCGCGGCCAATTATATGTACGCAACAAAACTGACAAGTCTGGCCCTTCAGAAATACAAAGATCAGGAACTTGCCGATGCCCGGTTTCTTCTTGAGAAAGCCTGGAGCATCATTAAAAGCCCTAAAATTCTCTATTACCTTGCCCGTACGTACTTCAATCTTGGAGACTACGTAAAAGCAAGGGAATTGCTTCTGGAATTTCCACGGGCGGCAGAAAAGTGGAAGCTTACGACCATACAGAAGTCATTCTATACAGATGTTCAATCCCTGAAGGAAGATTGCGAAAAGCATCTCGTTGACCTACAGATTATATGTCATCCAGAGCAGACTCAGGTGTTTGTAAACACTCGTTTTGTCGGGCTTTCTCCACTGAAATCATCAATTATGCTTCTACCGGGAGTTATTCGTATTTCACTGGTTAAAAAAGGCTATAAACGCCAGGATATTCAACTGAATATCCCCAAAGGTGGCGTCAAAATCAATAAAAAGTACAAACTTCTAACGATTGAAGAAGATCTCCGTCAAACAAAGCTTTTTATAGAAACAGAGCAAAAACGTCGTCTTGCCCTCATCAAACTTGAAAAAGAACGTCAGGAAAAACTTGCGGATCAAACGGAGCGGTGGCAGCGGATTAACAAATGGAGTCGCATAACATTCATAACAGGGGCCGTTTTCCTTGGGGGTGCCGTAGTTTCTGCTGCCGTCAGTTATGCCTTTGATAAAAAAATGAATAACACGGGATCATCCACCACATGGGATGACTCTACGCTGGATTATAAAATTTCAAAGTATTCGGGAAATACAGCTATCGGCCTTGCATCGGGTGGAGTACTGATTTTCAGTGCTGGCTGGTATCTGTATTCTCTGAGCAAAGAAAAACTTAAGTCTCTTGACCGGGATAAGAAAGGTGGAATAACGATCATTCCCCTGTTATCCGGAGACACAAAGGGGCTTTCGCTTTCGTTTGATTTTTAAGTTCTGTCTTATGAAATCGAAAGTGGTCTTGAGGAAAATTATGAAAAAAGAAGATCTATCCCCCCATGATCGAATAATTCCCATAGCAAGACACCCATTTTCCATGGGGATCATTTTTCCGTCCATCGGGGGCGGCATTGCGGGTTTTACCCTTTTCGCAATTCCCGGTTTTATTTTTTTTAAAAATCCAGTCCCTCGTGATGTATTTATGACTTCAGCTCTCGTTGCCGGGCTTGTGGGCTTTTTTATCGTAAAAAAATATCTCCAGCGCATCCGCCTTCTTAATTTCGAAGAGGACTGCATCTTATTTACCGATGGGAAAAAAGAACAGACATATGCCTACACAGACATAACCGCCCGAAAGGGATACTGCATCTATGGTAGCCGTTTTGGAGCAGGAAAATTGCCTGTAATAGAACTCAACCTTCCGGGAAACGGTCGTCATATCTTCACTCCGGAGGAAAAAGGCTTTTATTTTTTCTGGGCGGGGGATGATCCATTTACTCATGACTATCATCAACCGGCAAATCTTCCGGAATTTACCTGTATCCTTTCCGGCCACGCCTTCGAAGTACTTTCCACCATTCTGATTCCCGACGTCCGAATTGATTCCCGCCCGTATGGCGTAAAACCTTAAGACTCTCTTGACTTACACTATAAATGCATGGTAACTGTTTATATCTGTTTAGTTTTCTGTTGTCACCATCGAAAGGAGTTTCATGAAGTCATTTTTAATTACCCTGTTTGTTTTAACGGTCTGGGCTTTACCCCAGTCATCCCGTGCCTGTACAAGTTTTATTATCACAAAGGGAGCAAGTGTAGATAAATCAACAATAATTACATATGCAGCGGACTCCCATGAGCTCTACGGTGAACTTTATTACAGACCCGCCGCAAAGCATGCCCCCGGTACAATGATGGAAGTAAAAGAATGGGATACGGGAAAGGTTCTCGGTAAAATAAAACAGGTCCCCCAGACTTACGCTGTCGTGGGCAACATGAACGAACATCAACTTGCCATCAGCGAAACTACTTACGGGGGCCGAAAAGAACTGAAGAACGATAAAGCTGTTTTAGATTATGGCAGCCTCATTTATATTACCCTTCAACGGGCAAAAACCGCACGAGAAGCCATCAAAATAATGACGGACCTCGTCGCCGAATACGGTTATTACAGCAGTGGCGAAACCTTCTCCATTGCGGATCCGAATGAAGCATGGATCATGGATCTCATTGGCAAGGGTCCCGATGAAAAAGGCGCTGTATGGGTTGCCCGCAGGGTTCCTGACGGATATGTTACGGGTCATGCGAATCAAGCAAGAATCCGCAAATTCCCTTTGAAAGATCCCGAAAACTGCGTTTATGCTCCGGATGTTATCTCCTTTGCAAGGAAAAAGAAATACTTTGAAGGCAAGGATGAGGATTTCAGTTTCACCGATGCCTACGCTCCCACAAACTGCCGGGACCTGCGTATCCGCGACGGCCGTGTCTGGGCCATGTACCACCGGGTCGCTCCTTCCCTTAAAATCAGTGCTGATTATGTCATGTGCAAACACGGAGCACAACCCATCCCGCTGTGGGTTAAACCTGACAAAAAACTGTCCGTGGCCGATGTAGCAGCTCTCATGCGTGACCATTTCGAGGACACACCAATGGATATGGCAAAAGATCCGGGAGCCGGTCCCTATCGCCTTCCCTACCGCTGGAGACCCCTCACCTGGAAGTATAAGGGAAAAAACTATCTGCACGAAAGAGCCACGGCAACACAGCAGACGGGTTTCTCATTTGTTTCCCAGTCCCGGGCAAATTTACCCGGTCATATCGGAGGCGTACTTTGGTTTTCCGTTGATGATGCAGCCTCTACTGTTTATGTACCCATGTATGCTGGTATTTTAAAAGCCCCACGCAATTATGCCGTTGGAACAGGATCCTTCACCGAATTTACCTGGGACAGTGCTTTCTGGACTTTCAACTGGGTTTCGAACTTCGCATATTCGAGATATTCCGACATGATAAAAGATATCCGACTTGTTCAGTCGACCCTGGAAAAAGGCTTTTTCGACAAACAAGCTGACTTTGAGAAAAAAGCCCTTGAAGCACACAAAAAATCCCCTGCAGCGGCACAGAAATTACTGACAGAATATTCCGAAACTGCAGCTACGACTACAGTAAAAAGGTGGCAGAAACTGGGACAGGAACTTTTAATGAAATACCTTGACGGAAACGTCCGGAATGCAAAAGGGAAAGTCACTCATCCGCCCTACCCCGATGAAACTTACAAATCTATTGTGGATGCGACAGGCAGCCACCTTGAACTTCCCGCTGACGACAAACCACTCACGGATGCCCAGCGTCTGGCTCTGAAACCCGCACCGAAAAAGGTTGACGCTGCACCAAAGTCTTCTCCGGATAAAAAATCCGGGAAAGTTGCGCCGGATACAAAACAAAAAACTGTATGTAAGAAAGAAGCACCTTGTCCAAAATGCGATAAGAAAACCCGCGGCTGCAGCTGCTCATCTGTTGCAGACAGCAGCAGTTCTAACATTCCGGTTTTCCTCTTCTTCGCCCTTGCCCTTCTACCAATCTTCTATCGCCGTCGCAGGTAAAACAACATTCCGCTTCGCGAAATTTCTCCAATTAGACCTTCGTAAGCGGTCAAGACCCAATGCTGCTCGGTTAATGCGTATTAGTTGATATTGTTAACAAAACTAAATGCAGTTATAAGGATTTAAATATTTCAGGTAATCAGAAACAGATTCAGGAACAGGGAATCAGGGGTCATTTATATTCAGTAAATCATTACTTTATAAAGAATTGCATACTCATGATCATCACGAATAAACGCTGGCTTTTTAGTCAAGGGTGATGGGCCGGCAAGGCCCCAGAA
>JAHJMN010000022.1 GCA_018821305.1 Myxococcota bacterium
GCCCCCTTTGCGTCGATTCAAGGGGGATTGGGGGGAAATCGAAATCCCCCCAACTGAGAGGTTTAAGGAGAGCTGCGCTCTCCTTGATCAATTTATGAGAAGGTTACTGTTGTAACTTAAAATGTCTTTCAAAGTAAACACTTACCGGGATGAGCGAAACAAAGTGAGCGTTATCCTGGCCGCTGAATTATTGAAAAAGACCCCAGCGAAACGTAGTGAGCGGCAAACTTCGTAAATTTCAGCGAACAAAGTGAGCGACAAATTTACAAATAGAGCGAAACGTAGTGAGCGGAATGTTTTCGACGCCGCAGGCGTGGGGAGTCCAGAGGGGGCGTGACCCCTCTGCGTCGATTCAAGGGGGATTGGGGGGAAATCGAAATCCCCCCAACTGAGAGGTTCAAGGAGAGCTGCGCTCTCCTTGATCAATTTATGAGAAGGTTACTTTTGTAACTTAAAATATCTTTCAAAGTAAACACTTGCCGAGATGAGCGAAACGTAGTGAGCGTTATCTGGGCCGTTTCAAACCTGAAAAAGACCCCAGCGAAACGTAGTGAGCAGCAAATTTACAAATAGAGCGAAACGTAGTGAGCGGAATATTTTCGACGCCGCAGGCGTGAAGAGTTCATAGGGGCCGCGCCCCCTTGTGGTCTAATACTTTTCTAACCGATTTTATTTGAAGTTTACTTTTTCCACTCTATACTCACAGTTTGCCCGTTTTTTGCAGGCTATTCAGCTCTGGGTATTGTGCCGCCATGTCTGACCTGAAATCCAATATTCTCTTGTATGACAAACAGGACTTCCAACTTCTGGAAACCATAAACATCATTCTGGAAAACGGAAAAACTCCTGATACTTTAAAAAAGCTGTTTGATACATCGTTGCATCCACGGGGCATCAAAGAACTGGGAGCTCCCCAGACACTTCGTATCGCCGTTGCAATGATCGAACTGCTTGGAACCCTTAAAAAAGGAACGCCGGAAGAAAGGGTGCATGCCCTGCGAGCGGTCAGGAGTGAAACCCTGCATGAGCAGACATACTCACTGAAAAACAACGTCGCCCGCGTCCTTATGCGAATAATGAAAAAAATCGTACGATCCCGGGGTAAACCACAGCAGCAACTTCGGTTGATACATGATTTCCGCCAGGCAGCCACAGGAAAACCAAGAATAGTAAGAACACTTTTAAATAAATACCATTTATTTGAAATGCCTGAAGAATGGAACCAACTGGCCTTCGATCACCACGTTCATGATGCAAATTCAAAAGGGCGCAAAACACCTACCCATCTTGTTATGGATGCATGGATTAAAGGCATACGCTTTCTTGGAGTAATTTATTACAATTTTATCAGGCCTGAAGTTGCTGCCGAACTTCTTGAAGCAGCTGAGGTTATGGGCATCGAAGTGCGCATTGGTGTGGAACTTGCGGCAAAACTCCACAACCGATATGCTCAACTGGTGTGGTCTCCCATGGGCTTTTTCAACTGGCGCGATTTTGTGGATTTTCTCCATGAACCGGAAGTTGAAAAGTTCATGCAACTTGGCAGGGGCGTTCGTGAATATAAAAAAATCGTAATTCTTCAACTTCTTGAACGTTACAACTCAGTTCACCGTTTTTCCCTGGAAAAAGAATACGGGATCCCTACCTCCAACCTTACGGAAGAGATGTTTAATACGTTTGTGGATCGAGGACACCCGTCTTTAGTTCATATAGCTGAATTTATTCATAAATCCATTTTCCCGGCCGTTAAATCCCGTGCTACCGAGTTAAAAAAAGACCTTGCAGCAGACTCAAAAAACTCTCAAGCTTTGGAAAATCTTAAAAAACTGGATGCTCTTATACCTGAAAAACTTGTTGAGCTTTATTTCCGTCCGGAACTGAATCCCGGAGTGTGCAATCTGTCTCATCCCTCGGAAGTTGTTGAAGTGCCACAATTACTCAATATGACCACTTCCGAGATTCTCGATTTAATTGATACCCTTCCCTGCAGAAGTCGTATTACGCTGAATCCTTCGAATCTTACGCAAGCTGACTGCCTTGAGGTTTTATATGACGGTGGCGGCCGAATTACTCATATCGAGATTTACAACTCCAAAGACTGGGCCCATCACCTTACGGAACACCGAGTTGAAATTAATAACATCCGCCTGATAATTAATAATCAGAATGTTATTGAACTGAAACGCATCGTTAGAGAACGACTGATTAAAGCCACCGAGCGGGATAAAATCGAAGGGACAAATCAAAGAGCGCGGATACAGGAAATACTTGGAAATCTACCGAAACTGCTGTCATTTTATCAACATCAGCGATTGCGTTCCCGCATGGGTACGGACTCCATCGGTCGAAGCAGAACTACTCCGGGAATGGGAATGGTCGTCCTGCCAACAATACCCTGGCGTGCGCGAAGAGCCATCCTTAAAAACGCCGCACGGCTTTTACCCGTCGTAACGACCCCAATTCTTCATTCTTGTCGCGTCCTTGGTAATAAAGAATCCCTTCGTCGATATGACCTCAGCATGGCTTCAGAAATGAAAACCAGCCTTTCGAGGGTAAAACACAAGGCCACAAGCTGGAGTTCAGGCTCAAATACAACAACTTTAAGTCCCGACGGCAATATTGCTGCCCTCGGAGGAATGCCCGGAGAACCTGTTAACGGGTTCATGACGAAGGAAACGCCTCCATCAAGAATTTCTACGGTGAATTATATAAACAGCGGCATCCTGAATGCCACTAAAGTCCTCATTGGATTTATTCCTGCTTTTTTAACCTTCTATTTTACAAAAAGCTGGTGGGTGCTTGCCTGGTTCGGAGCGCCCATATGGTTTGCAATTACCGGGGGCCGCAACATTATTCAATCCGTCGTTGGGGGCGGTGGCCTTTTCCGCACTTCCCTGCTTGAATGGAAAGACTTCGTCAACTGGTCAAGAGTATGCGATTCGTTGCTATTTACTGGTTTTTCAGTTCCCCTTCTTGATTTTCTGGTTAAAGATTTGTTACTGAATCGTTCCATGGGGATTACACCTGCCACTAACGTAATTGCCCTGTACAGCGTCATGGCTCTCGCAAACGGAATTTACATATCAAGTCACAACCTGTTCCGGGGCTTGCCCATGGCCGCCGTCATCGGGAATTTTTTCAGAACTATCCTGTCGATTCCCGTGGCCATATTTTTAAACTGGTTGATTTTACGAATTATACTTTCTACAGGCACGTCCATTGTTTCAGCTCAGGCAGCCATGTTCTTGTGGGCGGCAGTAATTTCCAAATTTGCTTCTGATATGGTTGCCGCAATCATCGAAGGAAGTGCAGATCGTCGTGCAAATCTCGAACTTCGCATGAACGATTACCGGGAAAAGCTGCAGCATATATACAAGAATTACAACTCTCTTGAGCTCCAGTTTCCGGAAACCGACATCCAGGAACTGATGGCAAACCCGGAAAAGTTTGCTAAAACCCTTCAAAAAACCAATCACAAACTTCTCAAGCAGATGGTAATCAACTCCCTCGACCTGCTTTATTTCTGGATGTACCAGCCCCGGGCGGAATCAGCTATGAAAATAAAATCATCCCGGATGGGCAAAACCGAACTTAAATCCCTCGTTCTTTTTACGGGAATACTGAAATGTAAACACCTCGTAAGCCAGATGCTCCTGAAAGGCCTGGTAGGAAGAAAATTCGAAAGAGCCCTGGCGTTCTACCTGTCCCGCTCCGACGAATGGCTCCAGAAAATGCAAAAACTCCTAGCCAGCAAATAAGCAAATCCCTTTCCAGAAACGTCAATCACCCGTGAATCCCCATTCGACTTTGAATGAACCGATCATAAAAAACACGGAATTACGCAACCCCGAATGCCATCTACCAACCCCAAAAGGAACGACACGAACTACTTCACAAGACGACCTGCTTGTGTAATGCGGTATTTTTGTAAAGGGCTGCTGGGCTTATCGGGAATTGTCATCTCAATTAACCCTGCACGCAGAGCCGGTTTAAGGAAGCGTTCACGAAAAGATTTCCGGTCAGATAATCCAAGAGCGGACAATAATTCGTCACGCCCCGCCTCCCCTTTCATAACAAGCAGAAGTTCTCTGACCTGAGGGGGAACATGGGGGGTAACCTGAGGGGTAACCTGGGGGGTGTTTTCAAGTACCTCCTCCGAGTTCGTAAGAACGCCTGTAATAGCCCATAAGTTCAACTATTCAAATACCTATATCCCCAAAACACCAATAAAATCATTACAACCATCAAAAATATCCAAAATTTCAGACCCATGGAAAAAATTCACAGCAAGATTTTTTTTCGTCGAAGACCCATGGAAATCGATCAATCCGCTGATTTTTTTCCATCATCGCGCCACTTTTTTCCGTCGTCGACCCACGGAAAACTTTCGTCGACTAATTTTTTTTATTTTTCGCGTCATACTCTTAATATTGACGGGCCATTTTTTTCTTTCCTCGACCCAAAAACTTTATTTTTTATATAAAGGAAATTTTTCCTCGCCACATTTTTTTCTGTCGTTGACCCATGGAAATCTTCCGTCGACCCAGAAAAACATTTCGTCGCGACATACATTTCATAACGCCCACATAATTTTTCAAATCCTCGACCCATTTTTTTTAGCCTTTGATACATACTGTATAAATTAACGAGCCATTTTTTTTCTTCGTTGAACCAAAAATTTTATTTTTTATATAAAGAAATTCTTTTCGCCGACCCATTTTTTTCTACCGTCGACCCACAGAAATATTCCGCCAATCCATACTTAACAGAACGTCCACATAAATTTGTATTCCGTCGGCCCAAAAATATGTTTCGTGCACTACTTTTTAACGCACGCTCACCACCTTTTACAATGTGATTGATGACTTTCAAGATGCTGTTTTACGCCTCTATACAGGAAACCTTGAATACGCTGCACACTTACTGGCACCTGCAGATTAACCGATGGCACAAAAGAATGCACATAAGAAAAATGTTTCCATCGTGAAAAAAATGTTGACAATTGAAAATCATTGAATAACTTTTTTTCAACAAAATTTTAATCCAATCGTACTTACACGAGTGGGCCAAACATTGATGCCATTAAGCGGCATCTATTAAGGAGTATTCATGCTTTCAACCGATAAAAGTGTACGTCTGGCGAATCGCCTCCTCCGAGTCATTGAACGCCACTCTAATGCTCATCCAGCCATGAGCATTTCACGTGAACGCACTCTGGAAAGAACAAACAAGTTCATCAATGATGCGCAAAACTACATGATTACATACAAAGAGCGCAGCAAGGAACGTAAAGAAGGCCTTGGCGCTGTAAGTGATCTCGAAGATGCCCTCAGGAGCTTCGTTCCGATGATCTCCAACATTTACCCGCATCTTAAAATCAATCTTACAAATCTTACGGGAACTACTCCTGATGACACTCTTACTTTCACTGACATCATGATGGAAGAAGTGCAGATGCAGCCGGATTTTGAAACAAACACAATGGCAAAAGACATTATGAACAATGTTTCCACCGCCTGGCAGACGGCAATGAAGGAATGGACTGAATATGAAAACGCCGATTCAAACTTCAAAGCCGCTTCAGAAGCCCTTAACACATCAAAAGCCCTCTTCCACGGAGAGTTAACAATGATGCGCCGAACCCTTGCCGCCGTCATAGGCCGCACGCATCCCGACGTCCGCAAACTGACAGTCCAGTCAAGTACAACAAAAGACATTGACGACCCCCCAGAAAACCCAACCCCCGCAATCTAGCATTTAACCCCTCCCCCGACCCCGCAAACCAATTATTTTCAAATGACATGAAACAATCCCAATCATCTGGAATTCATCATGCTCCTTCGAGCACCTGAAAGCCCATTGCATTATTTTCAAATGACATGAACCCCGAAAACGCCCACAAACCACCCCATCAAACAAAACAACTCCCACAACCCCTCACCTGAAAACACTCGTAATTACACACCAAATAAGCCATACTAATTTATAAAAGTACAAATTTACTCCCACTGGCAAAAACCATTGACACCAATCATCCAAGGTGTTTACCTGTACTTGCAGGAAATAAAATACAACTCCAGAAAGATCATCTGGAATTGGCAAAAAAAGATCGGAACATAAACAAATATGGATACCGTTAAAACTCCCCAACGCACAATAACCTGTAAATACAGCAGCATGCACCCCTCCCCCAAAAAAATAAAAAAAACGCACCAACTGATGTCAAAAACCCTTATCTCAATGCCTTTACACATCAGATTATTTGGACTCAATTATTCTTCTAACCAAAGTGGAGCTTGAATATGACGCAATATCAATCATTTGAAGACTTTTTCAAAAAAGCTACTGGAGTAGATCCTTATTGCTGGCAAAAGGAGATCGCTACTTTGGGAGATCTCCCTGATATTCTGGAGATACCAACAGGGCTTGGAAAAACTGCCGGGTCCATACTCGCATGGATCTGGCGGCGTATTAACAGCCAATCCAAAGACTCTACACCCAGAAGACTTGTATATTGCCTCCCCATGCGGGTTTTAGTCGAACAGACAGCGGATAATGCTGTAAAGTTTCTTAAAAATCTGGGCCTGTATGATGACTCTGAAATTAGACAGGATAAGACAGGATTTGCCGTTTATACACTTCTCGGTGGCGATGTGGATAATGACTGGGACGCATACCCTGAATACAACAGTATAGTAATTGGCACTCAGGATATGCTGCTTTCCCGCGCTCTAATGAGAGGCTATTCCATGAGCCCTTATCGCTGGCCTCTCCACTTCAGTTTGCTTAACAATGATTGTCTGTGGGTATTTGATGAAATTCAGTTAATGGGAACCGGGCTGGAAACATCCTGCCAGCTCGGAGGATTTCGAGAAAATTTAAAAACTGCTATTCCCTGCAAGTCCATCTGGATGAGTGCTACTCTGGATCCCAAATGGCTTAAAACCGTTGATCATAAAGTTTTTAATCTTAACAAATACACTCTTCCGCCGTCGGATCTTCAGGCCCTTACACCAAGGCTTAACGCAGTGAAAGTCCGCCCGGATACTGGATTTCTCTCCGGTTTCAAAGATTTTAAGGAAACTGCAGATAAAATTGTCAATTCAGTTCATGAGCCCGGGAGTCTCACTTTAGTGGTGCTCAATACAGTTAAACGAGCTCAGGAGCTTTTCGCCGAAATAAACAAACTTTTTAAAAATAAAAAAGACCAATCAGCACCTGAAATTCTCCTGCTTCATTCACGGTTCCGGCCACCGGAGAAGAAGGAAATCCTTAAGAAACTTCTGGATCGCAAAAACCACTCTAACCTTATCTGTATTGCCACTCAGGTCATTGAAGCCGGTCTTGATATCAGTGCTAAAAACATGGTTACAGATATCAGTTCATGGTCAAGTCTGGTTCAGCGTCTTGGTCGACTCAATCGCTATGGAGAGCATGAAACCGCTGGTATCCACTTTATTGATGTCCCTGATAACTTCGATCAGGCGACAAAACTCCCGCCATATGACCTGAACGACTATAAGTACACAATCAAAACCATAGAAAATCTTACGGATTTCTCAATACAAAACATATCTACTATCGGACGTTCATTTGAAAGGGAACCATCAAAAACAATTATCCGGAAAACTGATTTTATAGAACTTTTCGACACAACACCGGATCTTTCAGGCATGCACATAGATATTTCAGTATATATACGTGAAACCGATGACCGAAGTGTCTCTGTGTTTTTCCACCACTTTGAAAATGACGAAAAAACACCCGATTGCGGCCTTCCTGCGAGAGATGAACTTGTAAACATCCTTATTGCAGATTTGGACACCAGAAAAAGGCGTGTCTTCTCCTGGAACTACCTCGAGGGTCTGTGGCAGCCTTGTTATCGCCCGGCACCGGGAATGATGCTTTTACTTGATGCAGATGAGGGTGGTTATTCGACAACAGCTGGTTATACGGGGGTTAAAAATGATAAGGATATTCCGAAAATTATCCCAAGGTCCGTCGCGGAACACGACTCATCGGATAATTACGCACAGACAGGGCGTTTTGAGACTATTTCAGAGCATACGGAAAAAGTCATCAATGAACTCAATAACTTGCTGAAAAATCTTAAAAATCTTGATCTGGATGAAAAAGAACTGGCTGCGTTGCACGAAGCGGCCATCTACCACGATACCGGGAAAGCTCATGAGGTTTTTCAGAAGGCAGTCGTTAATCCGCCTTCCTTTTCTCATTGGGCGAAAATGGTTGCCATGAAGAGATATAAGAGACCCGGGTTCCGGCATGAACTGGCTTCTGCCATAGCCATGCTTGAAAATGGCAAAAGCGATCTTTCAGTTTATCTTGCAGCAGCCCACCACGGGAAAGTAAGAATGTCCTTTCGCTCAATGCCAACGGAGATACCTCCCGATGATGGTCGACTTTTTGCCCGGGGAGTATACGATGGCGATATCCTGCCGCAAGTTACTTTGCCCAATGGAGTTACACTCCCTCCAACGAAAATGAATCTCGAATATATGGAACTTGGCCGCGGTAATTCCGGAGAAAGCTGGCTTTCCCGCACACTTTCACTCCTTGAGCAGTACGGCCCCGTCAAACTCTCATTTATGGAAACTATTTTAAGAATAAGCGACTGGAGGGCAAGCCGATGACAATAATTTCTCTTAACGGAATAAAATCAACACCCCTCGCATCCTACCTGAAAGCTCTGGCCGTATTCCGCATTCTTTCAATTCAGAAAGACCGTAATATCCGAGCATTCTGGAAAGATTCAACCTTCTGCCTCGATACGAACCTTTCAGAGAACGAAATAGTCGAGTTTTTCCTTAACGAATACTCACCATCACCAATTTGCAGTCCATGGAACGGTGGAAGTGGATTTTATGATAAATCGCCACCTCCCGGCCTCGATGCCCTGCGGAAATCAACTCACCCCAGATACAATGACTACCGGGAAGTAATCACAACTATTGATACCTACCTGAATGGTCTTTGTGAAAAACACGGCCTGAAGCAGCCTGTTGAAATAAAAACCGTTAAGGTACTTGAAAATAAAAAGAAGACCGTAATGGAAGTCATGAAAACCGACCTTATTGAAGCCATGAGGTCCAACTTACCGGATTCATACGTTCCATGGATGAATACTTCGGTGTTCATTGATTCTCAGGGAGAGAAGCATTTCAATCTCCTTGTCGGTAGTGGAGGAAACGATGGCAACCTCGAATTCGGTTGTAATTTTATGGATTACCTTGAATCCTTAATAATCAATCCTAATCCTAAAAAGCTGGATACGCAGGCACTACTTGCCCACAGCCTTTTCGGTTCCTTCACCAACTCACTTATCGTAAAAAGTATTGGTCAATTTGATCCGTTCCTCAGTGGCGGTTTTAATCAGGGTCATGGCTTTGTTAATAAAGATATCAAAATTAATCCCTGGGATTACATTTTTATTATGGAAGGGGCATTAGTTCACTCAGCTTCCATTGTTCGCAGAAATGAAAGCGACTCCTGGGGAATTTTAAGTATTCCGTTTGGCGTAAGACAATCAAGCTACGGATATACAAGCAGTGCCGAGGAAAACTCCCGCGGGGAATTGTGGTTTCCCATGTGGGAAAACCCCGTTACATGGCCGGAGCTTAAACATCTCTTTGCAGAAGGACGAAGTGCCCTCGGTAGTGGAAAATCTGAGAATGGCTCTGATTTTATTCGCTCTATTTTTCTTCTTGGTGTTGACCGTGGTATCTCGGAATTTCGAAGGTATTCATTTCTGGAAAGACGCGGAAAAGCCTTTATCGCTCAGGATAACGGGGTATTCCCTGTAAAATATCGTCCTGATGTACGCATTCTTGATGAAATGCAAAGCATAGTTGACTATTTTTCCCGGAATTTCAAGTCACCTCCAGCATCCTGGACTTCTGCTCTTCGACGTCTCGGAGAAGCCTTTTTTCAGGCAACCGTTGATTTGTCTGAAGGTGCCTTTCTAGACCTCATGCGCAATGTGGGCCGAATGGAAAGACTTCTTGCCCGTGGAAGCGATAAGTTGAAGACCACTTTTCCCAAACCCGTTTATGGCCTGTCCCCTGCATGGGTTATAAAATGCGGCCTTCAAATTCCTGAAGTAAGGCTTGCCGCAGCTGTTGCCTCTATCGGCCGAAGCGGAAAAGTCGGACCCATAAGGACAAACATATCCGGCGTTTCCCCCTCAAAACCCTGGGAATGGGCTAAAGATTCTGACCGAAATCAGAAATGCAATGAATCAACAGTACATGATTTTCTGGGGAGCGTTCTCCAGCGGCGAATGCTTGACGCTGTGAGGTTTGAGTTGAATTCACCGCCTCTGTTTTCAGCTCTTCGACTTGACCCTTCCGATGCGGTCTGGTTCATGACATGCGGAGTCGACACCGAATTGTTTATGGATCTACTCTTCGCCTTCTCAATAATTGAGTGGTCCAATGAAAAACATGAAGCTGGTATCTACGAACTGAATACAAAACTGAGGCAGTATGCTCCGAAAATGATCTACCCGAGGGAATACTGTCTTATGAAAACGCTCTACAGCACGGACAGCAGTCTCAAAAACATCCCTCTCGATACGGCGCCACTGAAACTGCTTGCATCCTCAAAACCCGATAAAGCGTTTGAACATGCAGTCCGGAGACTGCGGACAAGCGGTTTTAATGCTTATAACGTAGATTTTTCAATTTCTGTATCTCCAGAAAAGCTCTTATCAACTCTAATAATTCCCGTCACGACGGGGAAAAACAACCGATACAACTTAACCGGAAAAGTAATCAAAATGTCTAAAAAGGAGGACACCGAATCATGACCAATATTTACACAACTGTTAAATCAATGCCGAGACTTCTTATGAGTGCGAAACTCATACCTGTTCAGGGCGAGCGTTTCCAGCCCACGGGTTTTCCTGATATCGGAGCTGCCACTTATTTTCTCAGCGATGGCAGCAGTAGACTTTTAGTGGAAAGTACCCAGTCCATGGCAAACCGTCTGGAAGCAACCATCGTTAAGCACGACGGAACCCTCATCGATGAACTTAAAGGCCTGAGCTGGATACGGGTACATCTCGTGGGTGAAGCGGAATCATGGACCTCTTCTCTTGTGGAAGCGCATCGAATAAACAGCCCATACATTATTGAAAGTTCAAAAGAATTTCAGAAGATGCTTACCGAGGAGATGGGTTATCGTCGGGGTCTTCTGATTGACTGGCAGAAAGTGGCAAAAACACTTTTCAAATATGATATCAACTCTCTTCTCCATGGTATATTTATGTCCAACGTTGAAGATGGAAGAATAAAGCTCCCCCGTATTATCAGCGCATTCATTGAAGCTGAAGATATCCGGGAAGCAGCTTACGGCGGAGTAAAGAACAATGCAATGGATCCCAAAGGGGAACTGAGATCAGCTAACTATGACAAAGACGTTTATGGAAACGTCCCATACTCGCGGACGGAATACACCGCCGGAGCAATTACTGCTAGCTTTAACATTGATATGAATATGATTAATAACCTCGGACTTGAAGAAGTCCAGAAAGACCTTCTTGTAAACCTTGCTCTTCTTAAAATCAGGCTTTTCCTTGAAAAGGGTCTGCGTCTGAGAACAGCTTGCGACCTTTATCTTGAAGAAGACATTAAAGGACCTGCTGGTATTCCATCCTCTGCTGAACTGATGAAAAGCTGCCAGGATTTAATCGCGAAGTGCTCGGGTTACTTTGCAGCACCTTCAGTAACTGAACTCGAATGCACAATAAAGATAAAGGCCAAGAAATCCGAGGAAGAATAAACCATGATTACCATTGAAATTGAATTCCTGAATGGAAGATACCATGCGAATCCATGGGGAAGGAATGTCAACGAGGGAGTGCCTGAGTGGCCAGTTTCACCATTCAGGCTTGCCCGGGCGGTATATGCGGTTTCAAAGAGATATTTTCCGGAAGTTAATGATAATAAGCTGGAAAATTTACTTCTCATGTTTACCTCCGAGTGCTCATATGTGTACGACCCCGTGGGTTCAAAACACATTAGGCTTTTTCTGTCTCAGAACTCTTATGATATTCAGGACAAGAAAAAAGTCTTTGATGCCTTTATCACAATGAAGCAAGGAACAAAACTTCAGATGGTTTTTGAATCAGGCCCTGACGAAGAGGATCTGAATCTTCTTGAGCAAATGCTATCAAAAATCAATTATCTGGGGCGTTCTGAAAGTTGGGTAAGCATTTCACTTAACAGGGATTTTACTCCCGATGAAATTACCGCATTTCCCGCAAATATTCCTGTCCCGAACATTCCTGATAACTATGAAAAAATCGAAATGGCATTTCCACTTACAAAGAGTGATTACCTGCGTATAGTGCAGCCAAATCTGGGTAAAAAACTCACCAATCTCTCGTGGCTGGGTGTTCTGGCTATGGCCACGGATGAAGTGCAGGCCAATTCTCTGTCGTCCCATCCGTGCATCCGGTATGTGACATATTACAGACCAAGGCCGGGAGAAAAGATCCCACCGGAAAGAGCGGCAATTGTTGCTTCTGATGTGTATCAAGTAAAATACGCTCTTGTCTCAACTGCTCTGCCTCCTATTACCGATGCCGTCAAAATAGCTGAAACCGTACGCAAAAAATTGATGGGTAGCTCAAAAGCAATGGGAGGTGGTGAATTATCCGCGGTAAGTACTCGATTCAGTGGAAAAAATGCTGAAGGTGAGCCCCTGGAAAATCATATTCATGCCTTCATACTACCCGTTGACGAAGACCGGGACGGATACATTGATCATATATATGTAAAATCTGAAGCACCCTTTGAGCCAGTTGAACTGGAAGCTATGGATCACCTCAGCAGTATCTGGTCTACAAAGGGTCGTCCTTCCATTGATATGATCCCCGTCCGGATTTTCAGAGAAAGTGAAAAATCTGAGAATCTGAAAGGCCAGATTTTCATTTCACACACTCCTTTTGTTACCGCAAGGCACTGGCGAAAGGGGCGTGGCGACTATCAGGAATGGGTAGAGTCCGAGCTTATTAAAGAACTTCAGAACCACAACCTTCCGATGCCGGAAAAAATCGAAAAACTTGATAAATATCCAGGTTCTCATGAATATGACTGGTGGAAATTTACGCGCAAACGTCAGAAAGATGCAAAACCTCTTTCAGCTTATGGTTTTCGAATAACTTTTAAAACGCCACTGGAGGGCCCATTTGCCGTCGGACCACTGTCTCATTTCGGTCTCGGAACTTTCGTAATGGAGAATGGATGTTGACTAAAAACAAGTAACAAACCTGCATAAAATCAGGAAGGACAGTCCCAATGATTACCGATGATTACATTCCTGTCCGAATGGTGACACAGTTTGCTTTCTGAGAATTGTTCTGTCGTTCTGTTCTTTGAAAACTGAATAGTGACTATAGTTTGGGCTGTCTTCCTGAATACCAGATTAAATGTAAGAATATTTCCGCTTCTGAAAAGAAGCGGCTCCATTGAAGCACTGTTTGGAAGGTTGAAGGATTCTT
Organism: Myxococcota bacterium; assembly: GCA_018821305.1. Lineage (GTDB taxonomy): Bacteria > Myxococcota_A > Polyangia > HGW-17 > HGW-17 > JAHJMN01. The sequence continues at coordinate 13,523 of JAHJMN010000022.1, forward strand.
ATCGGATTCCGCGTTCGTAGAACGCCCTTAATTAGCCCAGTGCTTCAGCTCTGGGTAGAGGATGTCTCCTCCCCCCTTTGAGCCACAAAAAGTGCCGCCTGTGGCGGGGCTTTTTGTGGCTCAATATTTTATAATATGAGGAAATTTCCGCTTCTGAAAAGAGGCGGCTCCTTTGAAGCACTGTTTGGATGGTTGAAGGATTCTTATCGGATTCCGCGTTCGTAGAACGCCCTTAATTAGCCCAGTGCTTCAGCGCTGGGTAGAGGATGTCTCCTCCCCCCCTTTGAGCCACAAAAAGTGCCGCCTGTGGCGGGGCTTTTTGTGGCTCAATATTTTATAATATCATTTACTTGTTAATTCGATTAATAACGTTATTTCGGATAGAAATGTGCTGTTGATATGATGTATTTCCTGTTTTTCAATATAGCTTTCAACTGATTCGAGATTCGAATAACTCACCGAAAATATTGAATAACCTTCCTGCCAACTGAAATGTCCGTAAGATGGTTTGATTTTTTCATTAACCCAACTCGATGATGTTCCTTTTATTATTTGTAGATATTGCGAGCTACTGATGGATGGATGCATGAGAACCAGTATGTGTATATGGTCTTCAATACCATTTATTTTGAGGATCTTGCATCGATGCGAATTCGATACATTTATTATGATTCTATACATTTGTTCTCGAAAATATTCCTTTATTAAATATTTCCGGTCCTTTGTAGAAAATACGATGTGGTTATAACTGCAATTGTAGGTATGTGACATATTTACCTCCTTCGCTTATTTTCTGGTGTTTTTATAAAATGTTGCGTTTTTTTCTCTTTTTCCAGCGCCGCCTCCGGCGGCGCTGGAAAAAGAGGGGGGGCGTAGCCTTTCAGATCCCAGAGCTGAAGCACTGGGCTAATTAAGGGCGTTCTACGAACGCGTCCGCTTCTGAAAAGAAGCGGCTCCATTGAAGCGATATTCAGTTACATTTAAACGACGCGGAAAACCCATTTCCGCTTCTGAAAAGAAGCGGCTCCATTGAAGCTATACAATCAGGATCTAAGACTAACTTTCCGTTTAATTTCCGCTTCTGAAAAGAAGCGGCTCCATTGAAGCAACGCGGGGCGGATCGGCCTCACTCCTACTGAAATTATTTCCGCTTCTGAAAAGAAGCGGCTCCATTGAAGCACCTGATCCGTTGCCGGCTTTTCCGTAAGTCGTACCATTTCCGCTTCTGAAAAGAAGCGGCTCCATTGAAGCGAAAACCCAAGGCCAGTAGACACGACCTGCAACGGCCAATTTCCGCTTCTGAAAAGAAGCGGCTCCATTGAAGCGGAACCATGAAAACAGCAGCTTATTCCGGAGCTGATTTCCGCTTCTGAAAAGAAGCGGCTCCATTGTAGCCAGGTATGTGAACTTATCTGGGCACAAAATAAAGAATTTCCGCTTCTGAAAAGAAGCGGCTCCATTGAAGCGGTATTTGCAATATGCCATTGTACGTGAAGAATTTAATTTCCGCTTCTGAAAAGAAGCGGCTCCATTGAAGC
>JAHJMN010000192.1 GCA_018821305.1 Myxococcota bacterium
CACTCTAGAAGAAAAGAGCGAGACCGGCTTCCGTGATCCCTACGGCTTCACAGGCAAAGAGCTCGAAGTAGATCTCGGCATCATGTACTTCGGAGCAAGGTGGTACAACCCGCAGTTAGGAAGGTGGCTGAGCCCCGACCCGCTGTATCTCGTGAGCACAGCGAAGAATGCGGAGAAAGACCAGAACATCTACCACTACGCCGGAAACAACCCGTGGAAGTTCGTGGATCCGGATGGGCTTCAATCTGCCGGCCCTGAGTCTAGAAAAAATCAGCAAACCGTAACAAGTAAAATCAATCATGGCAACGGATATGAAGGGAGCGAGCGGTTTGCAAAACAAGTTTCTGGTGCTCTTGGCGACATTGCTAAAGGTACTTATGATTTTGTACTTGATATAGCAAAGGCCTATAAGGAACTAGTTAAAGATGCACAACTTGTACGAAACAATCCGCAGGCTTTTTTTGAAAAATATGAAGGAAATCCTAAAGCTTTAATCCAAATGGTAATCGATCGTACAATGATGGGATTATCTTTTTTAACCGCTGGCTCTTCTTCAATACTAGGTAAATTAGTATTTTCCTTTGCAACTGGATATTTTTTTGGTCGTGGAGTAACTGCTGGTGCAGAAGAAATAAAACAAGGCAATAAAACTAAAGGTGGATTGTATTTAGCTACGACATTTATAGGTGCCGTATTTGGTATAAAATTTGATTACAACAAATATACAAGTAAGCTTAAAAAAGCTGCAGATAATGCAAGGGATGCCTTAGCTAGACAATTGAGAAATGAAGCTAAAAAAACTGGAAAACGTCCACCAGCAGCTGTAGTTGGTGGATACAATGTGAATACTGGAAAAGTTACTGCTGCAGCATCAGATTCAAATTTAAGGATGTGCTGTGAAGCAGTTGTTGAATCCAAAATAGGCTCTGTCGCAAAAGGAACCCGAATCACTAGAGCAAAAAGACCTCGAATACTCAAGGAGCACACGAAAACAAGCTATGTTCCAGTTTGTGAACGATGTTCTGTTTATTACCCACGCTGGGCATTCCCTGATAAGAAAACTGTTTTTAAAAAATAGAAAGAGTATATTTATAATATGGAATCTTTAATGAAAAGAAATAACGACTATATTTGGGGTTCTGAATATGATTGGCCAGCATGTGATAAATATGGATACATTGGAATTTTTTTAACTGCAGGTGGTAGTTATGCTCCATTATCATGCATTAATAATTTAAAGATTTTTGATCTTGTCTTAAAATATATAAGTAAACTTCCACAAATGAATTGCTATTCCACTATTAAGAGTAGTAAAGATCCATCTTCTTTTTTTACAAAAGGCTGTTTTATTTATGATGGAGATTTTAATGGTGGTCCCTATTCTTTGGAAGTAAAACCAAGCATGTTGCTTCATATAGATATGATTGATCCTGTAATTAAATCTATTCTAAAGGTTAACTGTTTTAGAAGTATCTCATTTCATGAAATCAATCAGATCACAAAATCAACAATTATTGAAGATATTGAGTACGCTTATTGTGAATAGCAGTTGGTGGTTTTCTTCGGATTTTGGCTTCGGTTGGAATTAACCGTCCGGGGTTATGTTTTTAGGGGTTTTTGGTTTTCTTCGGATTTTGGCTTCGGTTACGGGCTGGATGGAATTAACCGTCCGGGGTTATGTTTTTAGGGGTTTTTACCCTGATTTCTACACAGGATTCTACTCAAAGGGTGGGGATATTTCGATGACGTACTCGAGAGAGACACGGATAAATTAAGGAAGGATTTCCACTTTTTCCGCAAAATCCCCCACCCGGGTTGATTTTTTATATTTCCACTTTTTCCACATCTCAATACGCTTTGGTTTTTCTGCTGACAGGAAGTTTGGTTTCAGACGCCATAGAGGACTGTCTGTCTTTGGACTGGAGAAGGGACTCACTTTCTTTATCTTTTCGACTCCCAGCCAGCGGTCTCCGGGTTTTCGTTCTGACATTATGATTGCAAGCTCTGAATCCAGACGCTCTTTGTACTTTGCAAGGTTATTTCGTGTTCTGAAAGTCAATTTTTGTCAAAATTGAGCATGTTTA
>JAHJMN010000193.1 GCA_018821305.1 Myxococcota bacterium
AATACGTCTTTACTTGTGCCGGAATCAATATTCATAAATCCTCTGAATCCGTCCAGTGACATGGCTCCGATCATTGTCATCATTGTCCAGTTCCCTTGAATATGACTTCCATAGGCATCTTGTCCAATTGGTGACCATCCGTATCTCGGTGTGCCTCCCAGCCTGTATCCAGATTCATCAATAAATATAAGTCTATTAGTCTTTTATCCGGGATATTGCTCTGCATTTTCTGTCAACCGAAGGTTTTCTTTGAATTAAGTTACAATCGTAATACACAGGAAGCGGTCTAATATCTGCGGAAGATCATTAATGACCTTTTAAGATCATAAGTGATTATAAACTTCTTGAGAAAAAACTGACCTGCTAAGCCATCATAAATGATCTTTTGAAACATTACTTTGATGGATTCAACATTTATTTCCGGGTGAGAAGGAACGTGGATTTTTCCTCTCAAATTAGTAAAAATACGACGGAACTGCTGCCCGGTTTCATCTTTGCCAACCATGTATTTGACATTTTTATTATTTTTACTGATTTTTAACTCATCAAAGAAGTGGTCATTTAATATGAGGGCCTGACTTCCAGAATCTACCACTACGGAGATTTTAGTTCCATTTGGGAGTATCAGCGGCATTTGTATTGAGACAGAGATTCCGTTTTTATCTACTGAAATTGGAACTTTTACCCCCGCTGATTTTATTCGGAAAAGAGCTGAATCGGCTTCAATTGTCAGTATCTTTTTCTGATTATCTATAGTGAATGCGTTATTTTTAAAAAATTCTAGAGAGATAAATCCCCCAATATTGGCGCCTGGCATTAATTTTTTCATATCAAAGACGCCGACGGGAACAGATGTTCTTCGAAAATTCCCAATACTCATAGAGCTTAATTGTGATACAGGAACAACTAAACTCTGTCCCGACATTCGCTAAAGGAAAAATTTATTTTTTCTGAACGTGTTGGGTAATTTACAGGCTCAGTAGTTGAGCAGGAAAAAGACAGCAATAAAAAAATTAGAATTGGAAGATGCATGATTATTAATTTAAAAGTACCAAAAATAAAAAAGGCTTCAATCATAAAATGAATGAAGCCTAAAGATTTGATTTTTACACTGAATTAAGAAAATCAGCGTAAAATCAGTGGGCATAGATAGACTTGAACTATCGACCTCACGCTTATCAGGCGTGCGCTCTAACCAGCTGAGCTATACGCCCATCATCAGTGGGGAGGGATGGCTCCCTTGCTGACAGCGAAGGTTTATATACTAACAGAATATTTGAGTCAAGCTGAGAGTTGTTATAAAAGGTAATTTTTTTAAACCATATGATATTAAACTTAAAATCTGTTGTATTGATGGCGATATTATGCAATAAACTCCCCTGATGAACGCCAAATTTTGCCTTTTTCTCTCAATAATATGTCTGAATTCCGCCTGTAGTGGAAAAAAAGCTCCAAAGTCCGTCCCAAACTGGGCTAAATCTGAACTGTTGAGTCCTTCATTCAAGTGGATTCCTGATAATGCAGATCTTATAGTAATCTTTGATCCGGTAAATACAGAGGCATCCATAAAAAATGTTTTTGAGAAAGTTATGCGTAAAATACATCAACCGGGAAATGTACAATTTTCAACGATTACAAGTTCTGTTGGTGTTTTTTATCAGGGCAAGAGCATATTATGGATGATCCGGGGTCTTGAAGAAAAAAATGATAACTGGAGGCAGGGATTTCGTGGATTTGACGAAATTACAAGTGGTAATAGATGCATTTTGAGACCGGAAAAAAACATGGTTTTTAGCGGAAATAAAGACGTCGTTTACCACAGTACCGATGTGTACACTGGCAAAGAAAAGGGAAGTGGGAAAAACTGGCTCAGGATTTCCCGTGCATTAAGTTCTCTATCGTGGATCAAAAAACTCCCGGTTGGTCTTGCAGTTTGGACCCCTGAATCTCCCGGGAAAATTGTAAGTATCGCTGGAGGAGTATATTTCTCCGGATCATGGATGAATCTCGTTGGGGTTCTCACTCTGAAATCAGCCAGTGATTCTGATGAAGTAATAAACAAAATCAAAGTTAAAGTGATAAATTTTTCAAAATACGGTATTTACACTGCCGGAGAACTGATGAAACTGCTGAAGGGTCTCTCTGTTCACGGTGAGGGAAATCGAGTATATATACAGTATGCTATTAAAACAAAAGATTTACAGATGCTGTTAAAACCTGCCGTTTGGGCAGTCTGGGATCGTTTGTGAAGGAAAAAATGAACTGGCAAGGCATTTTAAAAACATATTACAGTCATCATGCACGGTTTCTTCATTCAACTTCGGATTTTCCCCCCGGTATGGATGTTAAGGCGGCATTAAAAGAAGCTCTGGCTGTCAGACTTACGCATTCCGAAGAGTCAAAGCCCACTGAGAATGTAGAATATAAAAATATTATTAAGGAATCCGTTTCAACTCCCCTGGTTAATGAGAATGTTCACAATGACCAAGGCGATGATATGCCGGAAATGCCCCCGTGGCTTGATGATGGTGAAATTCCGGATATGCCTGATTTTCCAGGGGATTTCGACGATGACTTTCTCCCCGAAGAATCGGGCCCTGTCATACAGAAGATAAAATCAGAAAATCTGGGGAGTATTGAAAATCTAGATGATTTGCGCAGTGTATGGGGTGATTGTAAACGATGTGGTCTAAGTCAAACCAGAAAGAATCTCGTTTTTGGAGAAGGCAATCAGTCCGCTTCAGTCCTGTTTATTGGAGAAGGCCCTGGGGCTGATGAAGACAGGCAGGGAAGGCCGTTCGTTGGAAAAAGTGGTGAACTTCTGACCCGCATGATCGAGGCAATGGGACTGACTCGCAATGATGTCTTTATTGCTAATATTGTTAAATGCAGGCCTCCGGGAAACCGTGATCCTGAGCCGGGGGAAATACTTACATGCATTCCTGTTTTGAGGAGACAGATTGAAATTATAAAGCCGAAGTTGATAGTATGCCTCGGGCGAGTAAGTGCACAATCTCTTCTCTCCACAAAAGATTCGATAACCAGACTCAGGGGATCTTTTCATAAATACGAAGGAATTGATCTGCTGGTCACATTCCATCCAGCATATCTTCTCCGTAGCCCTGAAAAAAAGCGCGATGCCTGGGCTGATTTACAGCTAGTCATGGAGCGAATCGGGTTGAAAAATGGATGATACGAGGCAGACTCTAGCTTCTCATCTCAGAGAGCTGGCTTACAGGATAAGACTGATTCTAATCTGGCTGGTGGCGGGGTTTACAGCTGCATTTATCTTTAAAGAGCCGTTGTTTGAGATCCTCGTAGCGCCCCTATCTCCCGCGATGAATGATAACCCTAATCTTCATTTTGCTTCTCCTATTGAACCATTTTTCACTTATCTGTGGCTTTCTCTGCGGGCTGGTGTTTTATTTGCTGTTCCAGGAATAATCTATAATCTTTGGGCTTTTATCGCTCCAGGGCTTAAAGTGAAAGAAAAACGATTTGTTTTTCTTATTACTTTTTTCGGGGCTATATTTTTTATTCTGGGTGTTTTGTTTGCATATTTCATTGTTTTTCCATATGGTTTTAAGTTTCTTATTGATTTTGCCGCAGAATCTCCCGGTAATATAAAACTGATTCCGCATATATCTGAATTTATAAAGGAAGTGTATAATTACACACCAGTATTAGCGGACGGATCATCCGCAGTGTCTTTGAATGCTACAATTATGATGGGTGAGTATCTCAAGCTCATGATCAATCTTCTGATGGCTTTCGGAATTGTGTTTGAGCTCCCACTGGTAGTTTATTTTCTGGCAACAAGTGAGATAGTTTCAACACTGGCACTTATGAAATTTTTCAGGTATTTTGTTGTCATTGCCTTTACTGTCTCTGCTATTTTAACTCCGCCGGATGTTGTGACGCAGGTTATGATGGCTGTCCCACTTATTTTAATGTATCTTTTAAGCGTTGGTGTAGCTCATCTGGTTCTTATGCGTCGTCGAAAAAATTGATTAATTACCTTTTTCAAGGCCGCTTCCTGAATAAAAGGATCAAAAAATGAAAAGTGCTTGTTTTCATCCTACCCTTTGTAATTATGCATTGATGTTGAATGTTTACGACCTGCTGCTCCCTGTTTACCTGATTCCCTAAAAAATCAGATATTCAGGGAATCAGTAACAGGATCAGGAAATCAGGGTCTTTTTCCTGAAACATTTATTAAAATTAAGTTACTATCGTATTATTCAGGAAGCGGTCTATATTCCTATGCGTATTTCGAGACCGGCAAAAGTAGATGTTTTTTGTCCTTCCATAAAAAGAATAATCTGATCAACAAAGATACCAGCGGATATATTTAAACGTCCATAGCCGGTCCCGAGTCCCGTGCGAACCCCCGTCTTTACAACGGGAAAAATATTGGAAGAACCATAAACATCAATGATATACGCCCCCCCACTTAAAACAAAATCTGCATAAAAGTGAAGGGGAGCTTTTTTCTGGAAGCCCGCCGCAAGTCCGATAACGAAATGTCCCCCACTGTATTGTTTCATAATTCCGAGCTCCGTATAAAGTCCGAATCTTAAAGAAAAACTCAGGGGAAATGCGATTAGACTGAAAATATCTTCAGTTACAGGTTCACTGATTTTAAAAGGGGAGCCCCTCGTCCAACTTATCTGTATGGATGGAAAATGATGGGTGATCTGGTTGGTCTCAGATTTAAGGACTGCCAATTCTGCTAATTTGGGATCATCAAGCTCCACTGCAGAACCAAAAATAAAAGCCAGAGCAAGCCAGATCAATTGCTGCCTCCAAACATTTCCTGAATGTTATAAACAGGTACATTTGCGTCAGCATAACAGCGGACAGCGTTTTCCGGCGGTGGTTCCGGGGTAAAACTTTCGATAATAATATCAAGTTCAGGTTTGTCGATGGACCTGATACTGTGTATTGCAATGTGCCACGTCGATTGGTCCCTTCCAAAAATGTAATCCCGGGCATACCAGAAATAGCCCGATTCCTCATATTTCCAGGAAAGAGATATCCCGTTATTCAGGCCCTTTTGAAATGGTTTTTCTTCGCAACCGTTTTCACAATAGCCTTCTGAATTCAGCCAGGCGTGAAACAGATCCATTACGACTGCAGGTTCTGCTGTTCCATAATTAACAATGAAGACCCCAGTGGAAGCGAGATCTCCTGCATCGCTTACTCCAATATATACATTGGCTTTATAGGCGAGTACTTCATATTCTGTCCCCGGGAGGACTTCTACGGAACCTTCCATAGGTGGAGCAAGTGCTTTGAAGTGGAAATTACCAGTTTGATCTGTACAATAATCCATCAGATCTGAGTGTGAGGGCATCAGATAATCGCAGCCTGATACGAAATAAAGTACTGTGCCAACTAATAATTGTACAGAAATGCGCTGGAAATTCATTATCGTTACTTCAGAGTTAGACTGGTTCGTGTCCTGTAATTCGGTTCTCGAAGAAATTCGATAAAATTTCTTATTTCAGGACAGTAACAAACTGTCTGGTTTACGACAGTTCGTAATAATGTTATTTATCGGTCAGTGAACCGGAGACTATAGGAATTACCAGACGTCTTTTGGTTTAAAATGATCGAAAACTGGAGGAATCATGAAATTTTTAATTTTTGCACTTACTGCATTTTTATCTGTGCCAGCCCATGGGAAAATTCTGACGGTGACAGATCTTGTGAAAGTAAAAAGAGTTTTTCTGCCAGCAGTCACACCGGACTATAAAACGGTGTTTTTTACGGTAACTTCTTATGATGTAAAGACAAATTCAAGCGATACCGCAATATTTAAAACTGATTTTAAGGGTTTGAAACCAGTGCGGATTACTCCCGCAGGAGTTAAGGAATGGGCTCCGGCGGTTTCCCGCAACGGAAAAATGCTGGCCTTTATCCGGTACACACCCAAAGATAAAAAAGGTCCTCAACTGTGGATAATGGATATTAAATCGGGAAAGACAAGAAAAGTAACCGATACTTACGCAAGTGTGTCCGCTCCATTGGTTTGGTCACCGGATTCAAAAAGAATTATTTTTAACTCATCGGTTCATAAAAAATGTATGAGTATGGAATGTGTCGAAAAGGAAGCTACAGCAAAAAAGCAGACAGGGGCTCAACTTTTTGACACACTGATGTACCGTCACTGGAATCACTGGAGAAATCATAATATTAACCAGCTTTTCACTGCTGATGTTAAATCCGGGCAGGTCAGTTTTGAAATGGGAGTTGCAGTGAATGTGTGGGGCCGTGATGTTCCTCCTGTCGCATTAGGTGGCGCGGTGGATTATGCAATCAGCCCCGATGGAAAAGAAATTTCCTTTGTCATGAATACAGATCGTCTTGTGGCAAAAAGCACGAATAACGACGTTTTCACTTACCGGTCGCGCAATAAGAATGCTCATCAAGTTTCACAAAGTAAAGGAAATGACTTTTCGCCGGCTTACAGTCCGGATAACCGTTATATCGCATTTTTGTCTATGGCCAGAGCAGGTTATGAAGCGGATAAAGCTGTTTTGACTCTCTTTGATCGCCGCACTCGCAAACTTATACCTTTGACGGATCGTCTGGATCTCAGTGTTCAGCAGTATGCCTTTGCACCGGATGAAAAGAGAATTTATTTCACAACTCAGGAAAAGGGCCGTATCAACATGTACAGCACTGATTTCCGCGGTACAATCAGGCCTGAATTTAAAAATACATTTATTACTGATTTTATTGTTATGTCCCGGAAAAGATTGCTTATTTTAAATCAAACGATTCGTTATCCTCAGGAGCTTTACCTTCATGATGGAAAAACAATCAAAGATCCGGACTGCAAAACAGTAGCTGGTAAATGCCCAGTTATTCGGGACAATTCAAAATTGGTGGAAGTCTCCGCAATAAACAAAGAACTTATGGCTCCTGTTAAAATGAATGATGCCGAAGAAATGTGGGTTAAGGGTTCTGGTGGTGATAAAGTTCATGTCCTCATCTTAAAACCCCCTTCATTTGATGCAAAGAAACGATACCCGGTAGTTTTTTTGATTCACGGTGGGCCCCAGGGGGCTTTTGGTTATGATTTCCATCCAAGATGGAACAGTCAACTGTTTGCGTCTCCAGGGTATGTTGTTGTAATGGTTAACTTCCATGGCTCAACGGGATACGGGATGAAATTCCAGGATGCCATCCGGGGAGATTGGGGTGGTGGGCCCTATAAAGATATTATGGCGGCATTTGATGAAGTTTCAAAACTTCCCTGGGTTGATAAAAACCGCATTGGTGCTGCAGGAGCCAGTTATGGTGGTTATATGATCAACTGGATAGGCACGAAAAACAATAAATTCAAATGCCTTATCAGTCATTCCGGCGTGTTCAATATTGAATCAATGTATGGTTCTACTGAAGAATTATGGTTTCCGGAATGGGAAAACAAGGGCACCCCGTGGGAAAATCGTGAAACTTACCGCAAGTGGAGTCCTCATCAGTATGTTCAAAACTGGAAAACGCCGACTCTTGTGGTCCATGGAGCCAAAGATTTCCGCGTCACTATTGATCAGGGAATGCAACTCTTCACTTCACTGCAGCGACTTGGGGTTCCGAGTAAGTTCCTTTATTTCCCCAATGAAGACCATTTCGTTTTCCAGCCAGCAAACCGTATTTTGTGGTGGAATACAGTGCATAAATGGCTTGCAAAATATCTCACCCCCGGTAAATAATACAATCAAGAACAATAAAGAATATGTCGGATATATCGGCATACAGTTTTGATAATCATAAGGAGGCTTTATGCATATCACTGTACTTAACGGGAGTCCCAAGGGAAAAAACTCAGTAACTCTGCAGTATGTGAGAATGGTTGCAAAAATGTTTCCTGAGGTGGAGTTCGAATATTATAATGTAGTGTATAAAAATCTCATGAAGAGAAGCAAAAAAGCGCTCACAGATTCCCTTGCCAGAACGGATCTTGTCCTGTGGTCTACACCCGTTTATTACTTGACTGTTCCCGGTCAATTGATGGCTTTTGAGGAATTGGTTTTCAGTGATCGGGCACTTGGCGATGCTTTTTCAGGTAAAAATGCCAGCTGTCTCCTCACTTCAATCCATTTTTTTGACCATACCGCCATGCAACACCTGCAAGCGGTGAGCGAGCGATTGGGTATGAACTGGTTTCCAGGCTACAGCGCTGAAATGGAAGATCTATTTAAAAAGCCACAGTTAATTCGGATGAAGGCATTTTTTAAAGTTCTGTTTTCTTCCATAGGGGCCAGCCATACTATTGGACGAAAGTTTCCGGATTTTGACGGAACGCTACCAGATTTTGTACTTCCTGAGAAAACCCCCACAGGTATCACGGATAAAAATATCCTTATAATTACTGATTTTTTAAAAGAAGGAACGGGTACGGAAAAAATAGTTCACTGGCTCGAGAAAAACGGTGGAGCTGGTGTAAAGATTCTGAATCTCAGTGAATCAAAAATAGCCGGAGGATGTACTGGTTGCTGTATCTGCGGTTATGAGGGAGTCTGTTCTTATCGGGATAATTTCCACCTCCTTTTCGATGATTACATTTCTAAAGCTGACATTATTTTTATGACGGGTGCCATTTCGCCAACTTCCTATCTTTCTTCCATGTGGAAAATCTTTCAGGACAGGTGTTTTTACCAAGGGCACAAACCAGTCTACGCCGGGAAAACGGTTGCTTTCGTTTTAGATGGGAAGCTTTCTCTTAATAATCATTTGCGCGAACTGCTGGAAGCCTATTCTGACATTGGAAAAATACGTCTGGCAAGCATCACTGCAACGGACAGCCGGAATTTTTCTGAAGAGTTGATTGCGGTAGTTGAGCGGGCACATTTAATGGCAAGTGAGCCTGATTATGAGACGGTTACATTTAACAAAGTCGCCGGTATGAAGCTTTTCCGGGATTTTGTCTATCTCATAAGTGGATTTTTCCGCAGTGATCATAAATACTACCTTAAAAATGGAATCTATGATTTCCCACAGAAAAACATAAAGAAACGACTGATAAACTCCGCTGTGGGTCTTGCTTTATCCATTCCATTCATTCGCCATCAGGTAAACCGACAGATGATTCCCAAAATGGTAGAACCCTACAAAAAAGCCGTAGAAAAAGCCTGACATTTATACAAATCGGAAAAGTATATTATTTCATGTAGTTTTTCAGGAGGTCCATTTGGGCTGTGGGGACGCATTTTTTAATGGCTTCGCAATCGGCGGCTTCATCAAGGCAATCAAGACCCTTTAAAAACTTCTCATTACCGCTTGAGGCAGCAAAAGAACACTTACTGAGAGCTTTTGCTTTGCCGAAAGCCTTCATGTGGTCTGGGTAGCATTTCTTAAGCTGTCGATAAGCTTTGGGGCATTTTCGGGATTTGGCAATCTCAATAGCCTTTGTTTTTGCTGCATCAAACCCTTCAACAGTCTTATCTTTTCCTTTTTCCAGAAGCTCGCCGGTTTTATCTTTAAGATCAACTGCTTTATCGCCAATGTCTTTTCCGAGTTCTTTGGATTTATCGCCAATGTCTTTTCCGAGTTCTTTGGATTTATCGCCAATGTCTTTTCCGAGTTCTTTGGCATCTTCACCAACTTTTACCCCGAAATCTTTGGCTTTTCCCCCGAGTTCTTTGGATTTATCACCAATGTCTTTTCCGAGTTCCTTGGCATCTTCGCCAACTTTTTTCCCGAAATCTTTGGCTTTTTTCCCTGCTTCCGCTGCCTTATTTGCGATATCTTCTTTCATTTTTTCAGCCTTTTCAGGGTTTTTCTTTACAAAAATAAAGTAGCCTCCGGCCCCCAGAGCTGCAACAATAACTATTCCAATCAGAACTTTTGCCATGATAATCCTTTCTCCGACTTCGCAGAAATTGCAATTATGTGTCGGATAAATGAAGTTTCCATGATTTTAAAAATAAATCAATGCAGAGTTTCATAAACGTTCCTGCATGCCTATTTGGCCTTCAATTCAAATAGACCGCAACGGTTTTCTCCATTGGCCGTGGACTTCTGAACCGAAAAATAACTGAAAACCTGGACGAAAATTATTTGCAATAGGGCTGGTTTGCGGGACATCCAATACGCACATGAAAGTGATCTTCATGCCAGGAAGCATGACGAATGATTCTTCTTGCTTTTGCAATGAGGGCCGGTGGGCGCGCAACGGCTTCAGCGTAACTAATCAGAAGGGCTTTAATTGATTTATCAACGATTATAAGTGTGACACCTGAGTGGTGATTCAGAAGTTGTTCTACCAGTTCCCAGTTTCGTTCCAGATCAAAAATCAAGTGTTTATAAGGACCTTCACCCCGGGCAATGGTATTGAACCTTGGGAAATTATCATGAACTCTCATATACTTATGGTTTTTATTAATCATATAAAAGCCGAGATCAACATCGCGACCACTTTGATGACTGCGGTGACCGGGAGCAAAACCACCTGTTTGGCGGGAGAGATCTCCTATTGCCAGATGAGAACCAGGATATGCCTTAGCCACCGCCGCAGAAATATCTCTCACGAGGCGAATTAATTCGGAAGTTCCCCAATCGTGGCCACGCTTAACGGTCCTCGGGAGGACACCGTATCCACGACCTCTAGTTTTTATCTTTTCCGGTCGATGGAGAGCTCCATGCCAGCATGAACCAATGGAAAGCGTTTTTTTTATTTTTGATATTGCCTTCCATGGGTATAAATCTGTTTCTCTAATAGATTTTTTCGAAGAAACTGGAATGTTGGTTTTCTTTATTCCTTTGATCTTGCAGGATAAACGTCCATTTTTCAGGATTTTACAGCCTTTGGGAGCCGCCTTGGAATCAGGAAATGGCAGAAGAAGAATTATGAAGGTAAAAAGAAAAATAAAAGTGGATATTTTCATGATAAATACTTTGTCCGTGTATATCGCATTTGGTTTTTGCCAAATTGCTAACCTGTAATTCGCTTCGAAGGATTTTATTAAAAATCCTAACAGGCCACTAGTAATATTTTTAACACCTTGAAATTATTGTAGTGTTCTGAATAGCATGTTTTCCTAAACATGCTCAATTTTGATAAAAATTGAATTTCAGGACACGAACTAACTATACAGATAGCATCCATATGCCGATAATACAAAAAATGGAGGTAGCAATGAGAAAAATACTGGTGATGACAGGAATCAGGAGCGAGTTTTTTTTCCTTCGACCTCTTTTAGAGGCAATCCGTGATGACGATGAACTTGAATTAATTCTCATTGCAACCGGAGCTAACCTGACTCCAATGCATGGAAACATGGTTGAGATAATAGAGAAAGATTTCCAGATATCTGCAAAAATTGAAAATTTAATATTTTCTGATTCAAAATCCTCAAGAATCAAATCTCTCGGGGTACAGTTGCCCCTGTTTATACAGACCTGTGAGAGTTTCAGCCCAGATATTTTGTTTACTACAGGTGATCGCGAAGAAGCAGCCGTAATGGCCCTTGCAGGCACGTATATGAATATTCCTGTATTTCACTATGCTGCAGGTGATCTTGGAATGGGAACCGCCGATGATACGGTGCGGCACGCAATTTCAAAGATGGCTCATGTTATGCTGACAATAACTGAAGACTCGGAGCAACGGCTGATTCGATGGGGTGAGGAATCCTGGCGCGTACACATTGTCGGTCATCTTGGGCAGGATAGATATCGAACAACTCCCGTTATTGAAAGATCAGAGCTTTTCAGGCGTCTTGGGCTTGAAGACAAGCCTACGGTGCTTGTGTTGCAGCATCCGGCAGGTCTTTCACCTGAGCAAGCTGGACATGAAATTGAACAAACATTAAAAGCTTGTGTTAAAACAGGTCATCAAACTGTGGCTATCTATCCGAACTCGGATCCTGGTTCTCACGCCATGATTTCTATCATCAGCAAATGGGAAAAAGATGGAAAAATTAAAGCATTCCGTACTATTCCCGATGAGCTTTTTGTAAATTTACTCAGGAATATTGAGGTTCTTGTAGGTAACTCATCCATGGGGATTCTGGAAGTTCCCTATCTTCACATACCAGTTATTAATACAGGAATCAGGCAGACAGGGCGTGCTGTTACAAATCATGTGAAATTTACAGAATGTAAAGAGGAAGAAATCTTCGGTGTTTTAATGTCAATTTTAAATAATTCAGATATTGCGTCTGAAATGCGGAATGCTCCCAACCTGTATGGAGATGGATTTGCAGTGGATAAAACGATAAAGATTCTAAAAGAAACTCCTCTGGATAAAAGGCTACTGTTAAAGAATTTTTCCTGAGTAAAAAGATCAAAATCTCAAAGTGATTATTTGCTTACAGTCTTTGTAGTTTACCTATGATATTGAATATTTACGCCATGATCCTGACCCTGTTTGCCTGACTACCTGAATCCCTGTTAAAAAATTTCAGTTAAACAGGAAATCAGTAGCCGTAACTGGAAAACAGGTAGGCAATTTCGCGCAGCGGAATGCCATAGAGGGGCTCTTTCCTGAAGCATATCCTGAAAATTAGACCGCTTCATGAGTAAAAGTATCGAAATCTAGACCCAATGCTGATCGGTTAGTGAACTTCCGAGTGAATTAGTCAATAAATACAATCTTGCATAATAATTACAGGCAGACAGGAATTCAGGAAAACAGGGGTCAGGAGCAGGGCGTTTACTTTGAAGGTGAGTGTTTTTG
>JAHJMN010000194.1 GCA_018821305.1 Myxococcota bacterium
ATTAATATTGAATCATTAGACATATGTAATTCTATAATATATGAAAAAGTAGATCTATCCAGAGTAAAAAATTTGAAGCATTTAAAAATACGACGGTTAACTGATTTAAAAAATACTAAGTATTCTTCAATAAACTCTTTATACCTTCATCAAACAATTTTCGTGAATGAAAAATACAATTCGAATTTGTATTCATATGAATTTACAGTTAACGTTGAGGACATAAAAAAGTTATTTCCAAATATTGAAACATTAAGCATAAAAAACTACGAACTTTCCGGTAGAGACAGGCTTTGTTCATTGAAAAACTTATTCTTTTTAGAAGGTGCTTCATACTTTAAATTAAATTTTTACAAATCTTTCCCTAAGTTAAAAACTATTGTTACTCGTGATATTGGAATATCCCATTCCAAGTCTATCAAGCATTATAAAGATTTATTACTTATTGATACACCTACATACTGCAAAATAGAAAATAAGATTTACAAAGATTTACAAAAATGTTCTCAAATCCATCAAATTGAAATTTTAAAGAAAAAAAATCAAGTCCTCAATTATTATTCAGAGTATAAAGATATAGTATTGCATTTTCAAAATTATTATTGTTTATTGTACAATTCTAAATCTCCACATCATAACTACGCGTATATTTTTAACAGATTGATATTCAAGACTTTAAATAATATTTTTTTTAAATGTACCTCTATTGCTTTTGAAAGAGATGTCCCAGAACTTCCTCACATAAACATCGAAAACTTTAAAAATTTGATATATCTGAATATTGACAATAACTATTATTTTGATAAAGAAATTATTTCAAATTCAAAAAGATTATATTATTTCAGTAATCCAATATCTCTCACATATGATAAGCAATACGTAAAAATTAAAAATATTCTAAGTTCTCATAAATACTACAAAAATGGTTGTATAAAAGAAAAACTCTTTACACAAAAAAATCCTTCACCATGGGACAAAAAAGAACGAGGTTTATTTAACGAGTGTAATATATTATGGTGGCCCCAATGACTCCCAAATCCCCGGTAAAATGTCACTTCCAGTGAACATTAATCAGTGATTCTCACGAACAATGACCACTTTTCGGGTTATCGCATCTATTCGAAGGGTCGGGAGGTTTCGAGGATGATGGGTTCGAGGGAGCCTTATACTTTCTTAGGTAAAAAGTGAAGTAAATGATGAAAAAAGAAAATGGATTTGGCGGGGTAATCACATAGACCTGAATGACCTCACCCCTGAATCCAAACGATGACGTTGAATCCGTGGATCATGAGCCTGTGCCCACACAGGCGACAGCTTTCCAGCCCGGTTCGTAAGAGCCGGGTAGGAAAACGCACGAATCCTTTCCCCCTTTTGTTGTGCCGCCGCAGGCGGCACAACAAAAGGGGGAAAGGAAAGGGAAATAAACGCCAGATCCCAGAGCTGAAGCACTGGGCTAAATAAAGGCGTTCTTGCGAACGCGGAAATTCCGACGTTTGGTAATCACATCAGCCTGAATGACCTTGATCCCTGAATCTCCACGCGACGTTGAACGAACGGATCATAAACCTGAATGACATCCCCCCTGAATCCAAACATCGATCTTGAATGAACGGATAATAAAAAACGGGATTACACAAACCTGAATGCAACCTGCACAACCCCAAAATAAACACCGGAAAAAGAACCTGCAACGCAGGTTCCACATTTTAGCGAAGGGATCAAAGATGCCTGCGGTATCAAGGATCCCTGGTGGGCGCCGGGGTAATCACATTAGCCTGAATGACCACACCCGTGAATCCCTACGCGACGTTGAATCCGTGGATCATGAGCCTGTGCCCGCACAGGCGAAAGCTTATCAGCCCGGTTCGGAAGAGCCGGGACGGTGCCGGGGTAATCACATCAACCTGAATGGCATCCCCCCTGAATCCCCATGCGACGTTGAATCGTTGAATCCGTGGATCATGAGCCTGTGCCCACACAGGCGATAGCTTTCCAGCCCGGTTCGGAAGAGCCGGGACGGTGCCGGGGTAATCACACAGGCATGAATGACATCACTTTGCTATCATATTACTCAGGAAGCAGTTTAGAAGGTTCGTGTGAGGATTGTTCCGTTCTGGCCCGCAACAATTACTGTTGTTTCGTTTATCCAGTAGACAGCTCCTATCATGATGTCAAGACCAGTGGAGATGTCGGCCCATGTACTGCCGTCATCTTCGGAAAGCAGGACTTTACCGCCATCGCCTGCAGCAATTACTTTAGAACCCCAGGAATCAACAGCATAAATGGCCAAATCGCCGGAACACTGGGAACAACTGAAGTTATTACCGTCGTCATCACTTATGATAATTGTTCCGTGGTCTCCCACTGCAATCCATCGGCCGGAATCAGTTTTAACACCATCGTAAAACCAGGATGCCGTTGAGTAACTATCAATTTCCGAGCCCGAAAAGTTTATACCATCGGAAGAAACTCCAAGATACGCGTAGTAGCCACCAGCGAGGAAAGTTCCGTCATTGCCAGAAGAAACAAAGGCACCCTGAGCTGCATAACCGTAAGAAGTGGGTATTGAAGCAGTTGTCCATGTGTTTCCACCGTCGATTGATGTGCTCGCGGACCAGAAGCCAACAGCTACAGCTCTGTTTTCGTGACATGCAATGGAGTTAAGGTATTGATAACCGAAAACTGGTGAACCGATTTCATCAATGTAATCTTCATGTTGCCATGTTGTGCCCGAATCAAACGACCTCAGGAACTGACCTTCGCCGATGGCAAGGCCCGTGCCGTCGGTAGTAAAACAAAACGAAGTAACAGCACGGCCATGGAAAGCCGGTGTCCCGGAAATGCTAATTTCCTGCCATGAACTATCCGTAAGTTGCATAAAAAGGCTATTGTCGCTGCCTGTGGCAATGAGTGTTCCGTCCGGTGTAGAGCCAACTGAAAGCAGACTTGTGTTCTCCGGGAATGCTGTCTGTGTCCAGTTCTGGTCAAGTGTTCCTTCATCAGGTTTTGTGCCTTCATCGAGAAACTGAAATAATTCATAATAAATATCATAAAGTTCATGCCCCGCATCCGTTTCTCTGCTGAAAATTACTTCACTGGGGTAGTTTGCATCTTCCAGCCTTTCTTCGAGCTCGTAATGATAGGGTCTCATGTAATCCCGGAAGCCAGTATTCAGGTAGATTCGGCCCATGTCGGGATTCAGAGTGCCGGTTGACCAGACTCCTCCGCCGATAAACCCGAAACCGCTGAAATAACCGTTACCTTCGATAAGTTCAATGGAAGTCTGGTTTGTGCCCGATGAAAACCCCATGATGTAAATGCGCTCAGGGTCAATATTGTAGCGATTGGAAATGTCTTCGGTGAGATCATTTATAAAATCATGGTTTGCCTGAGGGTCTCCAAAGTTCTGGTCCCAGCGATAAACAGTGTAACCACCTTCTTCTGAAGAACGTGATCGCGGTCGCAGCAGTATGAACTCCAGTTCTGATGCGGCATCTTTTGCATAATCAAGTCCATAGGCGACTTCCGGTTCAATTGTAGCGGTTCCGTGAAGGTCCACTAAGAGACCTGAAGGCTCAGTGTGTGAATAATATTGAGGAATATAAAGGTAGTAGTAACGATCTTCCAGGGAAGTCGGGTAAACGGACTGAAAGAATTCACGCTGGTTGAGGGAATCACCTGCATTGCAGTTTCCATCGAGGGAAATGAAGTGATTTTCATCACATACGCACTGGGGAGTATCGCCGTTTAAGGTGCAGTGTGCGTTTTCTGGACATGAAAAATCAAAACACGGATCAACTTCGCAGATGTCTAAAACACACCGGAGGCCTTCGTCACAGATGTCGTTTTCAAGGCAGGGGCCATGTAGTTTTCCCCCATTGTTCGAGTTATTTGTATTGTTTATATTGTTGTTTTCACTATCCGAATCATCACATCCGGAAATAAAAAGAACCGTAATGAGTAAAAATTTAATAAATATTTTCATGGATATCCTCCGCTCCAGTATCTTCTCATGCAAATCCTGACATGGATATGGAAATCTGCAATAAAGTGATTTTGTTTTATATGGAGGCAAGCAGGGAATCAGGGCGGTCAGGGAATCAGGGAATCAGGGAGGCAGGGAGGCAGGGAGGCAGGCAGGCAGGGAATCAGGGAGGCAGGGAGGCAGTGCGCAGAGATGGATCGATTCTTATTCTCATTCTTTTCCCAAGGATTTGGGCCGTTCGGCCCAATTCCGCACGTCATGAAATGACACCATCTTCAATAGCCAGTGGGTAAAGGATGCGGAAGCATCCGCGCCCCTGGACATAGA
>JAHJMN010000195.1 GCA_018821305.1 Myxococcota bacterium
CTGTTTTCCTGACTACCTGAGTCCCTGTAAAAAAATTCAGGTAAACAGGAAATCAGTAGCAGTAACAGGACAATCAGGGTCTTTCTCCTGAAGGCTTTCTTTGAATTAAGTAACAATCGTATTACTCAGGAAGCGGTCTAGACCCTTCATGAGTAAAAGGCTCGAAATCTAAAAAGTGAATATTTGCTTCCAGTCTTTGTAAATTTCCATTGATTTTGAATGTTTAACCGCTGATCCTGATCCTGTTTACCTGACCACCTGAGTCACTGTTAAAAAATTTCAGGGATACAGGTATTCAGTAGCAGGAACATGCAGGCAATTTCGCAACGAAGTGGGGAATGCAAGGCAAAATCAGCGGCTCTGTCCTTAAGCATTTCTTTAAAAGTAGTTGATATTTATGAAAAAGATTAGAAAATGAAGCCAAGGCCGAATACAAAGTCTAAATGCGCGGGAATTGAGTTACCTGCCATGGAGAAAGCAGCTGTGTAGTCAGCTTCAAGTTGGAGGTTAATTGTACAGGCGGCTGTTAAACACATCATGGCACCACCATGGAGGTTTAACATGATACCACTGGAATAGTGAGTATCATCGTATGTAACTGAGTTACTCTCGGCGGGAGCCTGATGACGGATATTTCCGCCACCCATACCGATACCCCAGAAATATCTCCAGGAAAATTGAGTAGTAGCAATTCTTTCAGGATGACTCAATCGTTTATATCTGGCAATAAAGCGCATATCGTTGCGGTAAGAAGATTTGAAAAGGAAATCATTGCTGGTAAATTGGTCAAGACCGGGAATATTTGTACTGGTTTTTGAAAATCCCATCTGGAACAGCACGGTGAAAGCATTGTATTTATCCATCATGTAACCGAGCTCAACCTGGCTTGTGAGAGCCATGCCGAAACCGCCTTCAAGGGGAGATTTCAGAGCTTCAGATTCACCACTGATATAGCCGAGACCAACACCGAAGCCTACGCCGAGATATAAAACAGGATTTGGGGTCATGTGAAATGGAGTGTGAGCTTTTGCAGCAGCTTTTGCTTTTTTAATTTCGTCAGGTTCATCGACGATTACATTCGGTTTTACGTGTTTTTCGTCATCATCCTCAATCTGTTTTGATTCTTTTGGTTTTTTATCGCCAAGACCGGGATCCTTGATAACTACTTTTTTGTCGTCTACTTTTGGTTTTTTATCAGCAGTTTCACTACCATCTTTTTCGTCAGCTATTGAAAGAGGCACTGAATGCGGATTTGCGCTGTTCCCGCTTGCTGCGGCGGGTTTCTTTGCAGCGTTGAAAGCCATGAGATAGTATTTGAGAACAGGTGTTGAAGTCTCTTTTCCGGAAAGGGTCAGAACAAAACGACGAATTCCAACTTTTTTCATCTGAAATTCTTTAAAGTTACCCTTCCCCTCAGCGTCAACAAAAGCAGTAACAGAAACGGCTTTGATTTCATCTTTTACACGGCAAAAAACCGTAATCGGACGACCGCGAAAACCCTTGGTGCGAGGACTGTGTTCAATGGGAACAGCAGGATTTTCTTTAGGTTCTTCAGGCATTCCCGTAGCATCTTCAAGAGCTTTTATCTTTGCCTTCGTCTCTGCTTTGTTTTTTAATTCGTTTTTATATTCCGCTAAAACGGCATTATAAAAAGCCTTCAATTTTGGAGTAGAAACATTCTCGTTAATTGGATAATCCAGCTTTAAAACAAATAGTTGCCGGAAAGTAGCCTTGGACTCTTTAAAGCTCTTATTACCGAATTCCGCTACACCCTTGAAAAATAAAAGTGCCATTGCATGTTCATTGGTTTTACATTCGGCAGTAGCAAATTTATTACTGTCAGTCACCAACTTCAGGGCGTCGTTATATTCATAAGCTTCAAGTTTTTCCGTAACTTTCATCTTATATTCCCGCAACTTCTGCTGATTTAATTTAGGGCAGGCAGAAACCATGGTGGAATAAGTCATAAGTGCCACGAGCCATCCCATGTGCAACATTTTTTTCATCTGTAAAGCTCCTTATTACCGAGTTGAAAACACTGCAAATACAATATAAATTATAAAGGCAATGAAGATTACCCCATATGGGATTTCTTCGCAACTGTCAATTAAATCGTTTTCGGTTTAAACAGTTACTAAAAAGAAAAGGACCAATGTCAATGCTGACTTTTTTCATCATTTCAATCAGTATCTTAACCGCAGATCCAAGCTTTGATCAACGTAACGTGACGGCAACACTGTTGAAAAACTGCAGTAAAGATCCTCATTCAGCCTGGCAACTTCTCCATATGGGCAAGTTTAACAGTCAATGTCTTAAATCTATTGACAAATCAAAAACTTACTTTCGAGATGTATTTTCAGCAGTAGATCTTCATAAAAAAGGCCAGAACCTTAAGGCTCTTAAATTATTGCAAAAATACGAAAAATCAAAATTATCAATTTCCTTTGCAAGATACTGGCTCGGCCTTTTTTACTGGATGGAAGGTAATAAAAACGGCGCCTTCGGCCAGTTTGACCGGATTTTAGATGATTACTCCCGAAATTTTATAGGAAAAGATCCATGGGATCTCTTCAGTGCCGGAATGGCTGCAATAAAGAAAAGAGATTGGGATACAGCAGAAAAAATTTTCGAAACTCTCGATAAGAAATTCCCTTCTTTCTATCCCGGTTTATTGGGCGGTGCCCTTTATGACCATGCCAATGAGTTTCATCAGCGCAGTGCAAGACTTATTAATAAAGCCATTAAAATCAGTCCATGGAACCCGGAAGTCCTCGTAGCTTATGGCAATATTCTCTTTGATAATCCATACCTTGGGGAAAAAGGAAAAGCAGTTGAACTTGCAGATACTGCCCTGAAAATAAATCCCAATGTATGGGAAGCAGAGATTTTAAAAGCGCGCGTGGCCCTGTATGATCATGATCTTGTAAAAACAAAAGCCCACATAAAGAACTCCACAAAAATTTATCCTGACAGCCATCTCTCTTTAGCTCTGAATGCCGCCGTTGCTCTCCTTGAGGCCAATAAAAAAGAATACAACCGAATTGAAGCAGAAGTTTCTAAAAAATATCCTCTGTTTGGTGGTTTTTATTTCATGGTTGGAAAGGTACTTAACAGGCATCATCGTTACAAAATGGCTGCGGATGTTTTCAAACAGGGTCTCAAGGTTGAACCAGACAACGCTCCCATGCTTGCATGGCTTGGGTTATGCCTCCTTAGAAGTGGTGATGAAAAAGGGGGAATCTATTACATAAGGGAAGCCGCCCGCATTGAAGAAGATTATGTTATGGCTTCAAATATTCTTACTCTTTATGAAACCAGAATTCTTCCGGAATATGTTTCAGAGCGTAAAGGAAATTTCCTTTACAGGGCCCCCAAATCCGAGTGGAAGATTATTTCAGAACTTGTTCCTCCCGTTCTGGATGCCGCCTGGGATAGATATAAAAAGCATTATGGATATGAGCCACCAGCTCCGATACGGATTGAATTTTTTAAAGATCCTGGTGATTTCATGGTTCTTGTTGCGGGACAGCCTGTGGAATCGGGCATTTTAGGGGTTTGTTTCGGTAAAGTCATATCCTTTTTATCACCTTCCTCTGCCAAAGCCAACTGGGCTATGGTTATTTCCCATGAACTTGCCCATACTTTTCATGTGGAAATGACGGGAGGCAAAGTTCCCAGATGGTTTACGGAAGGTTTAGCTGAACTGGAAACCGCCTGGTACTCTAACAACTGGAAAAGGGAGATGTCCCGGAACATGTATGCGGCTCTCAAACTCGATCTCCTTAAAGGAGTCGTGGATGTTGATACTTCATTTTCCCACGCACGCAGCTCCCTTGAAATGGTCACTGCCTATATTCATTCAACCTGGATTCTCCGCTATATGCTTTTAACCACCGGATGGAAAGGAATCAGGCAAGCTCTTAAAGAATACGCCGCGGGAGCTACCACTGCTCAAATGATTACCAGAGTCACGGGCAAAACGCCCCGGGAATTTGATCGCCTGTTTAAAGAGTATCTTAAAAGCGCATTGAAATTGTATGCAAATCAATTTGATCCCTCTTTTGCATCTCACATTCCACTTAAAACTATTGAGAAACAACTTATCAATAAAAAGGATGCCGAAAGCCGGGGAATTCTAGCTTTCTATTACTTTATCAACAGAATGAAGGACAAATCTCAGGCTATTTCCAGAAATCTTCCTGACTCCAGTCCGTGGAAAATGATGATTAAAGCAGTGGATGAAATGTGGACCCGAAAAGTTGATGAAGCTATGAAAACCCTTCAAAACTTAATTAAACTTGGGCACGACGGTTATGCAGTCCGTGAGGTACTAACCAATCTTTATGCTTCCAACTCAGATTCTAATGCTTATGTTGAAAACCTCAAGGCTGCTCATTTTTTCGACCCCGAGAATCTTTCCACATTAAAAAAACTGGCCGCCTGGTACAATGGAAAGTCTGACTATACAAACGCCATTAAGTATCTGAAAATATACGCCAGACACAGTGAAGGAGATGCCAGTGCCTCCCTGAAAATAGTAGAATTGGCTTCAAAAATAAATGATAATGTAGCTGTGGCAGAGTTTGGACTTCAACTTATTGAAATTGCTCCATTTGATGCAGGAGAAGCTCTATTTAAGACCGCAGAAGCACTTTTCAAGCAAGGAGAATATGCCCTCGCCCTTCCCGCTCTCAGAATCTATTTCCACAAAAACCCTTCGGACAGATACGGCAAAACCCGATTTATGCTGGCCAAAAGTCTCGCATCTAATGGGCAATCAAAAGAAGCAATTTCAATCCTCCAAGGCTTAATAAAAGTATTTCCCGGAATGTCTGAAGCTGAATTATTACTCAAAAAATTACAACGACGGTGATCACTATTGACAAATTCCTCAGGGTGATTATTCAGTATTGCAGTTCAGTAATTTATTACGAACGAATGAACGGAGAATAAAATGGGTTGGTTTAAAAAATTAATTGGGCTTGAAATTGACGAGACCAGCGTACCGGTATCAATTACTGACGACAACTACAACGCTGAAATCGCAAACAGTGATCTTCCGGTAGTTTTGGATCTATGGGGTCCTGGATGCGCTCCGTGCAAACAACTTGCACCGATAATCAGTAGTCTTGCAAAAAAATATCACGGTCGAGTGAAAGTAGCCGAGTGCAACGTGGCAGAAAATCCTGATGTTGGTCGCAAACTCAGGATCCGTGGTACACCGACGGTTGTTTATTTCAAAAAAGGCAAAGAAATCGAACGTGCAGTTGGGTTCAAAGGCTCACTTTATCATACTGAAATTATTGAAACCGAGTTTTTGGGTAACGAATTTAAAATATAAAAAAATTACTTTACCGATCCCTGTTCAGCTTGTAAATTGGCTGTATGAAAACGAATACATACTTCCTCATTTTCTCATCAATTTTTATTTTTCTGGCCTGTAAAGCACCTGATAAAAAGAAGAAATCGGCTGATGATACAATTGTAAAACCTAAAGCCGGTGCCGAACTTAAACTCAGCGAGCCAAAAACATATTGCGAAAAGTATTTCTACTGCAGTTACCAGACACTGATTACTGACCGCGGTCGCCGGGCTATGCTGCTGAAAAAGAAAGATTTTATCCGTAATTGTGAAGACACCCTTCGTACACTTCCTCCGGAACTTGTAAAATCTTATGACCGTTGTTTGAAAG
Organism: Myxococcota bacterium; assembly: GCA_018821305.1. Lineage (GTDB taxonomy): Bacteria > Myxococcota_A > Polyangia > HGW-17 > HGW-17 > JAHJMN01. Next base: position 5,693 of record JAHJMN010000195.1, read on the forward strand.
AAAAATGTGGACATGATTTACGCAAATGTATTTCAGAAAGCGCTCAAAGTGCGCTCAAAAAATCATCTGTGGACATAAAGCCTCCGGGGACACCTCCCGCTGCAACCTCAGAAATGAAACCAGATGCCGTTGCTACACCAACTGAGATGAAACCCGATTCTCCTGCCGTGCCTGCTCTAACGAAACCCGATGCCGCACCAATGACAGGCGATGCCGCAAAATCGGATATGGTTCCTCCCACAATGCAGCCTGTAGTTGAAATGCAGCCTGCAGTAATGAAATAGCCCCTGCAGTGTCTCTCCTTCACACAGCAATTGAAATACAGACAGCACTTTCTCAAAACCGCGTAGTTCTTTTTACTGCGCCGACGGGGAGTGGAAAATCCACTGTAATTCCAGCGGAAATACTCAAACTTTCACCGGGAATTTCCATCCTGATGCTTGAACCTCGGCGCATTGCCGCAAAGGCAGTAGCCCATCGTATCGCATCAAATCTTGGAGAAAAAGTCGGTCATACGGTGGGGTATCACATCCATGGTGAAAAACTTACCTCGCAAAATACGCGCATTCTGGTAGTAACCGAAGGAATTCTATCCAGATACTTTCTGAATGATTTTACCCTTCAAAAGTTCACGCATATCATCTTTGACGAGTTCCATGAGCGTTCTATCCACGGGGATACGGGTCTTGGTCTTTGTTTATTTACACGTAAGCACTTCCGGGATGATCTCAAAATTCTAATTATGAGCGCCTTTTTCGAGACAAAATCCCTCTCTGAACGAATTGAAGATACATTAGTGATTACTTATGAAAAGCAAAGCTTTCCTGTTGAAATTCAATATCTTCCTGATGACTCTCGACCACCCACGAGGTACAATATATCAGACTTTATTTTTGAAAATGATTTTGTAAGCAAACTAAATTCAACAGGGGACATACTTATTTTCCTTCCCGGTCAGTCGCAGATCAGAAGACTGCACTCACTATTTTCAATGGAAAAAAGGATATCTGATAATTTCGAAATTCTGTCCCTTCATGGGCGCCTTGATATCACATCCCAGTGGAAGATCTTTGAGAAACACACCCGTCGCCGGATTATTCTCGCCACAAATATAGCTGAAACTTCCCTGACAATTCCTGGTATTGCACTGGTTATCGACAGTGGGTTTGAAAAGCTACAGAACTGGCATCCGAACACTAATCTGACGTCTCTTGATACAGTATTTATTTCACATTCAAGCGCTATTCAGCGTTCAGGACGAGCAGGCAGGGAAGGCCCCGGAATCTGTTTGCGTCTTTGGCACAAGCATCATCATCTTACGGAAAACCGCATTCCTGAAATCCGACGAACGGAGGTTTCCAACCTTGCTCTCACCATTGCAGGAGCTGGCATTTCTTCCATTAAAGAATTGTTTTTACCGGACTATCCCGATGAATTTTCCGTGGACTGGGGTTATTCATTTCTGAAACAGATTGGTGCAGTTTCTGACGATTTGACTATTACGGTAAAAGGCCGGAAGATTCTGGAAACCGGGGCTCACCCGAGAATTGCGTCAATTCTTCTTGATGGTAGCGACCGTGGTTTCAAAACCGAAGCTGCTCTACTCGCCTCAGCTTTACATGAAGATATCTTTCGAAAAAATCCCCGGCAGAACCTCCTGGAGGTTATTAGTGAAACTATTGCCAATAAGGAAAGTTCAGATTTTCTCCAGTCAGCGTCCAACTTCTACAAAACTATTTATAAATCTTCATTTTCTTTAACCGAGTTTGACCACAAAAAAATTGCCGTCTTATGTGCAAATGCGTTTACTGATCGCATTGGAATGCTCAGAAAAGGGCAGAAAAACTCCTGGCATCTTTCCAGTGGCAAAGGTGCCGCATTCCGCAAGGAGAAGCACAATCCCCCGGAGTTTTTAATTGCTGTCGATGCGGAAATTTCTGGCCCGGATGCAGTGATTAACCTCTTTTGCCCAATCAGCAGGGAATCAGTTTTTAACGATCTGGCTCACATTATTTCCGATGAAGTGTTACCAATATGGGATCCATCCGCCAAACGGGTGAAATCCGTGGCTCGTAAAAAAATCGGTGATCTTGTCATTTTAGAAGTACCTACTGCAGTATGCCCGGGGTCTGAATCCGTTTTACTTGCGGAGATTCAAAAAAAACCGGATTTACTTCCTGAATTTGATAAAAAGACAGAGAATCTCAGGGCAAAGCTTTCGCTTCTTTCGTCTTTTGTTGATCTCTTTCCGGATCCCCTGCCGGATATTTCTGATGCATCTTTGATGAGCAAACTTGAGGATTGGCTTTTACCTTTTTTATCCAACTGCTACAGCGCTCAGGATCTTAAGAAAATAGATTATTTTACAGCGGTTTCTTCACTTCTTCCGTATTCATTTAAAAAGAGAATTGATGATTTGTTACCTGATTTTGTGGAGTTGCCGTCCGGGCGTACAACGCCGATAGAATACACAGGACCCAACGCACCTGTCATTCGCGCCCGTATACAGGAGTTTTTTGGACTCAAAACAAATCCACTTCTGGCTCAGGGTCGGATAATTCTGAAAATCGAACTCCTCACTCCCGCTAATCGCCCCATTCAGATCACATCTGATATTGCAAGTTTCTGGGAAAATACATACGATTTTGTTAGAAAAGAACTCCGTGGAAGGTATGTTAAACACTGGTGGCCAGAAAACCCCCTTGATTTTGAAGCAACAACAAATACAAAAAGTCATGATGACCGCTTGCGCAAGTCTTTAGAAAGGAAAAAATAATGTCCGATGATATCTTTTTTTACATGAGAGAACCGATGATTGTGAATGATATGACAAACAATCGTCAGAATTTTACCGATGACATGAGGCAGATAAAAACCGACAAACTTGAGGAAAAATTCAACCAGATGGTTTTAGCAAATCAGGCCTTATGGGAAATCCTTAAAGAAAAATTCGGAGTAACAGATCGTGATCTGGCCGAAAAAATTACCGAAATCGATCTGCGTGATGGAAAACTGGATGGTCGACTCACCTCTGCCCCTGCTGATTGTCCCAAATGCGGTTCGAAGATCTCCCGGGAATTCAATCGCTGCCTTTTCTGTGGTCACAATGCAGTTCAAGTAGGAAGTGCGTTTGAAAAACTAACAGTTTAATATTTTCTTTCATTGTTTTGATAGAAGGTACTGAAACTATTTTATGCAAGTAGCCTGTGTCCTGACACTCTATTTAGTTACTGTCCTGAAATACCGAAAATCAAATTTTTCGCCGATTTTTTGCTCAGGACAGTAACCGCAAAGTGTTGAATTTATTGTAGTGGCCTGTTTGGATTTTTGATAAAATCCTTCGCGAAGCGAATTACAGGACACGAACTATTTATATCAATATTTACAATGCATTTACTTTTTTAAACCGGCCTGTTTAATTTCACTCTGACCGTAATTTTACCATATGAACAGAATTTATAAAAACGCTTGACAGCACTGTAAAAATAGTGCATTTTAAATTTATAAGAGGAATTATCATATGGGAACACCATCAAATGTACTATCAGTAAATATTGAGGACTTCGCCGATAGAGATCTCCTTGTGAAAGCCTTATCGGAAGACATCAGATTTGTTAAAATCAACATTCCGGAGTTACAGAATATTATTTCTTTTATTGAACTCATGGAACGTGCTGGAGTCATTGTTCTGGATAGCAATGGCGATATTGTCAAAATGACTAATTCCCCTGATATCCTTGAGAATGAGTGTGAAGAGAATGAGATTTAATCTTTGGTCAGGACTTTAAATGAGTAGTTGTAGCTTCCCCAACTTCTTGATTCTACACCATTTCTCTTGGTGCCATCATATTTTTTCTCGCCTTCTTTTATCTTTATCTTGAACTTTCCACCATCTTTGCCAATAGCTCCCGCATGGATACCCGCGGCACAGAGTGAAGAATCCGTCGTATAAACATCAGTGCCGTAGACCGTTCTGTCTTTACAGCCCGCTGGACATTTTACTTTAAATTTTTTCCCTGTCTTTGTTTCAATACTTTTGGCATTTGTGCTGCAGTCAGCATCAATTTTCTTCCAGTCGCCTTTATCCTTCTTTTTCTCAACAAAGGCTACCTTGTCTTTTTTGTGGTGCTTCCTGTGTTTTTTCTTTTTCTTTCCGCAGGATACAGCAAAAACCATTAAAAGGATTGATAACAGTGCAATTTTCTTCATTTCGACCTCTCTTTCGTAATGGTATTTTATATGAATTTTTAGCTCAAAATGCAAGATAAAAATCAGTTACACTTGCATCCGGGGCGCAGAATATGAGAGTAACAGCAGGGATTTACAGGCATCATCGGTACAATTTTTTTTGTTTCTTTCTTTTTCTCTGCCTCGCCTTGGGGTGCTTTTATATTGAGATTTTTTACCTGCATGGATGGTTCGGTAACTACCGCATTTCGAGAAGGAGGAGTATCGGATTTTTCCGATGCGGGTTTTCCGTTGCCAGTACAGGCAGCTAAAGTTGCTGCTATCATTGCTGCATTTCCCCAGCGAATAAACCGTGAGCCTGATCCTTCACCCATGGAGTTTGAAGCCGGGCACATGAAACTGCCGGAATGTTTGTCTTTTGCAAATTGAGAAAAGGGACAGTGAGATACGCTTCCATCTTCGTTAATATAACGGAATAGTCCTGAAAGTGATGGACACATCTCGGATTTAACCTGTTTTAAGGTATCGCCGATGATAAAACCATTGATATTAAGTTCATAATCCGTCAGACGATGGGAAAGTTCTACTGCTTCGGTATTACTTATAAATGCTTTTCCGGAGCCGATCCCCCTTTGAATAAACCACAATTCAGGGTTCAAAGTCTGAATCGTTTGTCGGAGAGTTTCCAGATAGTCGATATTTTGTTTAAGAACAACTGTTTGAAACCCAACGGACAATCCGGCATTCTTGATTAATTTATACATGTCCATAATCTGCAAGTAGCTGCCTTTTTTTCTGATTTTATCGTGTACTTCTTCGGGACCATCGAGACTGATCCATACTAAATCAAGGCCATTTAACTTCAGTTTTTCAATAAGTTCCGGAGTTAAAAGAAAGCCGTTTGTAATTATTTGAGTATGAATATTTTTACTGGAAAATAAATTAATTATTTCAGGAAGAGAAGGGTGTAGAAGTGGCTCCCCTCCGGAAAAACAAACACTCTGTATACCTGATACTGATGCAAGATCAGCGTATTTTTCCGCAATATCAAGGGAAATATCAATGTTTCCTTCTTGCTTGATACAATGACCACAGTGAAAGTTACACCTCGATGTAACTGCTATTTCAATGACTTCCGGATTATAAAGTTGTTCTAACATTTTCCCTCCCTATGAGTTGTAATTCAAATCTACAATAAAAGCCCTGTCAGGCTGAAACCCAGGTAATTACTTTACCAAGAATCCGAAAATCTTCACGGAAAGTTACATCAATTGGTCGATATTTTTTATTTTCCGGAACAAGAAGGATCTTGTCATTGATTATTTTCAGCCTTTTTACCGTGGCTTCTTCCCCAATAAGGGCAGCGACTATTTCCCCCTGCTCTGCAATGGGCTGTTGACGTATAATTACATAATCTCCATCATTTATGCCACAGTTAATCATGGAATCGCCTCGCACGTGAAGTGCAAAAAAGCGCCCGGGAGAGATGATCTTTTGTTCAACGGTTATATGACCGGAAAAGCTCTCTTCAGCAAAAATAGGACGTCCTGCAGCAATTTCCCCCAGAATAGGGATATTTTCATACTCCGAAACATCTTTTGCATCAGAAAGAGGCTCAGTTTTCAGGATTTCGATACACCGGGCTTTCCCGGGAGATTTGCGGATATATCCCTTTTCTTCAAGTTTACGAAGTTGCTCGTGGACACTTGGAGCTTTAATTTCAAGAAGATCTGCAAGTTCACGGGTTGTGGGAGGATAGCCATTTCTGGTGAGAAATTCATGGATTGTTTCGAGAAGAATCCGTTGAGATTTGGTCAATTTTTCAGAAACAGGACGAACCATAACCGCCTCCTGAATGTTTTTGACCCTTTAATAAAATCAACTTATCAGGGGTAAAAACAGTATAAAACAGTGTCAGGAACAACGCTGCTGAAGTTTACCCTAACATTTGGAAGGCTGGTTATCAAGATTTAATGTTGTTTTTTGTGAAAAGAAAGAGAAAGGGGAATTAACCCTTGAAGTTATTTATGAGATCCGTAACTACGTTTGGATCTGCAAGAGTAGAGGTATCACCAAGATTTCCAAAGTCTTTAACGGAGATCTTTTTGAGAATACGTCTCATGATTTTACCGGATCTTGTCTTGGGAAGACCATCAGCCCACTGGATATGATCCGGAGTAGCGATGGGTCCGATTTCCTTGCGAACATGAGCAACGAGTTCTTTAATCAGAGCGTCAGATTTCTCAACACCGGTTTTCAGAGTAACGAATGCATAGATTCCCTGACCTTTAATTTCATGTGGGAAGCCAACAACCGCTGCTTCAGCAACTGTAGCGTGGGAAACGAGGGCTGATTCTACTTCAGCTGTTCCCATGCGGTGTCCGGATACGTTGATAACATCGTCTACACGACCGGTGATCCAGTAATATCCATCTTCATCGCGACGGCAGCCGTCACCGGTGAAGTATTTTCCAGGATACTGGGAGAAATATGTTTCAATATATCTGCTGTGATTTCCAAAAACCGTTCTGGTAATACCGGGCCATGGGAATTTAATGCAGAGATTTCCTTCATTTACGCCATCAAGCTCATCGCCTTTGTCATCAACCAGAACTGGCTGAACTCCAAAGAACGGACGAGTAGCGCTACCGGGTTTAATGCGGGTAGCACCCGGAAGGGGAGTAATCATAATACCGCCAGTTTCAGTCTGCCACCATGTATCAACGATGGTGCAGTTTCCGCGACCTACTTCATTGAAATACCACATCCATGCTTCGGGATTGATTGGCTCACCAACGGTTCCGAGGATCTTCAAAGAAGAAAGGTCATGCTTGCGAACAGGCTCTGGTCCTTCTTTAGCGATTGCACGAATCGCTGTAGGAGCGGTGTAGAAAATATTAACTTTATGTCTTTCAACCATGTCCCAGAATCTGTCTACTTCTGGATAGTTCGGTACACCTTCAAACATAATTGTGGTTGCGCCGTTTGCCAGGGGACCATAAACGATGTAGGAGTGACCCGTTACCCAGCCGATATCAGCTGTACACCAGTAAATATCACCGGGTTTATAATCGAATACAAACTTGTGAGTAATAGCTGCATAAGTCAGGTAACCACCTGTTGTGTGCTGAACACCTTTGGGTTTTCCTGTGGAGCCAGAAGTATAGAGAATGAAGAGAGGATCTTCAGAATCCATTGATTCATAAGGACATACGGGGCGTGAATCAACCATAAGTTCATGCCACCATTTGTCGCGGCCTTCAACCATTTCAACGTCCATATTGTTGCGTTTTACAACGATTACTGTTTCCACGGGGGTCGTGCCCTTAATGGAATCATCAGCTGTTGCTTTCAATGGAACAGGTTTTTTACCGCGGAAGGTTCCGTCAGCAGTGAGAAGGATTTTGCAACCGGCATCAACAATACGATCCCGGAGTGCATCTGCGGAGAATCCACCGAAAACGATGGAGTGAATTGCGCCGATTCTTGTGCAAGCCAGCATTGAAATTGCAAGTTCGGGAATCATCGGCATATAAATGCAGACTCTGTCACCCTTACGAACTCCATGATCTTTGAGAACATTCGCGAACTTGGATACTTCGCGATAGAGATCGAGGTAGGTGTATTTTTTAATTTCGCTTGGGTCGTTTCCTTCCCAGATGATTGCAACATCGTCGCCTTTTCCATTGAGAACATGGCGATCAAGGCAGTTATAGGAAACATTGAGCTTACCGCCGATAAACCATTCGGTGTGGCCCTGTGTAAAATCCCAGTTCAGAACTTTCGTCCATTTTTTGTCCCAGGTAACGAATTCTTCAGCCATTTTAGCCCAGAATCCTTCGGGATCCTGTACTGACTGCTGGTACATTTCGAGGTACTTTTCGTTGTTGATATAAGCGGTTTCTTTGAGATTTGTGGGGATCTCAAAAATTTTTCCTTCGAGATTTTCTGCCATTATTAGGTCTCCTTGGTATTAGGTTATTAAATGAAACAAGTTCATTTTTTTCATCCGCTTGAGCGCCTCTTTACCACTTTGACCAAAATATTTCAACCCCAAATTTAGAACTTTACTCTGAAGCAGATCTGATGGGTTTTAAGGGAAGCATTAATTTTAACTGTAACTGCAAGGTGGGAACGAATTGATTCCCAAGTAGTTTCGGATCCCTTTTTTTTATTTTCTCGTGTTTCAGCTGGACAGGGCAACCAACCATATAGTAAGAATAACGCGAAAGGAGAGATCCCTGATGGATATCCGAAATGATGTAGTTGAGCGTTTTACCAGATATGTGAAAATTGATACCCAGAGCAGAGAACCGGAAACTCAGGAAGATTTCAATAAATATCCCAGTACCGAAAAGCAGAAAGATCTTGGCAAACAGCTTTTATCAGAGCTGCAGTCCATTGGTCTTGAGGTTGATATGGATGACTGGGGATATGTGATGGCGACAATACCATCCAATGTAGATCATGATGTGCCGGTTATTGGTTTGATTTCCCATATTGACACCTCTCCCGCCGCAAGCGGTACAAATGTCGTCCCTGTTTTTCATGATAATTACAATGGCGGAGAGATCTACTTCTCAAAAAATCCCGGGCAAGTCCTCAGTACAGATGACAATCCGGATCTGAAAAATAAAATCGGCCATACAATCATTACATCTGATGGTTCGACTCTTCTTGGGGCCGATGACAAAGCCGGCGTAGCTGAGATCATGACAGCGGCAAGGTATCTCGTTGAGCATCCGGAATTAAAACACGGCAAGATCCGCTTGGGATTTACCTGCGATGAAGAAATCGGAGCAGGTGTCAATCACTTCGATATTCAGAAATTCGGGGCCAAGTTTGCATATACTGTTGATGGCGAGATTCTGGGCGAAATAGAAAATGAAACTTTTTGTGCCGATGCCGCAGAACTTGAAGTCCGCGGTATAGATATCCATCCTGGAATGGCCAAAGACAGACTTGTAAATGCTGTTTTGATTGCATCAAAATTCATTACTATGCTTCCAAGAGATCGAGCCCCTGAAACAACTGAAAAAATGCAGGGCTATGTTCATGCTTATACAATAAACGGTGGAGTTGATCGAGCAGTGGTTAAAATGATTGTTCGCGATTTTGCTGACTCCGGGCTCCGTGAATTTGAATCAATGATGAATGGTTTTGTGGATCAGTTGAAATCTGAATTCCCCAAAGCTGAATTAAAACTCACCATTCGTGAACAGTATAAAAATATGAAGTATTACCTGCAGGATTTCCCGGAAGTCACGGATAAAGCCCTCGAAGCTGCAAAAAGAGCTGGACTTAATCCCGTGCTGGCTTCCATCCGCGGCGGTACAGATGGTTCAAGACTCAGTGCCATGGGTCTTCCCACTCCAAATATTTTCACAGGCGGTCACAACTTCCATTCCACCAAAGAATGGATCAGTGTTTCCGATATGGAAATGACAGTAAAAACCCTTATAGAACTCACGCAGGTGTGGGCTGAGCGTTGATCCCGTCAGCATTATCCTACTTCATTGTCTCCATCCTGATTCTCTCCCTTTCCATTTCTGTTCCTGTTCGCTCCAGAAAAAAAACACAGGGTTCCTGGTTCAGTTTTCTTGCTCTGGGAGCCGCGGTAATATACCTGCTGATGGGTTTGCGAACTCAATATGAGCAGCGGGAAATGGTTGCCTTGTCCTATGCAGGATTGAATTCATTTTTTATTCTGTTTTTCTGGTATTTTGGCGTTTTGCTCACGGGGTCTAAAAAAATTCAGTTCGGAGGCATAAAGTATATAGTTGCCTGTGCCACGATCTCGCTTCCCGTTTCTTTCGCATCTGTTTTTGTAAAAGCTCAGACTCTCAAGCAATTACTTCCATGGGTTACCCTGTTAACGGGACTTGTATCATTTTATTATGTTATAAAAAACATATATGATCTCAGGCAGTCAACACGGTCCCATGCCATTAGTCGGGGCCTCGAATATCTTGGAATTTCTACACTTATTTTCGGTCTGGGTTTATTTCTGACCCTTTTACTTGGAACCGGAAATCGAATTTCATGGTATGTCCTTAATATTTTAACCTTTGCCTATTTTTATTTCCTTGGACAGAACGTAGTTCATAACCGACTTATGGACTTTAATGAAGCTCTTGTAAAAATTGCGCTTCAGACGGGTCTTGTAATTGTAATTTCAGCAATTTATCTTGTTTTTCTCCTCAATATTCCTCTTAATACTGAATTTATTACCCTTGTGGTCATGGTTTCATCATTTATTACAATGCTGCTTTTAGAACCCATTGAAAAGTTCACAAGTCGTTGGATTATTAAAACAATTTTCTGGAGTCGAGAAGTATTTTCCAGTATTATTAACGACATTGCTTCAGGACTTACTAAATTACCTGAAAGCGAAGCGGCCGTTGCCGCATTGATATGTCCATCCCTTGAAAGCAGCATTAAAATTCGAAAAGTTGAGATCTACACCTATGATGATGATCGTATAAACCTGCGTAGCGTAAGTTTTGATGTTTCAAGCCCACCAGCATTACTTCCAACACAGGAACATCATGAATTTATTGAAAGACTACAGTATACGAGTTATTTAAGCGTGGATGAAATAGAACAGGAATTTGATCAACTGAAAAGCGCCACAGCCCTCAGTCTTGGAGGAAATGACCTTTTATCCATACTTAATTCGTTAAAAATCCTTGATTCAGATTTTGCACTGCCGCTTTTCGTTAACGATCGCCTCGAAGGTTTTATAACTATTAAAATCAAACAACCTTTTTATAGGTTCTCCGACTATGAAATTTCAATTCTTTCGGATCTTGCCCTGAAAACCGGGGCTGCCCTGAGCAATATCCAAAAATATATCAAAGCCAGAGAAAAAGAGAGGCTTGCAGTCCTTGGTCAAATGGCCGCTGGACTGGCTCACGAAATACGCAATCCTCTTGGTTCGATAAAAGGAGCACTCCAGTTGCTGGAAGAAGATGTGGATAATCCATCTTCTCTGGAATTTGTTGAAATCATTTCTGAAGAAGTAGATCGCCTCACCAATGTAGTGAATTCCTTCCTTGATTTTGCACGACAGGGAAAAGTTGAATTTGAATCTCTTGAACTCATCTCACTTATCAATAAAGTTATTGATATTTATACAAAAACCAACAATACAACGACATTCAATGTTGTTTCTGAACTTCAGAAATGCCAGATAAAAGGCAATTCAGATAAACTTAAGCAGGTTTTTATAAACCTCATCAACAACAGTCTTGATGCCTTGAAAGAAATCACCCACCCAACAGTAAATATTTCACTTTCAACTATTATAACCCGCGCAGGGAAAACAGTGGAAATCATTTTTTCTGATAATGGCCCAGGCATTTCCCCGGAGCAGGCATCTTCAATTTTTCAGCCCTTTTTCACCACAAAGCCCAAAGGAACTGGTCTGGGTCTTTCTATCTGCCGAAAAATCATTGAAACACATGATGGCACTATAGTTTTATCAAATACGGGAAAGAATTTTATAATTCATCTACCCATTACTGATTCTGCTGATTGAAGTTTTGATAGCCTCAAGATATTGTTTTTTCTGTTCTTCCGAAGCGGAAGGAACTCCACCATTGAAAATGTGCTCAACGACGTCTATTCCGCAAAAACCGAAAATTCCCTGATCCAGTGTCAGTTTAAAAGCATTGATCATCCCAATCTTTTCATAAAACTCCACGGGACTGCCCATGTTATTGATGAGGAATGCTTTTTTGCCCTTCAACAGCCCCTCAGGACCCTGGGCTGTGTATTTGTATGCAAAACCCATTGAGAATACTCGGTCGATATAACCCTTCATGACAGCGCCCATAGAAGCCCACCATATGGGATGTATGAATACCAACAGATCAGCATTTCGAATGTAGTCCTGCTCTATTTTGACATCGTCACTGACAGTTCCCGCAAACAATTTTTCAAAATCAGCACCTTTAAGAACGGGGTCAAAACCAATGGCATACAGATCACGGACATTAACTTCATGCCCCTTCTCTTTGAATTCAGAAACAACAACATTCAAAATTTCATTGCTGAAGCTTTTCGGATTCTGATGTGAGTAAATGACAAGTACTTTCATGATATTACCTCTTTCTATAGTTGGTTGTGTCCTGTAAATCGCTTCGCAAAGCGAATTTCCGGACACGAAATAATTAGACATCTAAACATTGATTCAATGAGTATTTTAAACCCAATGAATATATAGTATTACCTTTCATAACAATGCCTTATCAAAGTTACTGTTTACTCTTCGGAGTAATTCTCCCAGTAATACTTTTTCCACATCTGAAAAACCTTCATAAACTACATTATTCAGTCTTTCAGAAATATTTCTGAAAATCTCATAGATACCTTGCGCTCTTTTGGTCAGACTGACAAATGTAACACGTTGATCTTTTTCTGATTTGGTTCGTTCTACCCATCCGGCCTTTTCAAGTTTTTCTATTAAGACCACAACCGTCGCACTTGTTCGTTTTATTCTTTCGCTGATTTCTTTTATGGATAAAGGAGCCTCAGAATCATATAAAGCCATGAGGATATCACCGTGAGAAGGAGCCAGATCATCAATCCCTTCCTTTTTTAGAAGTTCCTGAATATATTCATTCGCTTTCTCACGAATCCTGCTAATCTGTGCAACGGCGTCATACGTAAACATACAGTTAAGATAGTTAGACATCTAACTAAGTCAATCCCCCCTTTGTAATAAATTCAGTTTATTGCCCCTTTTGGCAAAGCCTTTTTACTATTATTTTCTTTTCTTTTTTTACAAATCGACAAGAAAAGGTCGTCCTGATTTGAAAATACCAATGCAATCACGAGATGTTACATATGGATGCCACCCTTTGTCCCCGGATGTCCCTGGGAGATCGTCGGTTGTCGTGTCGTAAGGGCCTCGATATGGGTCTATTAACTGTCCGGTGTTATGTTTTTTCAACCTTTTTTTATTTCTTTTAAAAGTTTTTTTATCCCATATTTTGATCCTCCGAAAACTCATGAAGCACCTGATCCTTTCCGGTGCTTCTCATTGTAATCCAGTAGTAAATGTTCGTGAGAATCACTGATCAGTGTTCATGGGAAGTGACAACAGGGAACAGCGCCAAACGTTCCTGGACCCAACGACTAAAGCACGTCTATGACATCGATGAGACAAGCATTTGCCGAAGCAGCAGTCTGCCTTAAACACCGAGAACAGGGATAATCGTGTTGCCGTCACCTGAGAATAATGCTAAAGTAAGCTCCAACGGAGATAGGAATGGAGCCGATAGAGTGCCGCAACGAAGATAGAATGAACGCACCCTGCAAAAACCAGAAAAATCGTTTTATTTTCAAAACATTCAAAGCTATCTTTAGAATTGTTGTCTTTTGAGGCAATGTACTATGAAACTGTGAGGATTTACAACGAAATAAAGAACAATTCCTGTTGCTGGCTGTTTATGACCAATTTGCGTTTTTCTTGAGGAAACGTTGGCATGACGTTCTTTTTCTACAGCAAATCGCAAATAAAATACATGGGTAGTCATTAACACATCCTTAACATTGCAGAGGTCCCATGAAAATCACAACGGCAATGAATTTTTATATTGTAAGCTTTTTGCTGATCACAACTCTTTTTTTCACAGGCTGTGATGACGACAGCTCCTCTGTCAGCAACAACAACACTAATAACATTACAAACAACAACACCAGCAATAACACGAATAGCAATAATAACAATAATACTAATAATATCACTGATCCCTGTGATGTGGGTGAGCAAAGACCCTGTTACACGGGAGCACCTGAAACCCGTGGGGTTGGTCAGTGCCAGGATGGAATTGAAATATGCACAACGGGCTCCTGGGAGGATTCAATTTGTGAGGGTGAGCAACTTCCCACTGAGGAACAGTGCAACGGACTCGACGACGATTGTGACGAGGAAGTCGACGAATATATCCCTGCGGAATTTCTCTCGGACGGTGTTGATTGCACACAGGATATCTGCGACAGACAGACTAACTCGGTCATTCATATCCCCAACAATGGATTTTGCGACAACGGGCTTTTCTGCGACGGGCCAGAGATCTGTGATCCCGTAGCTGACTGCCAGCCAGGAACCCCGCCCGTTGTAGATGACGGAGTTGCCTGCACCGACGATGTTTGTGATGAAAACCTCGATGTCGTCGTTCATACGCCTAACAACGCCCTATGTGACGACGGACTCTTCTGTAACGGCGCCGAAACCTGTGATGCCGTCAACGACTGTCAGCCCGGTACTCCACCGGTTGTGAATGATAACGTTGCCTGCACCGACGATGTTTGTGACGAAAACCTCGATATGGTAATCCACACACCAAACAATGCCCTCTGCGACGACGGACTCTTCTGTAACGGCGCCGAAACCTGCGATGCCGTCAACGGCTGCCAGCCGGGCATCCCACCCGTTGTGAATGATATTGTTTCCTGCACCGACGATGTTTGTGATGAAAACCTCGATTTGGTAATCCACACACCAAACAATGCCCTCTGCGACGACGGACTCTTCTGCAACGGCACCGAAACCTGCGATGCCGTCAACGACTGCCAGCCGGGCATCCCACCTGTTGTGAATGACAATGTTTCCTGCACCGACGATGTTTGTGACGAAAACCTCGATATGGTAATCCACACACCAAACAATGCCCTCTGCGA
>JAHJMN010000196.1 GCA_018821305.1 Myxococcota bacterium
TTAGTTTTGTTAACAATATCAACTAATACGCCTTAACCGACCAGCATTGGGTCTAAACCGCTTTCGGAGTAATACGATTGTGAGTCGTTTTAAAGGAATTCATCAGGAGAAAGCCCCTGATTGTCCTGTTGCTGCTACTGTTTTCCTGATTACCTGAAATTTTTTAACAGGGACTCAGGTAGTCAGGGAAACAGGTTCAGGAGCAGCGGTTAACCATTCAATATCAACGTAAAATTACAAAGACTGGAAGCAAATATTCACTTTTTAGATTTCGATCCTTTTACTCCGCAAGCGGTCTAAGGTTTCAAAAACGATGATGGTCTCCTTTATGTTGGGAACCATTGATTTTCTCGATACAGGCGTATGGTTTCGGGAATATAAAACCTACTGGCTTATAATTTTTTTTCCACTATAATTCCCCGCAGAAGGAGGATTGAAATGAAAAAACTTTCATTACTTTTTGTTTTGCTTTTTGTTTTTACTGCCTGTAACGGCAAAGAAAAATCTACCCCGGAAAAAACTCCGGAAAAAACTGATACTACCGACGATGTAAAGGATGAAAAAGTTGAAAAGGGGCCACCACCGGCACTTCCATCATGGGCTTTAGTCCCGCAAAAAGGCGACTCCATGGGTGAAGTTCAGGCAAAGAGCACTTCCCTCAGCCTTCAGGTTTCCCCCGAAGTCAAAGTCCGGATTGAAATGCCTTTTAAAATCTATCAGGTGGGTAACCTCCTTGAAGAAAACGGCGCCGTAGCTATGCCCGTTCGAGTTGAAACAGGCAATTACTGGCTCAACGGTACCCTCGACATGATGCAGGTTGAAATCCGCGTTCCCGCAGGTACGATTCTGCGCGATGATCCCAAGGGTGTTCCTGTGGCGTTCTTTGAAGAAGCAACTCTCGTTCAAATCAAAGAACTGAAGGATGGATGGCTTGAAGTAAGCCATGAAATGAACACCAAGTGTAGTCCATCCCATCTTAAAGGATGGCTCAAGAAGGAAGATCTTCTGAAAGTTGCCACGGGAAAAGCTAAAGTTCCGGGAAACTTTGCGCCAATGGGTGGTGCAAAGAACCTTCCTCACACGGTTCCGATGTTTGATGTGCACTCCCGAGCCACGGGCGGTGAAAAAATTCTTTATCTGCCCCTTTGTAAAGGCGATGAGCAGGTTATTCTGGTACCCAAAGGAATCTGGGGAAAGAAAGGCCGTACAAGAGTTTACTTCAAGCCCACAAAAACCAGTCCCGTAACCGTTGTCGGATGGGTTGAAAAAGCCAGCACCGACGAAAAAGCCAAGGGTGATTGCACCTGCCGTACTAACTTACCCAAAACACACAAAGTTGGTAAAGCTGAAATTGATTCCATTTACGCCACACGTACTTTACTGCCCCTTTACGCAGGCCCCGATGCAAAATCTAAACCCATTGGTGTACTGACACAGGGCAAGATCGTCAACTACATGAAGTACTACAGAAACGCCAAGTTTGCCGTAGTCGAAATAATAAACGGAGTTAAACTCTACACTCCTTTCCACGACAACTATTTCTTCCCATAAACCGCTTTCGGAAGCATTTATAAACCAATCTCATGAAGAACATAAACATCCTGCAGGTCAACTGGTCGGATTTCCACACAGAACTTGAGTTCGTTCGGAGAACTGTTTTCTGTCAGGAGCAGCATGTAACCGAAGAAGAGGAAATGGACGGACTTGACCCCAACTGTGTTCATTTCGCCGCTTCCCTTCCCGACGGTAAAATCATAGGTTGCTGCCGTATGAGGGGAAACAAAATGGAGCGACTTGCAGTCCTTTCGGAGCATCGCAAATCCGGTGCCGGTCGCCTTCTTGTTGATTCTGCTCTTAAATTTGCTGCGACGGCTGGATACTCCGAAGTAAACATTCACGCCCAGACTTCTGTCGTTGAATTCTACAAAAAATCGGGCTTCAAGCCTCACGGAGAAGAATTCTACGAAGCCCGCATTCCCCACTACCACATGACCGCAAAACTCACCGAATAGACTCGGTAGTGTATTAGACCCAATGCTGCTCGGTTAAGGCGTATTAGTTGATATTGTTAACAAAACTAAATGCATTTATAAGGATTTAAATATTTCAGGGAATCCGAAACAGAAACAGATTCAGGAACAGGGAATCAGGGGTCATTTATATTCAGTAAATCATTACTTTATAAAGAATTGCATACTCATGATCATCACGAATAAACGATGGCTTTTTAGTCAAGGGTGATGGGCCGGCAAGGCCCAGAACCCGCTCGTCATGAAATGACACTATCTTGGAGTAGCCAGGGGTGAGGGATGCAACGCATCTGAACCCATGGGTAAAATGCACCGAACCCACAA
>JAHJMN010000197.1 GCA_018821305.1 Myxococcota bacterium
AACGACTGAAACCCCGAAGGGGCGCCGGAGGCGGTCTTGACAGGTGTCATGCAGTCAGGTATTCGAAAACGGCAAACAAAGGAGGCAACGGAAATGCCGATCCTGAATTGAAAGCTGTCTTAATGCCACAAAAACACTTACCTTCAAAGTAACCACCCCTGCCCCTGATTTCCTGATTTCCTGATTTCCTGATTTCCTGATTTCCTGATTTCCTGATTTCCTGTCTCCCTGAAATTAATAAATTTACAATCGTATTACTCATGAAGCGGTCTATATTCATGGAATCATTTATTTATAAAGGTGTTACTGCTAACATTCGCTAACCGAGCAGCATTGGGTTTAGTCGCAATGCTCCTGACCCCTGTTTTCCTGAATTCCTGTCTGCCTGAAATTATTATACAAGATTGTATTTATTGACTAATTTTTTCGGAAGTTCGCTAACCGAGCAGCATTGGGTTTAGTCGCCGCCAGCTTTGAAGTTATAGAAAGGTTTTATGAGGGTGTTGACATCCACGGTTTCCTGGATGTTTTCCATAATGAGATTCATGTCTTTGTAGGCATCCGGTGCTTCGTCGATGGTTTCTTCCGTGGCCGTAGTGGTGTAAATACCAGCTTCGGCCATAGTTTTCTCGAAATCAGATACACTCAGTTGCGCCCTTGCTTTTGAACGGGAAAGGATGCGTCCGGCCCCGTGGGGAGCGGAAAAGTTATATTTGCTGCTGCCTTTTCCTGTGCATAATGCGATCCCGTCCCGCATATTGAAAGGAATAATCACTCTTCGTCCCTCATCCGCCGGTGTTGCACCTTTGCGTATAATATCATCATCACCGATGAAGTTATGCACGGATTCAATTGTTTCAATCGGCTCGGATTCAATGAATTGCGAAATAATTCCCATCATCGTTTTGCGATTTTCAGACGCATAACTCTGAGCAAATCTCACCGCCGTGAGATAATCCTGCCCATCCTGGGTATCAAGGGGGAGAAACTCAAGTTCCCTGTATTCATTTCGAATGAAAAACTTTTCTAAAAGAGCTTTTGCACGATTTTGAAAGTAGTCAGCTATGCGAAGTCCGAAGTTACGGCTGCCGGAATGCACCGTAATCCAGGTTTGTCCTTCTGAATCCTCCCCCGCTTCAATAAAATGATTCCCACCTCCCAGTGTTCCGATGCTCAATAAAGCCCGATTGTAGTCCATTCCAATACGCTCAGTCCATTTTCCAAGCTCATCCGTATTAAAAGAATCCGGGCATGGGGGTTCCTGGTGAATTTTAAAACCTGCTGGAATTTGCTTTTTTATAAACTCATCAAGGTTTTCAACACTTTTGTTAAAACCACCGAAGCGCGCCGCGAGCATTCCACAACCGATGTCCACCCCAACTATGTTCGGGATAATATAGTCGTTCAGTTTCATCGTAAACCCGATTACAGCGCCCTTTCCCGCATGGCAATCCGGCATGATGGCGATATATGTGTTTCCAAAGGCAGGATGATTCAAAAAAGACTGAATTTGCGCCTTCGTGGTCTCATCAATGGTATCGATCATAATATTCGCTGTGTTATATTTTCCCTTCATTACAATCATTTCACACCTCTTTTTTCGTGTCCGGCCCTTTTCCCTGCGCGAAAACTCTCTTTTCGGTATTCAGTCTACAATGCGGGCCTTTGTGAAGATTCGATGAATAGCGCCACCTGCTGTTTTATGGTAGTAAATGCGGCTTTTATTCGCTTCCAGAGTAACAGCTTCAGGAATTATACCCGTAATACCAAGGCTCTGAGGCTCGGAAAACGGGTCTGATACTGAATTTCTCACACTTACGCAGATTTCCGTGGTGAATGTGCCTTTTTCAATCCTTGTAAAGTAAAGTTCCAGACCATCTGTTGAGATTGCTGGAGCATAAACAAGGTAATCCGGATCGTTCACAAGTTCCATGATTTCTTCCGTATCTTCTGTCTTTTCAAAACTATCTTCGGACTTTACAGCAATTGTGATAAAAGATTCGTCGGGAATTTCGCCCCCGGAAAACTTCGCATTTACTGCATATAAAACGTTTCCGTCACGGGATATTTCCGCATCCATTATGAGCCAGCCCGGCACTAAAATATAAAAATCACCTTCCACGGGCATCACATCAGTTACTGCCCCGTTGCTGTATGTCGCTTTTTGAAGGTTTTCCATGACATCGGGGTAATTCCGCGTGGAAACAAAGTAAAAATTACCACTGTCATCCATACTCGCCACAGCATCAAGATGCGGTTCTGCCCCGTTTGCCCCGGCCACTTCACCACCAAAAGTAAATTCCGTATCGGAAACGCGCGTTGCATAATAAAGTGAAGTTGTCGTGCCGTTATTTAAAGAATTGAAAAACAACGTTGACCCGTCACCGGAGATAAACGGCTCCATGGCATGATCGTCATATCCGCTTATAACAACCTGCTGCTCATTTTCAAATACCGGATATATGATAGTTGTATTGGTGTTGTTGGTATTATTAACATTATTACTGTTATTAGTGTTGTTGGTATTATTAGTGTTATTAATATTATTGTTAGTATTATTTGAATTATTCTGTTTATTATCATCGTCACAGGCAATCATTAAACTCAAAACAACTGAAATTATTAAAATATTTTTCATTGGATTACCCTCTTTTTCAGCGCATTTACGAACGATCTGTAATGGTTTTCCGCAGTTTTCTTGCGGGCTCTAAAACCGGATGTCTCAATGGACACAGATAAACGCAAAAATATCTTTTTTTATACAGCATTTGTGTCACAAGGGCAAGGAATGTCATGGAAATCATAATCCGCAGAATCCAAACCCACAGCAGAGAAGCATTGGCGCGATATGTAAAAGTCGTCAGGATTGTCGCTCCCCAGAAAAAGGGAATAACTATAAATTTAAACCATGCCGAAGCTGCAGGTACAGCAGAGGGTTTCCGGTCTTCATCCGCCATGGAATCCTGCAGCGCTCCAAGGGGGCAGAAGTCCGAGCAGTAGCGATTCTTTCCGGAAACCGCGACAATGACCAAAGCGGCGGCAAACAAAACAAACATTGTCCACCACATATGGAGAATGCACATCATCACAAAAGTAATTCCCAGTGATACCCAAGCCGTTGTCTTTATAACTGTTTTCTTTTTTTCCAAACAGCATACTCCGTTCTTCCGCTTCAAGCGTTATTACGGATATAACCATTTTTATTACCGCTGCAACCTCCCGCACAATTAGTTCGTGTCCTGCAATTCGCTTCGCGAAGGATTTTATTAAAAATCCAGCAACAATGTCGTTGCTATGGGGGCGTTGTTTGTATATATTGTTTCTGTATTTATAATTCTATGATTCAGGAGTTTTTTCATGAAATTTTGGTTTTTATATTTTGTGATTCTTGCAGCGGCCTGCACAGGTGAGACTAAAACTGTTCCTTCAAAAGTGGGAAATCAGATTTTTTTGTGGAAAGCTACGCATCCGGACTACAAAAGCAGTATTTATCTCTTCGGAACCATCCACACCGCAAAAAAAGATACAATGGATTTGGCAGTTAAGCAGGCCATGGACGCTTCCGATAACCTGTTTCTCGAAGTCGACACTTCAAATTCCGTCAATACAACGGAAATGACAGAATTTGTTAAAAAGCACGGTCTTTTACCCCCGGGAAAAACTTTGAAGGATCTGGTCAGGCCCGGGTTAATGAAATACCTTAAGAAAGCATGTGAGGGTCTTGGTATTTCCACGCAAAAGTTTGAACGCATGCGCCCCTGGCTGGCGGCGGTTTTGCTTACATCGATAAATTCAGCTCTTGAGGGAAGTGATCTGGAAAAGGGTAAGGAAGCCTGGCTGACCTGGTATGCCCGCAAACGTAATATGAAGATCCTGTCTCTTGAAACTTCCGGTGATCAACTGGCCATTTTTTCTGGAACAAAGCCGGATATCGAGGAAGCTCTACTTGCAGACAGCGTCTACGGCGTGATCAAAGACCTCAAATACAAAGGAAGTAAAAATAAATCCGGCATTGATAAAACATATGAACAAGGCGATTTAAAGGGCCTTGAAGATTATTTTTTTTCAAATGAAATGAAAAAATCCCCTCTGGCTCCACTTATGAAAAAACTCCTTGACGACCGCAATATAAAAATGGTGGAAAACATAATTAAAGCTGCAAAAACCCCCGGTCGTTACTTAGTTGCGGTGGGAGCAGGTCATTATCCCGGAAAAATGGGGATTCTGAAACTTCTTGAAAATAAGGGGTTTACAATCACTCGCATCCCTCCTGGAGGCGAATATACTTTAAAAATGGGCACAAGTAAAAAGGCGAAAAAACGCGATCTCTGGACTAAAATAACAGATCCTCTTACCGGTGTCAGTTTCAGTATGTACGGTACTTATGATTTGACTAAGGGTAAACAGGAAACCGAGATTGGAACGGTATACGCAAAAACATATCAGTCAACAAATGTAATCTGGGTTTCGGTAGTAAATATTTTCGATTTTCCCGAAACGGTCACAGCAGCAACACTTGAACCATCCGTAAAATACGCATTTCTGGATTCAATGGTAATTGCCCTTATAAACGAGATTTCAGGTAAAATTATTTACAAAAAAAACACTACCGTGAACAACCTCCCCGGAATTTTCTATAAAGTTAAAATCCCGGATGGTTACAGTAATTTCCTCACAGTGATACATGGCTCAATTGTTGTGATAATTCAAACATCTTCAATAGGGCGCTTTCGCGGCAAAGACAACCGACCGGACCTCACGAAAAAACTATTTAATTCAATAAAGATAGACGATTTAACGAAGAATAAAAAGGCCCCAGTCAAAAAGAATCCGACCCATGGTTAAAAACACTCTCCCGTAACGTAAAAGGCACCCTGAAGTGAAAACATTTATCGAGAGGATATATTGAAATGTCTGGTTTTCTAAAAGTATTTTGCGCAGTTTCCGCGCTGATTTTATCCACCGCCCCGAGTGCCGCCCGTTCTCCCATGCCCCGGCGCTGTGATAAAAAAATTGAAAGTGAATTAATAAAGAAAGCAAAAAAAATATTTCCCGCAATCAACCTTAAAACAACGCCAATGGGTTGTCGTTTTTTCGGAAACGCACAGCAGGTTTATTTTCATAGTTTTGATCTCCAAATTTCAAAAATTTTTTCATTCCATGTCAGTTCCCCCATGGTTCTGCGAGCAGAAAAGCATGTTGATGATCTTTTTGATCGCCATTTCAAAAACAAAAAGCCGGAATATGTTTTCATGATGGTCCCATTTTCCAATCTGACAATGGCAAAGGAGGCGGCAGCAAAAATCACTCAATCTGATCTTTTCCGCCAGACTTTCGGCAAAAAACAAGTAATTTGTGATGCTTCCACAGATGCTCCAGGTTCTACTGCATATTATAAATGTTACGAGAAACCGGCTACAGGGACAAAAATACCTCAAACCTGGATTCACTTTCAGCAAACCCTTGGCCACCCTTCGTATTCAACCACAAGGGGAATTCCAAAGGTTTATGAGTATGATCTTCCTCTAAGCATTATTTCAAAAACATCTCAGGGAATTTTGCTCAAAAAACAAAAGGAAGTCAGAGATTTTATTTCAAAACATAAAAATATCCGGGTAAGTGCCCTCAACTGGCACTCTTATTACCTTACTTTCAGTTCCCCGGATACAAAGGACAATCTCGTTTTAGTCTACCTCCAGCACGCAATTTATTTCTGCAAAAACAAAGAAGGCTCCCTTTGCGTTATGGAAGCCCGCAAAAACAACTGACCCACTGCAATTCCCTGAAATTCTACAATATCTCTGCGTTCATAACTCATTCACATTTCAATCACTAGACCGCTTTCGGAGTAATACGATAGTGACTTAATTTAAAGAAAGTCTTCATGAAAAAGACCCTGATTGTCCTGTTCCTGCTACTGATTTCCTGTGTTCCTGAATTTCTTTAGCAGGGATTCAGATAGTCAGGAAAACAGGTTCAGGCGCAGGTCATAAACATTCAACATCAAAGCATAATTGCAAAGGGTTGTGATGAAAACATTCACTTTTCCCGTTTCGATCCTTTTTTTCTGCAAGCGGTCTAGTTACTGTCCTGAAATACCGAAAATCAAATTTTTCGCCCGATTTTTGCTCAGGACAGTAACCGCAAGGTGTTGAATTTATTATAGTGGCCTGTCTCTCACTGTTTTCTAAGAAAACAGTTGCCGACTTTGACGATTTCCTGCGGAAATACGTTGTAGTTAGGATTTTTATTAAAATCCTTCGCGAAGCGAATTACTGGACACGAACTAAATCATTCATGAGCCCATCGCATTCCGCTGTGTGAAATTGCCTACCTGTTTTCCTGTTGCTGCTACTGATTTCCTGTTTCCTTATTTTTTAACAGGAACTCAGGAAATCAGGCAAACAGGGACAGGCGCAGGTCATAAACATTCAACATCAAAGCATAATTGCAAAGGGTTGTGATGAAAACATTCACTTTTCACGTTTCGATCCTTTTACTCATAACGCGGTATAAAGAAAATCTTCAGGAAAGAGCCACTGATTGTCCTGTTCCTGCTACTGATTTCCTGGTTACCTGATTTTTTTTAACAGGAACTCAGGAAATCAGGCAAACAGGGACAGGCGCAGGTCATAAACATTCAACATCAAAGCATAAT
>JAHJMN010000198.1 GCA_018821305.1 Myxococcota bacterium
TTCCTGATTTTTTTAACAGATAATCAGCAAGTCAGGTAAACAGGGGCAGGACCAGCGGTTAACCATTCAATATCAATTAATAATTAAAAAGAACTTAATTTTTAATTCAATTTCCCATTTTCGATCCTTTTACTCCGCAAGAGGTCTAGATGTTAATAGTGGCCGGATAGAATTTTTAATAAAATTCTATCCGAAGCGAATTTCCGGACACGAACCTTTTACTTATTAATATCAGTTGTTATTTCTTTTCGAGGGAGGCTTTGTAGGCGAGGGCTATTTTTTCTGCGGTGATGGGCATTTCCTTGATTCTGATACCCAGGGCATCTTCAATGGCGTTTGCTACCATGGGCGCTGCGGGAAGCATGGTGTGTTCGCCGACGCCACGAGCACCGAAGGGCCCGTCTGGCTGTGGAACCTCAATTATGATTGGAACAACCAGCTCCGGGATGTCTTTTGCGGTGGGAAGTTTGTAGTCTGTGAAGTTGGGATTTAACAGCCTGCCGTTTGAATCGTAACGCATATCTTCAAACATGACGGTAGCAAGTCCCTGAAGCAGGCCACCTGTTAACTGGCCTTCCACGAGGGATGGATTTATTGCTTTCCCGACATCAACAGCTTCCACGGCTTTGAGGATTTTCATTTTGCCGGTTTCTTTGTCGATTTCGAGAGTTATGGCGCCAGCTCCCACGGTGTAATGAACATTGGGGTGGCCACCCTGTGAGGTTTCAGGATCCGCATTTGTGGATGAAAACTCCGGCATGAATACGCCACGGCCGATGATTGGCCCGCCTTTGAATGTCCCGTCCTTCATCATTATTCCATTTATAACGAAATCCGCGAGGGGAAGTTCAAATGATGCGTGTTGAGTGCATTTAACTTTTTCATCTTCAAGATAGAGGGTTTCCCGATGAAGGTGATGAGTTCTCTCGATCAGGTCAAAAATCTGCTCACGGGCATCGATGGCGGCTTTTTTAACGGCGTTTCCGCAACTCCATGTGATGTGGGATGCAACGGTTTGCCATTCGTAGGGATTGCGGTCCGTATCCGGGTTTTCCGTCCGAATTTTGTGGGTTGGAATACCAAGAATTTCCCCGGCAATCTGAGCCATAACAGTCAGATAACCCTGACCGATGTCCATTCCTGAAACGAGAATGTTAATTGATGCATCCTCGTTGAATTTAAGGAACGCAGATGATGATGCGTTGGGAGGCATCGCCGGTGCTTTCCAGAACAGGGAAAAGCCCTTTCCAATCACTTTATTTGGATCATTTGATACTTCTTTTTTGCCCCACTCAATTTCTTTTGCAACTTTGTCAATGGCATCGTGAAGCCCCGAAGGATTCATTTTCGCTCCATATGCCGTTGTGTCACCTTCTTTGATACCGTTGATTTTTCTGATGGCAACGGGATCCATGCCAAGGTGTTTTGCTATTCTGTCCATGTGGGATTCGAGGCCGAAAAGGAATTCCGAGTATCCGAATCCGCGGTAAGCTCCACCGGGAGGAAGGTTTGTATAAATACACACTGAATCGATGGATACATTATCGATTTTATAAGGACCGATAGCGGAAAGGCCAACGGCGTTGACTACGTTTGCGCCATATTCAACATAAGCTCCGGCGTCCCAATTGATTCGGTGATGCAAAGCTGTAATCCGGCCATCGTTTTTAACGCCGATTTTGAGATTCGTGACGACTCCAAGGCGCTGGTATGTATTGTAGAAATCCTGTTCCCGGGACCACTGAACTTTGACTGGGTCACCTTTGCACTTTGTAGCGAGGGCAGCGGCCAGGATTTCCATTGTGACGCCAGCTTTTCCACCGAAACCGCCTCCCACGTGGGGTGCGATGACTCGAACGTCTTTATGAGTGATACCAAGGGGTGCAAGTGCCTGAGCAAAAATATGCCTCTGGGTATGGGGAGACTGGCTTGTGGCCCAGACCGTTAAACGACCGCCAAGATCAAACTTACCGATGGCGCAGTGTGGCTCAATTGCACAATGAGCATAACGTGGAACATGGTAGGTATCTTCAAGGACAAAATCCGCTTCTTCAAAGCCTTTTTCTGTGTTTCCTTTTCGTACTTTCCGCCAGTGAGCGATGTTTGTTTTTGCTTTGGGAAAAAACCAGGGAACATGCTCATAGTTTTCAAGATCCGGATGAATCAAAGCAGAATTTTCATCAATAGCTTCCATTTGATCGAGGACTGCTGGAAGCTTTTTATAAGTTACCTTTACAAGACCTGCGGCTTTTTTAGCAGCTTTCGGGCACCGGGCAACAACGGCAGCTACCTGTTCTCCGTAAAAACGAACCCGATCCTGAGCGAAAATAAAGCGATCCTTCATATACAGACCGAACTGATAACCCGGGAAATCTTTCCCGGTGAAAACATTGATGACGCCTTCGACTTTGAGCGCTTCTTCTACATCGATGGAAACAATTTCCGCACTTGCCTCAGTGCTTTCCACGATGTGGGCATGGAGGAGATTTGGTCCGAAATCAATGTCCGCAGCGTAGATTGCAGCGCCACTTACCTTTTCCCGACCGTCAATTCGGACTTCCGGTTTTCCGATGTTTCTATAATTTTCCATGTTCATCTCCCTCTTTTGCTGTTTTAAGCACGGCATCAATAATGGGAGTGTAGCCCGTACATCGGCATAAATTGCCCGCAATAGCTTCTTTAACTTCATCCATTGTGGGATTCGGGTTTTTGCGGAGCAGTTCCGTAGCTGAGATGGTCACTCCCGGAGCGCAGTATCCACACTGAAAAGAATTGAGTTCAATGAACTTTTCCTGAAGTCGGGTAAGTCCATTTGAGCCGATACCTTCAACGGTTTCAATTTCCATACCGTCACACTCTATGGCTAAAATGAGACAGCTCCGGACACTCTGACCGTTTAAAAGTACTGCACAGGCTCCACAATCTCCTCGGTCACAGCCGCATTTCGGGCTCTTAATTCCGAGTTTATCTCTCAAAACATCAAGCAAAACGTCGTTAGGCTCCACGTGGAGGTGTCTGATTTCGCCATTAAGTTTATATGTAATCTTTTTCATAAACACCTCCTATACCAAGTGCTCTACATCAACAGATTTTCCCGCAAGGAGATCTGATGCTGCTTTGAGTGAACGTTCAAGCATAACCTGACACATGTGCAGACGGTATTCCTTCGATGCTCTTATGTCAGTAATGGGAGAAACTTCGCCAATGACGGCCTCCCGTGCCTGTTTAATGAGTTGTTCATCAAGTTGTTTCCCGGCCAAAAGTGCTTCAATTTTTGCACTGCGATTTGGAACGGGGCCCACAGCATTGAATGCAACTTTATACTCATTTTTATCGGTGATCATGACGCCGACCCCGGCCTGAGCCAGATCTTCACCACGGTAGCGACCGAGTTTGACGTAAACTCCACGATGATTGCCCGCTGGAATCGGGATACGAACTTCAAAAACCAGTTCGTTTTCTGCAAGGGCTGTTTTCCGGGGAGCTTTAAACCAATCTGTAATCTTGATTTCACGCATACCCTGCTCACTTTTAACAACTACGACTGCGTCATAAACCAGAAGTACCGGAGCGGAATCAAGGGAGGGAACCGCAGTGCATATATTACCTGCCAAGGTAGCCCTATTCCTGACACCGATGGACGCAACGGTGAGGGAGGAAGTTGCCAGCATGGGAATTTGTTTTTGTACAAGTTCCGATTCGGCCAGTTGCGTGAAAGTAACATTGGCTCCGATAACGAGATATCCGTCTCTCAGTTCAAGAGTATCAAGTTCCTTGAGACCTTTAATATCAATCAGGCAATCGGGTGCAGTTACAGTTTCTTTGAGGGAAACAGTAAGATCCGTCCCTCCGGCGATAATTTTGCCTTTTTTGCCGTATCTGGACAAAAGAGCAAGGGCCTCCGGGATAGAGGCAGGTTTTTCATAATCGAATTGGTGAGCAATAGGCATTTATGACTCCTCTTTATAGATGGGACTTTATGGTTCGAGGGCAATAATTCTGCACATGGAAGATTCGAGTTCAATTCCGCGAAGGGGGAATAGTCCAATCCATACTCTTTTATTGGAAAGTTTGTCGATTTCGCCGCCGATGTTTTCAGCGTGAACTATGCCTTTGGGGAAAAGGTTGAGGTGCATGACTTGATAAAACTCGTCAGAAGGGAACATTTCATCCCAGTTTTTACCATAGTCTTTAATAAGTTTTGCTTCAGCTTCCTTAAAGCGTTTGGGATGCCAGTCTTTAATAATTGTATTCATAGGATGGTCTGCGCTGCCGCAGTCTACGCCGATCCATTTAATTTCCATGTCAACACACCAGTTATGGAATTCCGGACTTGGCCCAGGGTGTTTGACAAAGTATCGAATTTCGTCGGATTCGGGCTGATCCCAGGCATACCGATGATATCCAGTGTTAATAATAAGGATGTCACCTTTCTGGATGTCAGCTTTGGACATGAGAAGTTCAGGAGAATACAAGGAATAATCCTCAACAGAATCAGAAATATCAACTACAACTCCAGAACCGAGCCAGTGATCAAGGGGAGTGTCACCGATGGATCTTCCACTGGCATGGAAGTGAATTTCGCCATCAATGTGGGTTCCAACGTGATTGGATGTTTTAATTATCTGGCCGTTTGCTCCCTGTCCCATGTGGGCGCCGGCAATACGTTTGAAATATTGAATCTGCAAAGGCATGTAACTTGGCCAGGGAGGAGTGTGAATTGAGAGCCTTTGAGTGAGATCATATTTTTTTACTTCACACATGAATTTAAGGAATTCTTCAGGTTTCATTGTCATAATTTTCTCCGTTTTCAGACCAGTACAGGTCAGTGATAATAGTTTTAAAAGTCAGTTCGTTGGTTTAAAATTTAAACCAAAAGGAAAACATTACTGGTTTTTAAGTAAGTTTGCAAGGCCGATCCATGCATTTTTAAACGGTTCCATTGGAGCAGACAGAACTCCAGCTCCAACCTGTCCAACACCTGGGTTTTTATGAGCAACACCGGTGTCGATAAATGGAGTTACATTTTTTTCGATTACTTTCCGTACATCTATTCCGGTGGGTGTGCCGCGGAAGTTAAGGTATGGAATCTGATAAATATTATTCTCTCCAGCGGATATCTCGTACATTTTCAATGTGTAACCAACGGCATCCTTGGCAGTTCCACCCACGAACTGTACGATGGCCGGGGATGATGCGATGGCAAAACCACCAAGACCGACAGTTTCAGTGATAGCTGAGTCACCGATGTCAGGATTGGCATCATCTTTCGTATAACCAGGGAAATAAAGGGCATCGGGAACCGGTGCTACGCCGGTGAACCAGGTGCCTCCTGTGCCGGAAAGTTGAACTCCAAATTCAGTTCCATTTCTTGCCATGACGGTGCAGACACTGGAAAACTCAATGTTCCGGGCCGCATCTAAAGTAGCTTTCGCTGCAGGCATTGAAAGATTGAGGAAAAAGTGGTCATTTCCGTTAATGAACTCCATAACATCCGCGGCTGTATCCGCAGAGTCCGCGGTTCTGATTACGTGAGGTGCAATAGCCCGGTAAAACAGGGATGTTCCGGCACGATTGCGGTTATGAACTTCATCACCCATGTGCAGCGCCTGAGCGATGAGGTTTTTCAAGTTGATAGAACCTGCTGCTGCAACGGCCTTTTTGAGAGTTGGATAGAGAACTTTCTCCATCCATTTCAGTTTTTTGATTACGTCTTCACCGTAGGCTCCATAACGTAAAACTTTTCCAAGGCCTTCATTCATTGTGCAGTAGGCAAAGTTGCCATGGGCTTTATTTTCAATGATAAAAACAGGCATTGAAGGAGTAATGACTCCCGCCATGGGCCCAACGGATGAATGTTCATGACAGGGGGCATACTCAATTTCCCCGGATGAAGCGATTTTTTCTGCTTCTTCGATGGAATTTGCAATTCCTTCGTAAATGAGGCCACCCATGATCGCTCCCCGCGTGGGACCGCACATGTTTTCCCATTTTACTGGAGGACCGGCGTGTAAAATCAGGTTCTTTTTCATTCCAGGAATCACATCAATGGCGATACCAAGCCCAACGAGATGTGGCGTTCCGGAAAGAATCTTACCAAGGGCCAATTCATTTGCGGCATTGATTTTATCCGCGTGAAGTTTTAAAACTTCAACCAGTTCTGGATCGACATCAACGCCTGGACGCCAGTCAACCTGAACAGATTTTGTGTTCGTTTTATCGAGACTTTCTTTGAAAGAAGAAAGACCGGTATTTACAACTTTAAGATCATTTTCAAACAGATTTTTTATACTCATATTTACTTCCTCGCGAACTAAAACGGTTTACAGGTGCCTGTTGCAGTTTAAAATTATTTTTTCCGCCAGTTGGGTTGCCGCAGCATTAGTTGGCATGACAATAGCTCCGGCTTTTGTGAGTTCTTCTTCCACGTAGGATCTGTTTTGAGGATCCCCCGCAGTTCCCGTGATTGAACATATAATTGAAATCCCCGGTGCCGTTTCCCTGGCTTTCCGGATTGATGAACTGAGCTCTCCAGCGGGGTCCATGTTGGAACCGTAACCTAAAACAACATCAAGAAGAATTACCGCTGTTTCGGAATCTTCAGATTCTGAAGCGATGCGTCTGTTCCGGAGGGAAAAGTCGATCATGGGGTGCGGTCTTCCCACGGTAAAATCATCATCTCCAAGGTCCACAATAGTATGGCCAACACTTTTCCAGATATCTTTCAGTTTGAATGCCGGGTTAAGGGGAGTATTTGAATACACATCACCAAGGCTGTTTTTCAGTATGAGTTGGGTTTCATCGCAGAGAGTACCGCCACTGAATAATCCACGGATAAACCGTCTGCCTTCTTTGCAAGTCATTTCCTTTTCGGCAATTTTATCCAACTGGCTTGACCTGGCCTTTAAATGATCAAGGACAGAATCGGGATCAGTACCTTTTGAAAGAGCTGAAGCTATGAGGGCGCATTTTTCAAGAGTGTCAGCAGTATAAACGCCTTTTTCCCTCAGAACCGACATGTCTCCGCCTATTAATATAGCCACGATGGGCTTGGAAATTGTATCTATTTTTTCAGCTATCTTCTGCAAAACCGAAGCATGAGGCGGTTTTGAAACTAATACAATAACTTTAGTCTGTTTATCTTCTGCGAGAGCATCCATGGCCTCCAGAAACATAATTCCGCCGATGTATTCTTTAACATCCCGGCCGCCGGTTCCGATAGCTTGAGAAATTCCGGCACCTACATGTGCAATAACTGAACTTACTTCCTGAAGTCCAGTTCCTGATGCCGCAACAATACCAATATCGCCTTTCTCGACCACGTTGGCAAAGGCCAGAGGAATTCCATTTATGATAGCTGTTCCGCAATCGGGGCCCATTACAAGCAGGTTTTTATCCCGACCCATTTCTTTCAGTCTTTTTTCATCCTCAATGGAGACGTTATCTGAAAAAATCATGACATGGAGACCATTTTCCAGAGCTTTTTCTGCTTCCAAAGCTGCATATCGCCCGGCTATTGAAATAATAGCAAGGTTTGCATCGGGCATCATTGAAAGGGCGCCATCAAGGCTGACGGGATGAAAGTCATCACTGTCATCTTTTTTATTTCTAACATCTTTGAGCATTTCAGTCAGTGATTCCAGTGCGTTTTCAAACTTTTCCTGACTTTCCGCCTTAATTGCAACGAGGAGGTCTGTGTCAGAGCAACCATCGAAGGTTTCAATAAGCAGGCCGGCAGATTCAAGAATAGCCTTGTTTTCTGCGGTTCCCATTACGATGGAAGAATCAATTACGCCGTCAAGACCTGATAGTTTGCGAGAAACGATCATAAGGGTCACCGAATCGAAATATTCACCCTTTTTAATGATGCCTTTTGTAATCATTTTAACCTCTTATCCTTATTGCTTCAGTTTCAATACTGTATTTTTTTAATAGCCATTCAAAACCCGCTACTATTCCCGCAGCGGTATCCGCTCCTGAAGAGTGGCCATGTTTTAAAATATTCAAAATAGCTTTATTTATCAAGTCTATGTCTTTAGTCAGTGCGGCTAAAAACAGGTCTTTAATATCAATGGGGTAACTTCCGGATGCAGCACTTTTCATGAATTCAAAAGACAGAGGTGAACAATTTTCTGCGGTCCGGAGAATGTTATTTTTAATTTGGGTTAATTCATCAGAGTCGGCAACGGAAGAAAACGCATACAAAAGCCCGGTAATGAAGTCATCACCTGATGGTGTTAGACCAAAACCAACTCCTTTGAACTGTTCAACGCATTTTGAGACATCTCCAGACTTAAGTGAATCATATGCGGACAAAAACCGGCACAGGATTGCTTTTTCAAAAGTTGAGGAAAAAGTCGATTTAAGGGAATCTTCAAAAAGAACGGCAAGGGAAAGGCTCGGTGAACTCGTCCTTAAAGTAGATTTTATAAGTAAAATGAGAAGTTCTACATCTCTACGTGAGGAAAAACCGGAAAATGAAGAATCATAGATTTTTGCGGTGTGGGTAGGATATATTGAATCAGAAATGAAAATACCAGATGGATCAATCCGAACAGGAAGTACACATCGGGGAATGCTTGAGGTTCTTATTGCACGTCCTGATATAAAGGAGTCTTTGTCTACAAAAGAGATGATACAGTTGTAATTACGGTAATTTACAACATGAGTAAAACCGCTATGGAAAGAGTATGTCCCGCAAAGAACTTTATCGCCAATGGATAATATCTTCATGCAAACTCCCCTGCAACTGACCGGAAAAGTCTAATCCATATAAAAAACCTTAGGGTCGACGGTGCAGGACGAAAGGACAAATTATCAAAACAACACATGTATGTCAAACAATCTCCGGTACTTTCGCAATAGACAGACCGAAAAAAGTTGACACCTGAGATAATGGGTTAAAATACCCGCACCAGGAGGTCAGAAGTGTCCCTGAAAAAGAAAAGTAGTTAAGGTACGGTTTGAGAATATATAAATAGTTCGTGTCCTGTAATTCGCTTTGCGAAGGATTTTATTAAAAATCCTAACAGGCCACTAGACAAAAATTGAATTTCAGGACACGAACTTATTGAAGGAATTAGCCATGGAAAATAATAACCAATCCTCCTTTATCCTCTTCAAAACTGAAGATGAAGAAATATCGGTTGATGTCCGTTTTCAAGACGAAACTGTCTGGCTTTCTCAGGAACAGATGGCAAATCTTTTTGGAAAGGCAAAATCAACTATCAATGAACATATCAAAAATATCTTCAGCGAGGGTGAACTGGATGAAAAAGTGGTTGTTCGGAAATTCCGAATAACCACACAGCATGGAGCTATACCCGAAAAAACCCAGGAAGTTGAAGTTAATGGCTATAACCTGGATGTCATTATTTCTGTGGGTTATAGGGTAAAATCATTACGGGGCACCCAGTTTCGTATCTGGGCAACCAAACGGCTCAATGAATACATCCGCAAGGGTTTTACCATGGATGACGAACGCCTGAAAAATTTGGGAGGAGTCGGGTATTGGAAAGAGCTGTTACAACGCATTCGGGATATTCGGGCATCTGAGAAGGTTTTTTACCGCCAGGTGCTGGATATTTACTCAACCAGTATTGACTATGATCCAAAAGCAGAACTTTCCATTGAATTTTTCAAAAAAGTGCAAAATAAAATCCATTATGCCGTTCACGGACAAACAGCCGCCGAAGTCATTTTTAATCGTGCCAATGCTGAAAAAGAATTTATGGGTTTAATGACTTATCCAGGCAATCGTCCATATCTGAAAGATGTTGTGGTTGCCAAAAACTATCTGGATGAAAAAGAGCTGCGTTCCCTTGGACAATTAGTATCGGGATATCTTGATTTTGCTGAACGGCAGGCAGAACGAGAACAGACGATGACCATGAAAGACTGGGCAGATCATTTGGATAGAATCTTAACCATGAGCGGTGAGAAATTACTAAAGGGAGCTGGATCTATAAGCCACGATACTGCTATAGAAAAAGCAACGGCAGAGTATAAAAAGTATCAGCAAAAGACATTAAGTGAGGTTGAAAAAAATTATCTCGATAGTTTGAAATCGTTGGAAAATCAAAGCATATTTCTCAATAAAAAAGATGAAAAAACATGAAAACCAGAAAACCACCTGAGCACGTAATATGCTACGCCGAATGAGGGAAGGATCATTTTAGTTTTCGGTCTGGGTGGTAATGTTCCGGCAATAAGTTTCACGGACGAGGAAACTTGAAATAAGCCCTAAAATCGCCATGGCAAGCATCAGTTTAAACCCATTATTATAATCGCGACTGCTGTAGATTCTGATTCCTTCAACTACTTTTCCGTCCCATGTTTTATCTGCAATCCATCCAAAAAGTGGTTGAACTAATGCAGTTCCAGCGAAGCATCCGGTATTAACAACGCTTACGGCCATGCCCGAGAGCTCAGGATTAATTGCCTCTTTGGCAGAAGCAAAGGTAATGACGAAGGAAGAGCCGGCAAACCCCATTATTCCAAACAAAAGTTTTCCCTCTAAACCTGGAGAAAAGCTGTGGAACATAAGAATTACCCAGGAAGCAGTGTAAAGTGTCATTCCAGCAATTAGCACCGGTTTTCTTCTTCCGATTCGATCTGAAAACCAGCCGAAAAACAGGGCTCCGGCAGCAAATGATAAAAGCATTATAGTCATGTAGTTGGCTGCTTCGGGTCTTGAAAGGCTGTGAACATCGCGCAGATAGGGAATACCCCATAGTCCCATCAGTGCGTAAAGTCCGCCTATGGCGCCAAATTGAACCCAGAATCCAGGCCAGATACGCAGAAGGGAAATAACGCTGATAAGATTTTTAACCCAACTTGAGTGAGTGACAGGTCCCTTTCCGGACTCAGTTTTTTTATTGGGAGACTCAAAACCAAGATCTTCAGGTTTATTCCGGACGAAGAAAAACCCGGCAATGGCAAGACCAATTGAGAAAATACCGATGCCAATGAAAATTGTACGCCAGGTGAAAACCGTAAGCATCGCGGAAAGGGGGCCTGCGGCCGTTACTGAACCGAGATTCCCAATGAGAAGAGTAACTCCGCTCATAAGGCCGAAAACTCTTGCCGGAAACCACACAGCGTTATTTTTCATAATTGAAATGAAAACAACGGAAACTCCGAGACCAACGAAGAAACGCCCAACACAAGCCATGGCAAAACTGCTTGCAAGGCCGAAGATAATTGATCCAATACCAGCGGTGACATTTCCAAATATTATGGATGTTCTTGTACCCAGAGTGTCCGCCAGAACTCCTGATGGAAGCTGCATGGCAGCATAAACAAAGAAATAAATGGCAGATAAAGTCCCAAGAGCAGTTCCCGTGGTTTTAAAATCAGCCATGAGGTATTCAGAAACTACTCCCGGTGCCATCCGATGAAAAAATACCAGTATGTAACTTAGAATCAGTACTGAAAATATTGTCCACCGGGCGGTCTGGAATTTCGAATTGGATATCATTGATTTAGCCCCATAAAAAATGCAATCTATTTCCGGTCTTTATCCTGATCAAACGAAATGGATTTGCAAAACGCTTGGATTTTAGACTCCTTTATTTTATTTTGCAAATCCGAAAGACCACTATCTTCTGGATTCAAAAATCCAAAGGAGGCTATTTCAAATGATATGGCAAAAAATTACAAGAGAAAACCTGATGTTCATACTTGTTGATTATCAGGAGAAGTTTTTTCCACTTATTAAAAAGAAGCATCAGGAAACAGCGCAGAAAAATATAATGCTTTTAGTCAGGATGTTTTCCCGTATGGGAATCCCCATGATTGGAACAGATCATTACCGAAAAGGCCTTGGTCTTACGGAAAAGGAAGTTCTGGAGAACTGGTCTGGGGCTTTATTTAAAGATAAAATTTCCTTCAGTGCCATGAGAAATGAAGAGTTTCTTAAGGATTTCAATGAAAATGAAAGGGATATCGCCGTTGTATGCGGACTTGAAACACATATCTGCGTCCTTCAAACTATTCTGGATCTGCGACTTAGAGGCAAAGAAGTTATCCTGATAAGTGATGGTTGTCTGTCATCTACTACTTTAAGATGGCAAAACGGTATAGATCTGGCCAAAGAAGCGGGCGCGCATATAATGAATGCGGAGACTTTGATTTTTTACCTCCTTGAGCGAGCTGATTCACCGGATTTTAAATTTCTAGTCAAACTTCTAAAAGAAAATAATTGATTTACTGCAGTTTTTGTTAGTGACTTTTTATGAGGAGAATAGACGCCAGTGTTAATCCAATGGCTATTATTCTTATAATTGTGAGTTTTTCTCTATAAATAATAATAGAAAGGGAAATCGGTATCAGAATGGACATGGCTAAAATCGGTTGTACCAGAGACATACTTCCAGCGGCGAAGGCAGACAAAACTAATTTATATCCAAAGTAGTTTAACAGTCCGATAAATCCTCCCGTAAGGAAAACTCCATATCCCTTAAACGCAGATTTTTTCTCCCCCTGTGTTTTTCTTAAAAAAGCAACCAATGATACAACTACAACAATGCTGTAAGATAATAGAATGTATGAATTTTTATCAACACGGGTAGAAGCCAGTTTTCCTGCGGTCATGGACAGTGAAGTGCACAATGCTGCCACGAGAGCGAGGCCGACTCCGCTTAAAATATTGGATCCGGACAATTTTATCTGCTCGGAGGATATTAAAAGTAGAACCGCGAGGGAAAACACAATGCCAAGCCATTGGTAATTCGTTGGAGATTCACTGAAAAAAACTAAACCAATGATAATAACAAACAGAACATTTGATTTATTTACGGGAAATACAACGGAAGCCGGAGCCAACTTCAATGCAGCAAACTTTGATAATGCGGCCATGGCAAAAAGTGTTCCGTTGGAAAGAGCAAATGGAACAGCAG
The DNA here is from genome assembly GCA_018821305.1 of Myxococcota bacterium. Classification (GTDB taxonomy): domain Bacteria; phylum Myxococcota_A; class Polyangia; order HGW-17; family HGW-17; genus JAHJMN01. Next base: position 12,900 of record JAHJMN010000198.1, read on the forward strand.
GCATCAGAGCTCTGAATCCCGTGCCGGTAATGACTAGAGTAATACTTGAACACAGGACTACTGTGCCTGCAGCGGTGAGAATGACAGCTGAATTTACCAGTTTCTGTTCTGCTGCGACCTTGTAGATGAAATTCATAATTCCATAAAAAAGTGTCGCAATTAGACTATAAATTAACCAGTCAGGCATATGGCAAACTATTCAAAAATGGCCCTCAGTTTAAACAGAGGTAAAGGAGCGGGAGCAACTACATGCGGCCTTTGCGGGTTACAAACTCTTCAAGGAAATCTTTATCTTCCGGGGAGAGATCCGTAAAATAAACACCACAACCCGGCGGAGATCTCATAGCAGCACTTTCTTCAGGGAGTACACTCCATGTTACTTTTGCCGCAAGATGAAAATGATCTTCACGCCCGGGAAGATTGAAATCGCAAATGATTTCCTGTCCACGTACTGGAGGTGAAGTCAGTTCAATAAAAGCCCCTGTAGCGCTTAGATTGAAGATAACTCCGGAACTTGCCTCTCCGCAACAGGTTACTTCGGTACCAAAGCCGCCGGCAACACGTGGTTGACGTTTAATTGCCTTTCCCGTGGGATGAGAGGCCATAAAATCGTTTACGAGCATAACTACTTCCGGAACTGATACATTGATACCCCGGATTATATGTTCGGTAATATCGAAAAATCCTGCAATATCTGGAGCTTGCTCTGGTGGGCTATCCAGAAGAAGAACTCTGGTTTCAGAACTGCCGGTATTGATCGCAAGATCTCCACCACCTTCAATAGCGGTGTTGACAATAATCATATTGGGAGGATTTCTGAGTTCCAACTTGATTTCCGGCGCAGTTTCCGGCGTTGTTACTTCATAACCCAGACGGCTCAGAATACTTACCAGAACTGTCCTTTCTGGGATTCTCGGATCTGCAACAGCTATTTTTTTTCTTGTACTTTCCATGGCCTTTATCCTGATATTTCAATAAGTTACCAGTTATCCGGTATCCTTTCAGAGCTATAAGTTCCAGTTACCATAGCACTTTACGATGTGAAAATCACTCTGAAATTTCGTCGTTTTATTGTATACGGTTCAATCATGACTTGGTTTTTTTTATACATACTGCTGGCCCAACCGTGCCCATGGAACGTAGTTGCGGACGTAAATATCCCATCCAAATCTGTCCACGGCCGGATCTCCGGACCGGTTTCCGACCAAAAAAATATGTATTTTCTGAACTATGCTGCAAAGCTTGAAACAGATGGAAATCCTGGAGATATAGCGAAATTCAGGGTTTATCCTCGATATTTCGAAAAAGGATCACTTAAAATCAAGGAAGCAAGATGTCAGAACAGGCATTTGAGATGGTCTTTTGAGTCTACATCTGGAATTGAAAAAGGCGTTATCCGATTTGATACATCTCCTTGCAATAGCAAAGATACTCTGATTATTGATTTTCAACTTGTACTTCCCGTTCGCTTCGGACCTTTAAATTGTATGGATGGTAGATGTATTTTGGCGGCTCCCTGGTATCCTATTCCTGTAAAACTTAAAGATATCAATAAACCAGTTTCTTCATGGCGCCATTGCCTGAGTCTCAAGAGCAGCTCCACAAGCTACTTTCTTGGAGACCGTATTTATAATAAACGAACATCAATTTGTGGAGATGCTGAGTTTTTCCCCTTCGCCGGGGGTAAGGATTATCAGGTTACAAAAGTCGGTAAATATTTTACTGTCTATCATTACAATAAAAACTCTCTGTTTTACAAATATTTCAAGGGTGTAAGGATTGACAGACTACTTGAATTTCTTAAAAAAATAAATGTTCCAGATGTCTTTGGAAACGGTCCGGTAAATTTTATTGAAGCACCTCTGAGGGAGGATCTGGCAATGAGTCTTCCCCTCAAGGGTATTCTTTTTTCAAATAAGACTTTTTCCATTGTAGGGCATAGCTTTTTTCGTAAGTTCCATGAACAGACTCTGATTAAAACCCTCCTTGAAACTGTTCTTCATAACAAATTGAAAAATCGTGAAAATTCAACCTTTTTATCCTTTGTTAGCCGCATAATATCAATGCACTACCTGTCAACGGAAAAACACATTAATTCCCTCCTGAAAACATTTGAATGGATTCCTCAGATTGATGGCATTATAAAGAATCCCCGCATGGAGTTTAAAAACAGTTTTGTAACTGGGCCCCAAAGTTCCGATGAGCGGAGAGATGATTTTCGACGGTGGAATAACTCTCTACCAACAGGGGAGTTTATCTATCATAAATTCATTGATTATTCAGGCAAAACTGAAACAAGTGTAATTATTTCTCGGTATTTAAATGGATCTGATTCTTTTCTAAAAACCCTGAACAATTATTTTGGGATTAACTTCAATTGGTTTTTTAACACTTGGCTGTCAAACCCTAAAATAAACTACCGTTTAAAATCCGTCAAAATCAAAAAAAATGGTGGAAAATCATTTGTTCATATCAAAGTAGAAAAAAATAAAATTGATGTAAAAGAAAATGTCACTGTTTGTGTTCATCTGGAAGGTGGCGAAAAACGGATGATCGTCTGGGATGGTACTGGACTATCTCATACTTTTAAAATTCACATAACCAAACCCGTTTTAAAAGTAGTGCTGGATCCCGATGAGCGCTTGACAGAGTATTTACCTCCAGGCCGAAAAACTCCAAGGTACGATAACCACTGGCCTTCCCCCGGTTGGAGATTTCTTTTCAGCGGAGTTTTAGCCCTGTTCAATGTAACGGAACTTCTTTCCAGGATTTATGTGGATGCCGATCTCCTCCCCCGGGATGATCTGGGCTATCGTCTGAATTTTCTTGTTTTCCGCAATGAAATAATTGATGGCGCTGCAGGTTTGAGTTTTCTGAAATACTTTGGGCGAAACATATACAATACGCGTCTTGCCTGGCGCTTTGATGCTGGTGTTCAGGCGGGAATATCCCGTGAATTTGAAGTGGAAAATGGCAACCGGGCCTGGTTTGGTAATCTCTTTACAAGCCTCATCTGGAATACAAGAGAAGATTTTGTATTTCCTGCGAAAAAGGGCTGGGGAATGCTTATGGCTTCCTGGAATATGTTTGCCTGGCCCGAAGATCGCATGCATCCATCGGATCGCCTGGATTTAACAGCAACGGCAGCTCACTATTTTCGTCTTCCTTTCGGGTGCGTACTTGCTACTTATTTTCATGGCGGTTTACAGGTCGGATCCATTAAAAGCGAAGTTGAATTAATGAGACTTTCGGGGCCGAACCTCCTTCAGGGCTACGTGACTGATGAGTTCAAGGGTCGCATGATGGCTACGGGAGCTCTTGAACTGCGTCATATAATTATATCTCGTACGGATTTCAGTTTAGGGGGCCTTGTTAATCTTTCCAGAATTTCCGGCGCTCTATATGCAGGAATTGGTGGAATCACCGGTGGAATGGATGGAAGCCTGACCTCAAATCCACGGTGGGGCGCAAGCATCGGGTATGGAATCCGGTTACAGGGAGTCTGGTTTGGTATTTATGAAGGTGTAATTAATTTACAGGCAGCAGTCCCGCTGCATCGGTACGAAACAACAAAAGAACCCTTCGTCTTTTTTATAAGTCTTGAGCCCGTTTTTTGAAATGCACAACTATTCCGCTTCCTGAGTAATACGATTATGACTTAATTCAAAGCAAGCCTTCCGTAAAAGCTGCATGCCCGATTCTGACGCTGTAAGCAGGGTGTTTCCATTATCATTTTATTGTTATTTTGGAGTGAGAACGGTATATAAAAAGACCCGCAAATCCTAAAATACCTGCAATTATCATTAAAATTGTGTAGAAGTAATCACTCCTGGTTTTACCTGTCTCAGGTTCATTGGAGCTGGTTTCTTGTGGCACCGGTTCCATAGCAGCATCAGTTTTTATGAAATCGGTTTTTGTACTTGAAACAGATGCCTTAACTGTTTTTTGAACAGGTTTTCTTTCAGAATGATCGATTCTTTTTGAAACATAAAAATCAAGGAGAGTCCCATCCATTCTCATGACTCTATATTCAATTGTATTTTTATTAACCATAACCCTGATGTAATGATTTACAGGTTCTGCAATGAGGGAATATTTCATTTTAGTTTTAACAAAATAAATTGGAGCGCCCCCACCTCCTGTAACAATATAATTCAACCCATCCGCTTTACCCCTTTCGTAAATGTGGTCATGGGCCGCAAATGTCATGGATACCCCGAATTTTTTCATGAGGGAAACGGCACCGCTGTCTATGAGATCCGTATTAGGACCATGAGGGCCCGATGTATAGGGCGAATGATGCAGAAGAACAAAAATATGACGGATCTCTTTTTTCAGTTCAGTTTCCTTTAAAATATCGCTGAACCACTGGAACTGTCTGGAACCCATAAAAGACTGATTTGTATCAAGAAAAATAAAACGAGAATTTCCCCAGTCAAACCAGTAGGTTTTTTCTGAAAGGGGGCCATTTTTAGGGAGGGCAAAATACTTCTGCCACATTTTTTCACCCATTCCAAAACAGTTTTCATGGTTACCAACAGTGGGATAAAGAGGCATTTTACGCATAAGAATGTTTTCAATTCGGAGGTATCTCATCCAGTTTTTTCGAACGAGACCGTCCTCCACAAGATCTCCGGTATTTATGTAAAAAGATGCTTTTTCCAGGGCCATCATGTTTACGATGGTCTGATGGACTTTGTAGCCGTTGCGGTTATCTCCGAAAACCAGGAAAGTGAAAGGATCATCTCCTGTTATGGCAGTTTTAACTTCCGAGGAAAATGATTGTTCTCCGGATTTTACAACATATTGATAACGGTGCCCTGGAGCTAAACCGGTGAATCGAACTTCGTGATCCATCCCCTTTGATTTTTCTGTTTGAGTAAAATGGCTGTCAAGTCCCCTGGCCGTCACCGTACACTCTTCATCAGCGACTGTTTCCCAGAGTATACTGAATTCCGTAGGCGTAACGTGTTGAACATATGGTGCTCGGTGGAAAATCCGGTAATCCGGCTCTGCAGCGTTAGCACCACTCAGATAAAAAATAGAAATAATTGTAAAAAGGAGCAAAAAATGACACCTCCACCGAATGTAATATTATGCATTAAATTTTTTAACTCCCAAATTTTTTTTCAAATAAGCGGGAAGTAAGAGTATAAAGGATAGGATTTCAGGAAGGAGAAATACTCTTGGACCTCACTATTGAAGATTTTCACCGTATTGTTGATGAACGTGTAAATGAGTTGATTTCCCGTATATCAGACCTTAATTGCCGAAGAGGCTGTGCAGATTGCTGTATTGATAATATTACAGTGTTTCAGGTTGAAGGAGATTGGATTATTCAAAACTGCAATGATATTATTAACGAAGGCTCTGCCATCACCGATGCATGTCCGTTTCTCGACAACAACAATTCCTGCCGCATTTATTATTATCGACCGTATGTATGCAGAACTCAGGGTCTTCCGTTAAGATGGATTGAGGAAGATCAGGATAAGCAGCCCGTTGAGTACCGTGATATATGTTCTTTGAATGAATCAGTTCTGGATTTAAAGGCTTCGGAAGAAAACTTCTGGACCATTGGACCTTATGAAGAAGCACTGTCTCTTATTCAATATTCTAAATATGGTAACATTAATCGGGTTTTTCTGCGTTCTCTCTTTGAAAAATAGCAAGCCAATCAATTCAAACTACTGCGGGAATTATCAGTTGTATATAGTGTTTGCTTTACCAACAACTATATATTAATAAAAATTCCGTGATTGTGTACTATTTCAAATACTTGCTGTTCATTTTTTAGTTTTTTTTTATTTACATTTAATTTTTTCGCGATAATTTTACACAGTATTAAAAACCTGCATGAATTTCTCACAATTTTCGGAACTTTCATGATAACAGTTGCTACTTCTATTGCATTAATTTTTTCTGCTGTTTTTTTTCTTGGAGGCTTTTTCTTTTTTGTTGCAGGGCATCGTCTTAAAAAAGCTGGTGCTGTTTCAAAACACGAGTATGAGGCCGCGCGGGAATACAGTGTATCCGAAACCATTCGGATGCAGAGGAAAATTACCGAGGTCAATGCTAACCTTGATGCGATAATTTCTAATACGCCCCAACCGGTCTGGATGGTTTCGCCACAGTATTCTCTTATTCTTGCAAATAGTGGGTTTAATACACTGTTTTCCTCAATCAATAACATAAAAATCACCAGTGGCATTGAGCTACTGAACGTCCTTAATTTACCGGAAACCGAAAAAACCTACTGGAAATCCATTTATGACCGTGGCTTTGCGGGTGCTTCATTCCGGGAAATAAAAGTATTTAACATTGGTGACGAAGCAAGACACTACGAAATGAACATTTTTCCCATTTTCGTTGACGGCTCTGTAACATCTCTGGTTGTTATGGCTCACGATATTTCAGTTTATCGAGAGCTAATCGAAAAGCTTGAACAGACTATCAATGAAAAAGACAGCCTTGGGGAGCAGTTGCTTCAATCTCAAAAATTGGAATCAATTGGTCAGTTGGCAGGGGGAATAGCCCATGATTTCAATAATATACTTACGGGAATAATTGGGACTGCGGAATTTGCAAAAGAAAAAACCGCCAATGAGGAAGTTATCTCAGATATGGTTGAAATAATTGATAGCTCCCGTCGGGCATCGGAACTGGTGAAACGACTTCTGGCATTTTCTCGAAAACAGATTTTCGATGTTATGCCTGTGAGCGTCAATGAGATAATTACGGATCTTACAAAAATGATTCGTCGAATTATAAGTGAAGATATTAGACTGGAACTATTGCTGACTCCGTCTTTGACAACCATAAAAGCTGATACCACTCAGATTGAACAGGTTATTATAAATCTTGCGGTAAATGCATCCGATGCAATGCCCGCGGGAGGCATTTTATACATATCAACATCCCTTCTGCAGCTCGAAAATACTCTGGTTTTAGAAAATCTTCAGGTTCCAACCGGCGAATGGGTTGAGATAACCGTTGTGGATAACGGATTTGGAATTCCACCGGAATTCATTCACAGGATCTATGAACCGTTTTTTACAACAAAGTCTAGAGAAAAGGGTTCAGGCCTCGGTCTGAGTATGGTTTACGGAATAATCAAACAGCATGACGGCTATATTAATGTTTCCTCCATTCAAGGTAGAGGAACCACTTTCAGGATTTTCCTCCCCGTATGCCATGAACAGGCCCGTAAAAAACCATCCGGATCATGGGATAAAATTAACATTAAAGATAAAACAGATAAGAAAGTCATCCTTATAGCTGAGGATGAAGCCCTTGTCCGGAAAGTTGCCGTACGCACGTTAAACCGCCTCGGTTACACTGTTTTAGAAGCGGAAGATGGTTTAAGCGCCCTTGATCTTGTATCTGCCCATCGCGGGCAAATCCATATGCTTCTCACAGACCTTGTAATGCCAAACATGGGAGGTCCGGAGCTTGCACAAACTTTATCTCACATGATTCCCAATATCCGAATTCTCTTCACCAGTGGATATATTGAGACTTCAGATATTCCTGCCCTTGAACTGGGGAAAAGTGATTTTCTTCCAAAGCCGTACACTCCGGATCAACTGAAATCCAAAATTCAGGAAATGCTCGGGGAAAATACCGAAATATGTCAGGAAAACTCAACAAGCGCCTGAATAAAAAGATCGAAACTGGAAAAGTACTTGTTTTAATCACAACCCTTTGTAATTATGGTTGATGTTGAATGCTTAACCGCTGATCCTGCGCCTGTTTACCTGACTATCTGAGTCACTGTTAAAAAAATACAGGGAAACAGGAACGCAGTAGCAGGAACAGGAAAACAGGGGTCTTTCTCCTGAAGGCTTTCTTTGAATTAGACCGCTTCATGATTAAAAGGATCGAAAACTGAAAACTGAATATTTGATTACAGTTTTTGTAATATTATTTTGATATTGAATACTTACGCACTGATCCTGATCCTGTTTGCCTGATTACCTGAGTCCCTGTTAAAATATTTCAGGTAAACAGGAA
>JAHJMN010000199.1 GCA_018821305.1 Myxococcota bacterium
ATCAAACATTCTCTTTTCAAACACGGTGGATAGTGAAGGAAATCTTATAGTTGTGGGAATTACTCAATGTGGTTTTGATGGTCAGGATAGTTATGGCGACAACGATGGCGTGGTAGTTAAATTCGATAAATACGGAAATAAGCTCTGGACTAGAGTGCTTGGGACTTCGGGAAGGGATTATTTTTATGGTGTTGCTTCTGATTCAAGTGGGAATATTTTTGTTACAGGTTGGACAAATAGTGGCTGGTTCAATGATAACAAAGGACATATAGATGCGGTCGTAATAAAACTCGATTCAGAAGGTAATTTTGAGTGGGGAATTCAGGAGGGGACTACTGGCGAAGATGTTGCATCATCAGTGGTAGTAAAAGATAATATTGTTTATGTGGCTGGGTATTCTCAGGGAAATTTTCTTGGACATGTCAGTAATGGTAGTTATGATTATTATATTATTAAAATAAATCAGGAGGGTGAAATCATTGATTCCATGCTCGATGGTGGGCCAAGTGTAGATTCAGTTTATAATATTAAGGCAGATAATCAGGGTAATCTGTACTTGATAGGAAATACTTCTTCAAATCTTTATGGTTTTACCGCTTCCGGTAGTTATGACATTCATATTGAAAAATACAATCTTGATCTGTTGAGACAGAAAACTTTTGTAATTGGAACTCCTCTAGAAGATTGGGGTGTTGATCTTGCTGTCTCCGACGACTTGGAGATATTTGCTGTCGGTTATACACAGGGGGATCTTGGCGGTAATATAAATGCTGGTTCCTATGATCACTTTTTAATAAAACTCAATTCAGATTTTGAGATGGTCTTTTGTACTTTGACCGGTACATCCGGTGAAGAAGGTAAAGGTCAGTTGGGAAACAGGGCTGCGTTTTCAGGTGATTATTTCTATACAGTAATGAATGTTTCAGGCGAGATTGAAGGCGGAAATTACTATGGTGGCACAGATCCGGTTATAGCTGTTTATGATACTGAAGGAAATCTTGTCAGGCTTAGGTATTATGGAAATGAGCATAACAATATTGCAAGAGGAATGTCTGCAGGAGAGGATTTTGTTTTAATTTCAGGATCGACTCTTGGAGATTTACCCGGCTACACAACCGCTGGTGGAGACGACTTTTTTGTAATAAAAGAGAGCTTTTAAAAATATGTGATACCTAAAATTTTGTTTTTCATTCTTTTTGCTTGTTGAAAAATTCTTTCCCCAAATGCTTTTTTAATGACTAATCCAGTGATGTGTAATGAATGGTCTCGAATATTTTTAAAAGCAAAAAGGCCTGCAGAAAAAGCCCCTAAAAATGGATTACCAACTTGATTAGTAGCAGTGTAAATTTTCTCTTCAACTTCAATCCATGCCTTCAACTTATTAAATTCTTTTGAGTAATCCTGATTTTGTATTCTGTAAATGTATCCTTTATCCATATAAAAATAATAGAATATTGGGCCTTCAACATGAATAAATTTTCCTAATATTGATGCACTAAGCAAAATTGGTTTGTCCGGCCAGATTGCACAGTAATTAAAAGGAATTTTTAAAAGATCATTTAATCTCCAAAGTGCATAAAAATGATAGCATAATATAAAGGATTCTTTAAAAACCCTGGAGACTACATTTAAATTTTCATTATCAAAATCAAAGTTGATTTTCTTTCCTTTATAGTCATCTATTGTAACTACGTTGACATCACAAAAAGCGAGGATGGCATCCTTTTTATTATCCAAACCATTAGCCAGCTTCTCGATAAAGTCATATGAACGATAATCATCGTGGGCCGCCCACATGAAATATTCACCCGTAGCTTTTTTTAGAACGAACTCAAAATTGTCAAAAACTATAAGAGGCGGGTCTTGGTAGAAATATTTAACTCTACTATCATTTTTAGCCAGATTTTGAAGAATCTCACTACTTCCATCCGTTGAACCATTGTCTGAAATAATTAATTCAAAATCTGTGAAAGTCTGATTAATTATTGAATCAAGAGCTCTTTTAAGGAGATCCCCACCATTTCTTATTGGCATACCTATACTTACTTTGGGAACTTTATTTTCGACGTTGCTATCAATAAACATTATAATTATCCTTTTCAGAAATTTAAATATTCTTTAAGTCTTTTTATAAACTTTAAAATATGCCCACGTATAATACTGGATAACGCTATGGTCGATATAAGTGCAAAAAAACCAGTAATTGACAGAAAAAATAGCCAATTCAAACGACTATCCGAAAGAGCAGGTTTAAAAAAATATGAAATAAATGCAACCAGCAAAGCCCCGGAAGTTGGTAATAATACATCAAAAAAATACCACCTCCATTTTTCAGTAATCAGCAATTTCCTATGCATTAATGAAATTGTAATTAAAAAATAGCCTGAATTGATAATAACCCAGATCCAGACTGCTGCAAGTGCTCCAAATTTGGGTACAGCAATTAAAATAGCTGGCATGAGAAGTGTTACAGCAACTATGTTAACTTTCAAAGTAAGGCTCGTCCAGCCATGAGCCAATTGACATTGATAGGGCATATACATGAGACCATTTAAAAAATTACCTATAATTAAAATTGAAAGTAATTCTCCGGATTTCTTTGCAAGTACAGGGTTTCCTGACCAGGCATAAATGGCACCTTCGCTGAAAAAACATAGCATTAATACAACTGGAGCAATAAGTACAGTAATGAGTTGTGCCCCACTATGGTAAGTAGAAATTAATCCATTATTGTCTTTCAGTGTAACCAATTGTACCATTCTGGGATAAACTGCTTGAGTAATTGGTCCTATAACCATATATGAAAAAGCAGCTACTGATGCTGCAAGGGTATAATATCCGTACTCATCAAGCGGTAAAAGTTTTGACAAAAGTACTTTATCTACTTGCGTCAGTAAAAGTGCTAAAAAAGTAATACCCATCATACCACCAGCAAATTTCCAGATATCCGCAATTGATTCACGGGAAAATCGTGGGGTAGAAGTTGGTTTAGGTAAAAAATAATGAACACCGATACTATATATTAAAATTGAAAATAGGGAGATTATAGCTTGCCAGATAAAAAATGCCTCGATAGTCGGGGAAACCCATTTTAATATTATTAAAACACCAGCACCTCGAAGTGTGGCTAGAAAAGCATTTACACTGTTATACCAGATCTGTTTTTGAAGACCCATTAGTGAGCCACGATAAATCCCTTCGCTGAATCTTAGAGCAACTACAAATGCCATTATAGAAATAGCCTGCGATACTATGGTTGAAGGAAGTTTTTCTGATTTAAGCCAGTCGGTAGCTAAAAAATCAGACGAAGCCCATATTCCGGCACCGATGAGCAAGGCAAAAGAAAAGACAACTATTTCGAGAGTACGAAGAAGATTATGAATAGATTGGGGATTGTGCGCCCCGGCTGAAAATCTGGCCATTTCTCTACTGAGAGTGGGTGTCATTCCCATATCAAGGAGCGAAAGCCATGCCTGCATCAATGTATAAAGCCCAATAAGTCCATAAGCATCCATTCCCAGGAAATGGATGTAATATGGGACAAAGATCAGCCCCATCAGAGCACTCCACCCTTGACCAAAGTAATTTGCGATGATGTTTTTCTTCAGTGGAGAGATCATGAAGTGTGAACTTATTAAAAATACTATATTCTTTTTAAGAAACCATCTGGGGCGACAGTTATTAAAAGTTTGTTTTCAATGACTTTATCAATTTCAAAATTCAGTGGTGAGCTATCATATGCTTTACGCCCCTCGTTTTTTAATCTTTTCAAATATTCCCATACAGCAGTTTTAGGGTTATTTCCTATGTCCCAGGGTCTATCCGGAAATGATTCGGGAGGTAGATCTTCAATAATTGTGTCAAAAACTACGCAATAACTATCAAAGCTGGTCAGTGGGGCGTATGCTTCCAGTTCTTCCAGCACATGATCATGTGTGTGCAGTGAATCAAGAAATACAATAATTTTCTCATGTTTTTCAGCGATTTCGTAAACTTGCGAGACAATTTCGGGAGCGATTGATGATCCCTGAAGCATATCAATTTTATGCGAAAGAGGGTGTTTTTTAATGGCTTCGAGGTTATGCTCCCGAATATCAATATCAATTCCAAGAACCCGCCTCTTTGACGCCGCGGGATCTAAGACCTTCCCTGATTCTGCAGCTTCACAATAATCAATTAATGCAAGCATGGAAGCACTTAAAATCAATGAACCACCATGTGCAATTCCTGTTTCAATAATAAGATCAGGTTTTATCGCCCAGATCAGTTCTTGCATTGCAACCATATCTTGAGGGTATTGAATTATTGGTCTAGATAGCCAATCGAAATTGTAAGAATATTGGGCTCTTATACTTTCAATTTTAAATGTGTTTTTTGCATCAATAAGTTCAATGTCGGAGGAGTAATTTTCAATTCTAAGTATTCGTTCATCTTTGAATTTATCTATAATATTCATCGTTTTATACCACCTTTATCCAGTTAATATCAAAGTTGCCAGCCATTTTTTTAATTTCATCAAGGTATACTGGGTTCATGACAAAAATATCGCAACCATCAAACAAATTTTTTGCTTTATCTGGTGAAATAATAGGAGTTGCGGACAGTCCAGCAAAGCGATCTTGTTTGGCTGGGTTTATATCGATTATTGCATCAATTTTGATACTTCGAGTTTTAAGAATATTGGCAAATGTGTTCCCTTTTGCACCAGCTCCCCATATTAATAGTTTCCCGCTTTTTGCCTTTATCTGTGCCACAAGATTTTCAATATTTGTATTTAAATTTAATGGTTTGTAAACTCTACCATTGTAATTTGTGGGAGTATTGAATGTGGGTAGAGATGCTACAATATATAAATACTGTCCGCCAAATAATTTTCCTGACTCAATAACATTAGTAAAAGCATGTTTTAGGACTTCCATATTAAAATAGTTAACATGCTCATAAAAGATATCATAAAATGCTGCTTTCTCAATAATCCAATCAAAACATGGAACTTCAATATAAATTACTGTATCTTTATTACTACACATTGAGAGTTTATACAAAAAATTAAAAGGGTTATTTATATGTTCGAGAACATGCCTTAAAATAATATAATCCGGTTTGTTGGTAGTTTCATCATTACCAAAGTATTTTTTTATTATGTTTGTTTTTTTTCCTTCATATGCAGGATCATAGCCTGTTATTTTATACCCTGCATTTTCGAGAATACTAAGAAAATGGCCTTTTCCACATCCAACTTCAATACCAAGTTGATTGATAGTAACATTTCTTTTAATTATCTCAAGAACATGGTCGAGATGAGTCTGGAAAGCGGAAGAAAATGCCTGCTCGTTTTGGTAATTACTATCATAATCTAAAAGAGTATGGTCAAAATCAATATTTTTTACAAGGCCTGTGAGTGTGTCTTGAGCGAGAGTAACATTTCCGGTAATGGCTTTTTTAGCTTCATCAGCATTTATATAAGTTTTATTTTGAAAAACTGGTAAATCAATTTGCTTATATATTTCATTATAATCCATTGGTGCATTGCTCCAGATACTTTCTGTTATTACCCCAGAATGCCATGGGCTCAAATTCCGAATATGGATAATAACCCACATTTAATTCAATTTTTGTATTTCTTTTTTTTAAATGATTTTCTACGAGATTCCTTATGGAAATTGGTTTTCCACTACAGATATTTGTAATTCCTTGACATTCTTTGTGCTCAAACAGATTTGACAATCGAGAAGCAACTTCTTCTACCGGTAGATAATCTCTAAGTTGTTCTCCTTCAGACATATTAAATACTTTATCTCCTCTTTCAATTGCCGAATCAAGTTGGGATAAAATGCTGTTTGCTCCTTGACCTGAGCCATACATGTAAAATAATCTTGCCCATTGAAATGTAATTTGTTTTTGTTTGACTAAAAGTTCCAGAAATTTGCGGAGAGTATCTTTTGCCAGTGAATAAGGGTTAGAAGGATTTGAGGGCATATCTTCAGACAAACAACCTTCACGCAAACCATATTCAAAACAAGTCCCTGTAACCAGCAGTTGTTTAATACCACCTTCTATGAGTAATTTTAGAAAATTGTAATCAGCAAAAAGATTTCTTTCGAAGTGGAACAATTTATTGTAGTTAGGAAGACCATGCCATGCAAGATGAATAACTGCTTCTGGATGGTCTAATTTCTTAATAATTTCTGTATTAATATCAAAAACATCAAATGGAATAAATTTAACTCTTCCAAACCACTCTAGTTGCGAATTATTTTTATCTTCAAGGGCTGCAACAGTAATTTCGTGACCTGATGAAAGCAGGTAAGGCACCAGATGACGACCAATAAAGCCTGTTCCTCCTGTAACCAAAATTTTCATCCAATCACCCTTAATTCTGGAATTGCTGTTACAAATTTTCCGCCCCAGTCTCTTATGTAGCTATGCTGGGATATAACTTCATGCGAGATGTTCCAAGGCATTATAATAACAAAATCAGGTTTATATTCAATAAGTTTTTCTGGTGCAACAATTGGAATGTGAGAGCCAGGTAATAATTTTCCTTGTTTTGATGGGGCCGCGTCACATACCAGTGGTAGAAGATCAGGCTTAATACCTGCGTAATTTAACAATGTATTGCCCTTGGCCGCAGCTCCGTAAGCAATTATTGATTTTCCATTTCGTTTTAGCTCAATCAGGAACCACGCCAGATCGTTTTTTATTTGATCGGCTCTGGGTTGAAATTCGATGTATGTCTTTATATTTCTCATACCTCGTTTAAATTCTTCTTCCAGAATTGAATTAACTGTATCTTTTGTAGGACGAGCATCCTCCGCATGGCACCCATAAACTCGAATACTTCCTCCATGGGTCGACAATTCTTCTACATCAAAAATCCGAAGTCCACATGATTTAAAAATTTCATTAACAGTAAATAAAGAGAGATAGGAATAATGCTCGTGATACACAGTGTCAAACTGGTTATTCTCCAAAAGCCGCATTAAATGAGGAAATTCGAGAGTAATTGTGCCATTTGGCTTAAGTGCGATTTTTAGACCAGCTGTAAAGTCATTAATATCAGGAACATGTGCGTAAACGTTATTACCAGCAATAAGGTCAGCCGTTTTGCCTTCAATCAGCAATTTTTTTGCAAGTGATTCACCAAAAAACTCTCTAATAACCGGCACACCAACTTTTTCAGCTGCTTGAGCAGTTGAATCTGTAGGCTCGATGCCAAGACATGGAATTTGAGAAGAAACAAAGTTTTTAAGCAAATAACCATCATTGGAGGCTATTTCAATTACAAAACTACTTTTATCGAGATTTAATCTCTTGGTGATCATTTCACAATAATTAGCAGCATGGGCAAGCCAGCTCTGTGATATTGAAGAAAAATAGGCATAGTCATCTTTGAAGATTTCATTGGCTGCAGAATAGTCTTCAGTTTGAACAAGCCAGCAATTATCACAAACAAAAAGTTTAAGAGGAAAATAGACTTCAGGAGCGTTCAAGTCTTCTGATGTCAAATAGGCATTTGATGGCGGAGCAAAACCTAAATCCAGGAAAACATGGTTAAGGCTTGAATGGCAGTGGCGGCAATTCATATCGTTATTCCTGCAAATTCAACTGATAAGGGTGAATGCTTTTTATCGCGTTCAGAAATATCCTGAACCGGAAGAGGCCAGTTTATAGAAACTAATGGATCATTATAAAGAACACCTCCTTCAGAGGAAGGTGTGTAGAATTCAGTGTGAAGATAGAGAAGCTCGCTATCTTCTTTAAGTACTTGAAAGCCATGAGCGCAACCTTCAGGGATAACTAACATATTAAAGTTTTCAGGTGTTAGCTCCTGTGCGTGATACCTCAAAAAAGTGGGAGAATCTGCCCGCAAGTCAAGAGCGACATCCCAGACACCTCCTTTAATGCATCTTATCAATTTCATTTCAGAATGAGGTGGGTATTGAAAGTGCAACCCTCTTATAGCTCCGCTGGAGGAGGTTCGAGAATAATTTATCTGAACAATTTGACGAGAACCAATGATTTCAGCCAGCTCATTCTCACAAAACAGTCTGGCAAAGGAACCACGATTATCAGTGATAGTGCGAGTTTCAATAACATATACACCATCAATAGTTGTTGAAATTATGTTCATTCTTTACACCAAACTGAATTAATATTTTGTGCGTCACAAATATAGGACAATAGTTGTGAATGGCTTATTATCTTCTTATTCTCTAGATATTCTCGATACCAATTTGCTGTAGCTTCAAGGGTTTTTTCGAGATCCCACACAGGTCTCCATTTTAATGTCGACTTTGCTTTACTCGAATCAAGGTAAAGCAAGTTTGCTTCGTGGAGTAGAGGTTTATCGGAAATTTGCCAATTAAACGAGTCCCAATGCTCTTTAAATCTGGTGAGTACCTCTGAAACGCTACAATTACTTCCTGCATCAGGTCCAAAGTTCCACGCATCTGCAAATTCACGGTGAGATTTAAGTAAATTCATACCAAGCAGCAGATAACCACCAAGAGATTCGAGGACATGCTGCCAGGGTCTTGTTGCAAGTGGAGAGCGAATTGCCAATGGTTTACCAATAGTTATTGATCTCAAAAGGTCTGGGATAAGTCTGTCTTGAGCCCAGTCTCCTCCTCCTATTACATTTCCTGCTCTTGCAGATGCGACCATTGGAGAATTATCATCACTAAAAAAAGACCTTCTATAACTTGCAACGACCAGTTCAACTGAACCTTTTGATGCGCTGTACGGATCATATCCACCTAATGCATCAGTTTCACGGTAACCCCAGTGCCATTCTTTATTTTCATAACATTTATCACTAGTTATAATAACTGCCGCACGAACGCTTGGTGTATTTCTACAGGCCTCTAGGATATTAACGCTACCCATTACGTTTGATGACCAAGTGTCAATAGGGTTAGAGTAGGAGCGCCGAACAAGAGCTTGAGCTGCCAGGTGAAATACTATTTCAGGGTTTGTATCTTTAAAAATTTTTAAGATGGCATCGTAATCACGAATATCAGATCTGTAGTCATTGCATTCAAGACTCAGTAGATCCCAGTGATTAGGAATACTTTCAGGTGAAAGTGCGATGCCGGTAACTTCAGCACCGAGTTCTTTCAGCCACATCGCAAGCCAACTGCCTTTGAAACCAGTATGACCAGTAATAAGTACCCGGCGGCCTTTGTAAATATCAGAAAAAAGTGCCATTACCACAATTTCCATGGGGGCTTTGAAAGCCATAAATCTTCAAGTTGGTTTTTATCTCTCAATGTATCCATGGCCTGCCAGAAGCCAGTATGCTTGAAAGCCATAAGTTGCCCGGACTGAGCAAGATGTGTAAGGGGTTCGCTCTCAAAGCTTGTCTTATCGCCTTCCAGCAAATCAAATACGTCGTGCTCTAGAACAAAAAAACCACCGTTTATCCAGGAACCATCTCCTGCGGGTTTTTCTTGAAAACTATTCACCCTGCTATTTTCAATGTTTAACGCACCATATCTGCCTGGAGGCTGAATGGCGGTTACTGTTGCATGTTTACCATGATTTTTATGAAACTCTATGAGGTTCCGGATATTTACATTAGAAAGTCCATCTCCATAAGTAAAGCAGAAGGTACCTTCACCTACATGTTCTTTTACTCTTTTTAACCGACCGCCAGTTAAGGTTTCTGCACCTGTATCAATCAGTGTGACACGCCATGGCTCAGCTTTTTGCTGGTGAACTTCCATCTGGTTATTTTCCATGTCAAAAGTCACGTCCGACATGTGCAGAAAATAGTTGGCGAAATATTCTTTGATTACATAACCCCGATAACCAAGACATATTACGAAATCATTAATTCCAAAGTGAGAATATACCTTCATAATATGCCATATTATTGGTTTTCCACCTATTTCAATCATGGGCTTAGGTTTTAAGTGAGATTCTTCACTGATTCGGGTTCCCAGCCCTCCTGCCAAAATCACGGTTTTCATATTTCCTCCGGAAAGTTCTGAAATGATTTCAGAAGCATCGAATTTTTAGATTCTTCCTTATGTAATATATTGCATTTTAATTCATAAAATGTGTGAAAGAAACTCAAAATTAATTTGGAGCCGGTTATTAGAATCCTCATTTGGTTTTCTCGAAAAATAGGATGTTGCCCAGGCTTGGTTTTGGGGATTTAATGTACTTGAACCATGTGTTGTTAAATAAGTGTATGAATTTATTCAGAAGGGGTGTTGAAAAACGGCTGGTGTAGAGTTCGGTGAACTGTCCAGCTACCCTGTCTGAGAGAGTAAAATTTAAATCTGACATTTTGCCAATTAGCCAGTTCATGTCAGTTTGACGGACTAAAAGCTGGCCTGAGGGTGTTGTGATGTAGGTTTCCACACCTTCAGTTTTGTATATTTGTTTGAATCCGGGTCTGAGTAACGATCGGAGATTTCTGAAGACAATGGAGTGTAGAGAATGCATGTTTGATTCTCCGATGACGAGAATACCACCGGGTCTGACAACTCTTGAAAGCTCTGAGATGGCTTTATGGATGTCAGGGATGTGCATTAGAACTCCCCAGCAGATGACGGCATCGAAAGCGTTGTCGCTGAAGGAAATTGCGGTCAAATCTTCTTTCTGAAGTTCGATTTCAGGGTAGGGCGAATCAGATACTGCCTTACGGGCCATATCGAGGGCATCTTCAGAAAAATCACAGCCGGTAACCTTAAAACCATGTGAAGCAAGACGCAGCGTCTTTGATGCACTACCGCAACCGGCATCAAGAACCGTTTGAAGACTGCGGTTTTTCAGGTGTCCGGATATATAATTGAAAGCGAGGTCGTAAAACTGGCTTGCTTCGGAGCCGCGGAAGGATTTTACCCAGGAATCGTGTAACGACTTGGATTTAATTGTATTTAAAGTTTCGTCAGACATTGAGATCCTTTGGTTTTTGAAAATAGCACTGGCGAAAGTAAAGTTCAAGTCCTGAGTTATGCGTTTTTGGTTCATGCATAACGGGGTTTGAATTTGCGATAGTTTCGAAAAAACCAGACAGTATTGTACAAACGCGAAACCTGTTTTTCAAACCAATCAAAGTTCGGACATTCAAAGGTTGTAATAGTTGCACAATTCATTGTTCGGTTATTAACAGGAACAGGGAATCAGTAACAGGTCAGGAAAACAGGGAATCAGGAACAGGAACAGGGAACAGGGAATCAGGAACAGGTTTTTATTTTCTGAAGGTTTTTTTGAGGAGGCGGGAGAGGGTTGGGCGGATTGCGGGATTTATGAGGGGGCGGGTTGGGATATTGATTTTCTTTGTCATTAAGCCGCCTTCGTACATGTCTGTGGTGCCGAGGAGCATGTAACTTACAACCTGATTGAATTGTGAAGTTGTGGAGAATTCAAGGGGGTTAAGGTCGTCGATGCAGGCTTCGGATATCGCCGCTGCGGGATCATTTATGAAATCTTCCATCATCAGGAATCCGCAATTGTTGGTAAGGTATTCAGGATCGCCGTTTGTGTAGGAATCAACTGAATCGGAAGTGAAAGCTGAGTAAACTACGCCGTGAACGGAGTAGGGCATGGTAATGAAAGTCTGAGATGCGCCTGTGTAGTAGTCTCCCGTGGGCTGGGCCATTGCGAGAGTTGTCTGAGGATCATGGGTTCCGTTGAACATGAGAAGGGGCATGGATGTGTTGCCGAAGCGGTTCATGTAGCCGTCATCGGGATACAGGGGCCATTCTTCGTTTTCTGCAGCCTGAACCATTCCCGTGGAAGCATCGGGAGAAACCAGGGCATCTGCTACTATCTGACTGACTTCTTCGAAGGTCCAGTCACCGAGAAGTTCTGAGAATATAATGTTGGCACCCAAAGTGGCGGAAGCGTCGAGGTCTTCTGGATTCTGAATGATATCAAAGGCTCCACCGGATTTTTTGCCTCCCATCATTGTTACAAGATGCTCAATTACTTCGCGATCACCGGCATCACAGCGGTTCAGACGATAGAGCAGGGCGGGGATAATCACGCGTGCCCCCTGATCCATGGAAAGCATAGAGAGAACATTACGCATCAAGGTTCGGTCGAGGAACGGGTAGTAACCGTCACAGGCGGTTCCGGCGTCGATTTTGTCGAAAACGGACTCGGCGAATTCCCATGCGGACGTGGACTGGGCGGAGACTTTCTCTGCGCAGGTGTCGTCATCATCACAGCCTGTAAAAATCGACTGGCCGTTGAGATTGAAATTGTTGTCATACTGGTCGAGGCGACAGTGGCCCGGAGAGCATATTGAATCTAAAATGACGCCGGCGGCATGCTCCGGATAGAGCTGCATGTAACGCAGGGCCCAGTAAGTTCCGTAGGATACACCGTAAACGAAAACGGGAATATCCTGCACTTTTGTGAGGTCGATGGCTTTTGCTACGTCATGGGCCGCGTGGGTTGTATTGAATTTACCGAGGCCGTCGACTCCCCACTGTTCCACGAGATCTTCGGCACAGGCGGCGTAAGTGAAAGCCTGCATGTTCTCTTCAACGGCGCAACTGAGGCGCGTGGAGTTACCGACGCCACGGTGATCGATGCTGTACATTTCCCATTCCGGGTGGGTCTCGGCATAAATCTCAAACACTGATGCGAAATCGGCGCCGGAGCCACCGGGACCGCCCTGGAGGAACCAAATCTGCTTTTTGCCCGTCTGGACTGTTGCAAGTTTGCGGTAAATGAAAACCTCGATGGGAGTAGAATCAGCGGTGTTGTGATCCAGCGGCATCATTACCTGAGCGCATTCGTAGCCTGCAGAGCCGATGTAGGACGGGCAACTTCCCCAGTTCACAACCTGATTGGTGTTGTTGGAGTTATTGGTGTTGTTTGTATTATTAGTGTTATTAGTGTTGTTCGAATTATTAGTGTTATTAATATTGTTAGAGTTGTTCGAATCGTCATCATCGCAGGCAATTGCGGAAAAAAGAAGGAAAGACAATAAAATAAGCTGTAGGTAAACTTTCATAAAAGGCCTCCTATGGTTAAAGTGGGCATAATGCCCATCAGAAAAAGTTCTGGAAATTGTTTTATTGGAAGTATATGAACCTGTCCATTTGAAAAAAAATATACACCTGAGAATAAATAGTCACATTGTGATCCATGACACGGATCTGGAGGCAATGAAAAAGTAATTCAATGAATATCAAAGAAACTAATGTGTGGTGTGTTGACAAAAGGACTTTTCCGGGTATCCTTTACGTCCACGGCGAAGGCCGATTTCACACATATGGAGGATATATGAAAACATTACTCAAATCAATGCTGATAGTTGCTTCCCTGTCACTAACGATGGCAGCTTGCGATGACGACGACGATTCCAACAACACCAATAATAACAACGTAACTTGCGTTGACGTTGATGGCGACGGCTACGGTACAAACTGTGCACTTGGCCCCGACTGCGACGATAACGACAATACGATTCACGAAAACTGCCCGAACTGCGTAGATAACGACGGTGACGGCTACGGTGAAGGCTGTGCAAACGGCCCCGACTGCGACGACAACGACGATACGATTCACGAAAACTGCCCGAACTGCGTAGATAACGACGGTGACGGCTATGGTGCAGGCTGTGCAAACGGCCCCGACTGCGACGACAACGACGATACAATTCACGAAAACTGCCCGAACTGCGTAGATAACGACGGTGACGGCTATGGTGCAGGCTGTGCACTTGGCCCCGACTGCGACGACAACGACGACACAATTCACGAAAACTGCACAACATGCGTAGATAACGACGGTGACGGCTACGGTGAAGGCTGTGCACTCGGCCCCGACTGCGACGACAACGACGATACAATTCACGAAAACTGCAATGCAAACTGTGGTGATAATGTTATTGACACTGGCGAAACCTGTGACGGAACAGCAACTTTTACCAGAACATGCTTAGATGAAGGTTTTGATGATGGTGTTCTCGCCTGTAATGCCACCTGTGACGGATATGACACCACTGGTTGTTTCAATAACACTACCGGTTGTGGGAACAATACAATAGATGGAACTGAAGTATGTGATGGCGATGATTTAGATGGTTCCACATGTGCTGATTACGGGTATAACAACGGTGTTCTGTATTGTGACACTGATTGTGGCAATTTTAATATTCAAGGTTGTTATAATTCAATTACAACTTGCGGTAATAATCTTACTGAACCAGGTGAAGGTTGCGATGGAACAGATGTTCCTTCCTGTGGCAGTTATGGAATGGGTACTGGTCTTGTTACATGTAACGCCGATTGCACAATTGATGTCAGCAATTGTAGCGGCGACCTTTGTACAAATGAGGATTGGTATCAAGATGGCTGGTGTGACCCCTGTTCTGCTTACGGTGGTGTAGAAGACTCCGTAGATTGTTCAAGTGTTTGTTATGCAGCTGATGGGATTTGCCGCAGTTATTATGATGGTCTTTTAGGTATGACTACCTGTATGTACTATGAAGGTGTAGAAGATCCTGACTGTGTTGGAACTTGCGGAGACGGGATCATAACTGTCCTTGAACAATGCGACGGAACGGAATTGAATGGTGTAACATGCGAAAGTAATGGTTTTGCAAGTGGAACAATAGGCTGTTCTGATAACTGCACACTTGACTTCACAAACTGCGTTCCTTTCCAGTGCGGCGATGGACTGTTAAATGGTTTTGAGTCCTGTGACGGAACGGAATTGAATGGTGCAACATGTACTTCAATTAATCTTGGGTTTGTTGGTGGCACTCTTGCTTGCAATGGTGACTGTTCATGGGATTTAGGTGGATGTCAGGCTCCAGTTTGTGGTGATGCCGTTATCGAAGGGCTGGAAACCTGTGACGGTACAAACCTTAACAGTAATGATTGTACAACATTAGGTATGGGCTTTGTTGGTGGTACCCTGTCATGCGGTACAAATTGTCGCATGGATACAAGTGCTTGTATAGCTCCAGTATGTGGTGATGGAAACGTCGAAGGTAATGAACAATGTGACGGTACTGATATGGGTGGTCTCGACTGTACTACTGTTGGTGGAAGCTATACGGGTGGAACGCTGGGATGTGATGCAGACTGTACTTATGACTATTCTGCATGTACCGGTGCTACTTGGACATGCAGTGCGAGCTGGTTGGGCGACACTGAGTGCGACTGTGGGTGTGGTATCATTGATACTGACTGTGTAGATGGAACAACCAACAGTTGTATTTACAACAACTGTACCACCGGAACGCCAGACCCGGATTACAACTGGATTTGTATCGACTGATTTCCTCTTATTTTTCTTCATAAATTTCCTAATAAAAATTAATCTAAAAGGGACCTATCCTGGATCTCTATGTAGATCGTGTCCTGAAATTCAATTTTTATCCAAATTGAAAATTGAGCATGTTTACGAAAACATGCTATTCAGAACACTACAATAATTTCAAGGTCTTCATTTTTAATGTCCTGTGATAGAAATAGTCGTTAGCTTGAAAAGTTGGTATTACAGGAAGTCAGGAAAACAGGGACAGGAGCAGGGCGTTTACTTTTTACTTTGAAGGTTGGGCTAAATTTATTGATTGAATGAGCCGCCATTACATGGCTTGTGGGTTCGCTGCAGTTTTCCAGGGGTTCGGATGCGGTGCATCCCTCACCCCTGGCTATTCCAAGATGGTGTCATTTCATGACGTGCGGGTTCCGGGCCTTGCCGGCCCATCACCCATCACCCTTGACTAAAAAGCCAGCGTTTATTCGTGATGATCATGAGTATGCAATTCTTTATAAATTAATGAATTACTGAATATAAATGACCCCTGATTCCCTGTTCCTGCTACTGTTTACCTGAATACCTGAAATTTTTTAACAGGGACTCAGATAGTCAGGGGCTTTCTCCTGAAGAATTTCTTTAAATCAAGTTAGTTTCGTTTTACTCCGTAAGCGGACTAATTCTATTATTATTATTAAATTTGTTGCTGTTCGACCCATACAGGGTCGCATGGGGGCGGGGTTCATACACCAGGGATTTTCGATTCTTTCAGAATCTTTAATCCCTTCGCTAATATGTTGAAACCGCGTTGCGGTTTCTTTTTTCGTCATCTTATTTCAATCCGGCTTTGGTGGCGGTGTCTATTCACTTGTTTCTATTGCTTATTTCTTTCTACAATTCCTTAACCTAGCAGCATTGGGTCTAATCTCAATGCCCTGTTCCTGCCCCTGATTTCCTGAATTTCTGTCTGCCTGTAATTATTATATAAGGTTGTATTTATTGACTAATTTACTCGGAAGTTCACTATCCGAGCAGCATTGGGTCTAATCTGCTATTTTTACCGGGGATGTACGCTGTATTGGGCTGGAGTTTCCCAATTGGCCGGATGAGCCGCGGCCCCAACAGTAGACGTAGCCGAGATCCGTGAGGGCGCAGGCGTGGCCGTTTCCGGCGGAAATCTGCGTTACACCGGAGAGGGTTGATATCAGATAAGGTGCTTCCTGCCGGGTTGTGGAACCGATTCCGAGTTGTCCTGATGAGTTTTTGCCCCAGCAGTAAGCCTCCTGAGTGACGGAAACGGCACAGGTGAAATTTTCACCGGAGGAAATATCATAAAATGAGCCTGAGGAAACTGCCGTTGAAAGATGGGAAACCGTATCAATGACGCCGATTCCCAATTGCCCATCAGCGTTGGAACCCATGCAGTAAGCCTGTCCGCATGCTTCTACCCAGCAGGAATGATTAAATCCCGTGGAAATGGACACTGCATTGTAGGTCGCACCGGAGATAATGTCTGTTGGAGAAGT
The DNA here is from genome assembly GCA_018821305.1 of Myxococcota bacterium. Classification (GTDB taxonomy): domain Bacteria; phylum Myxococcota_A; class Polyangia; order HGW-17; family HGW-17; genus JAHJMN01. The sequence goes on from JAHJMN010000199.1 coordinate 16,764, forward strand.
AACATGGGTGTCGGTATCAAGTTGTCCACCGCGGGAAAGAGTGTTGGAACCCCAGCAGGCCACGGAACCGGAAGTTGAAAGTCCGCAGGTTGCGATGTTGCCAGCGGAAAATGAAATCAATCCGCTACTGTAAATGACTTCAATGGGAGTTGCGCTCTGGGTGGGGTCATTGAGTCCTGTGCCCAGTTCGTAGTTGGTATTTGAACCCCAGCAGTAAGTTGATGTTGCGGTGTCGGCGCAGCAATGCGACGTGCCACAGGAAACGGACTCAAAAGTCGCACCACTTACGGAAGTGATTTGTTCTGGAGCTGTTGCCCCCGTTGCGCTGCCGTCAAGCCTCTGTCCCCAGCACCAGAGCTCTCCTGCTGTGTTTATGCTGCAGGTTGTAGCAGCACCGCAGGAAATGGATGCGAAACTACCGGAAAGGGTTTGAACAACTGTCGCAGGGGATAATGAGCTGCTTGTATTGCCGATGCCGAGCTGGCCGATGTAGTTTAGACCCCAGCACCTGACCTGACCAAGTGAATCAAGGGCGCAGGTGTAGTCGTTCCCCGCATCAACCTGAACATAAATACGGTCGGAACAATTGCTGGTAATTAAATCTGAACAGTCTGGGCGACACGTAAGATTACCAGATGAAAAACCGAAGTCAGCACATGTGAGGCCTTTCAGATCGGTTCCATCGCATGTTTCAACGGCCTGAGCAATATCATCCCCGCATCTTCCAGCAGTTTCACACTCGGTATAATCGGCATGACAACTATCACTGCAGAGAATTGAACCGCCGTAATATCCGAGTGATTCACAGGTGTCAGTGCCCTGATAAGTTGTGTCACATTCTTCACCTTCGGCATTATCAACATTTCCGTCACCGCAAAACCCGCTGCAGCTTGTCGTGTTTACTGTGCATTGATCGGTGCAAAGTAGATCGCCGTGATAAAATCCTTCAGTCTGACAAGTATACTCCCCGATTTGGAGTCCGTCGCATTCTTCGTGGGGGGCTTGGACAATGCCATCGCCGCAGGATGTCGTACACTCGGAATAATCGAAATCGCAACTTCCCGGGAGGCATCCCAGGGTTCCCTCGTAGAAGTTGAAATCGGTGCAACTGTGGCCTCCAAGGTTTGTACCGTCGCACATTTCTCCCGTGTCGATAATGCCGTTTCCGCAATTTTCACGAAGACAGGCTGTTTTATCCAGCATACAGTCGGAGCCACAACTCAGCATGCCCCCGGTATAATGGGAATCTTCGAGATCACTGCAGGAATGCACCGGCATAAGATCTCCATCACATTCTTCAAATAAATTCTGAATTGCACCATCACCGCAGGAGCCACCACATTCGGAAGTATCCAGTTTGCAACTCGTATTGCAGCTAAGGGTGCCCTGGTGCAGCCCGAGAGATTGACAGGTTGCCCCGGCGAGGTTTGTCGAATCACATTCCTCGGAAAGGTCAACTATACCGTCGCCGCAGGTGTCCAGTTCGCTGCCGGTATCGTCGCATGAACTTAAAATAAAAATAATTGAAATGAAAAAAGCCAGTGTTTTCATGATTTTGATCACGCCTTGTTATAAGTCTTAGTATAATATTACAAAAATCGAAAAAATCACGGTTTTTTTTAAAAAATTTCCATGTGCACCGCTGTATTTGACTGCTACTAAAATAAATGATCGCAATAAAGCGGGATTATACCGCTCACGGAGTAATCCGATAGTGAGTCGTTTTAAAGAAATGCTACAGGAAAGAGTCCATGATTTTCCTGTTTGCCTGAAATTATTATACAAGATTGTATTTATTGACTAATTTACTCGGAAGTTGACTAAAAAGAAGCGTCATGCGTTCGCAAGAACGCCTGTAATTAGTTCGTGTCCGGAAATTCGCTTCGCGAAGAATTTTATTAAAAATTCTATCCGGCCACTAGTAATATTTTCAACACCTTGCGGTTACTGTCCTGAGCAAAAAATCGGCGAAAAATTTGATTTCCCGTATTTCAGGACAGTAATTAATTAGCCCGGAGCTTCAGCTCCGGGACAAGGCGCTATAATCCCTACCCTTTGCCCCTTTTACTGCGCCGCCGACGGCGGCGCAGTAAAAGGGGCAAAGGGTGTCGAGCGTTTTCTCGCAATCCCAGGGTTGAAACCCTGCGCTATCCAAAGGCGTTCTACGAACGCGGAGGTTCCGATGTTTTGTAATTACACATTACACAAATGAGTCGTTTATAAGAAATGCCACAGGAAAGAGTCCCTGATTGTCCTGTTGCTGCTACTGATTTCCTGATTTCCTGAAATTTTTTAACAGGGACACGGGGAGTCAGAAACAGGGCAGAATCAGGATGCAGGGTCTTGTTGCAGAAAGCTTATTTGCAAATCCCGAATTGAAAGCAATCCTGATCGCATACGAAAGCGATCTTGATCGCATACGAAAGCGATCTTGATGCCACAAAAACATTTACCTTCAAAGTAAACGCCCTGCTCCTGACCCCTGTTTTTCTGAATTCCTGACTGACTGTAATTATTATACAAGATTGTATTTATTGACTAATTTACTCGGAAGTTCACTATCCGATCAGCAAACGGTCTAGCCCCAGTGGAATAGATCGGGAACTTCAATTCCGAGGTATTTTAATGCTCTACCGGCGGTTTCCGAGGCAAGATCGTCAATGGATGATGGTTTTGAGTAAAACTGTGGAGATGCGGGCATGATTACTGCTCCGCTGCGGGATAGAAGAGCAAGATTTTCCAGATGAATAGCGTCGAGAGGTGTTTCCCGGATCAATAAAACGAGGGGGAGTTTTTCTTTCAGGGCCACCTGTGCGACCCTCAATGACAGGTTGTTTGCCAATCCGGCGGCAATGCTCATAGCTGATGAAAGGCTGCACGGAATTATGGCGGCCCCTGCCAGCGGGAAACTCCCGGAAGCAACCGAAGACGCCATGTCATCGTAATCATGCAGATATTCAACATCAGAAAGCATTTCGTCCAGAGCCGCCTGTCCCAGTTCGTGAAGGAAAATCTTTCTACCGGCTGGGGAAATTGTTATGTGCAGTTTTACGTCGCTGCAGGATTTCAAAAAAGCTGCAGCTTTGGAGGCGTAGATGCTCCCGCTTGCACCGGAAACGGCTAAAAATATGTGTTTCATTTTATCTCCGGCGGCGACGACCGGACTGACCGGATGTCCCGGATGGTGCAGGAGTGCGTGGTTTGGGGGGATCTGTTTTCCCGTTGGAGATGAAAATCTTTTTCAGGGAGTCAAAGAAACCGGCTTTTTTAGGATTTTCCGTTTCAATCTGGCTGATAATTTCTTCAAGACCGGAGTAATCAGTGTCACCGGCAAGATCTGCGTCGAAAAAGTCTTCTTCTATTTTTGAGAAATCCTTCGCCGGTAAATCATGTGTATTTTTAATTGGTGATACTGTATTGAAATTGGAAGATACAAGACGCTGTTCAAGGGGGGTAGCAGCTACGGATGAGTTGTCAGACCCTGTTTCCCTTTCGGAAGAGGACAGGGTGGATTGTTCTTCGGGGATTTTTGCTTCTACAGTACCGGCCGCTGGCTCTTTTTGTGTTGCAGCTGCAACTGCAGTGCTTTTTTCCGGTTCAGAAGCGGGTTTTGCAGAGACGACAGCAGTGCTTTTTTCCGGTTCGGAAGCGGGTTTAACCGCAGGTTCCGTCGCCGATTTGATAACTTCAGATGCCGGTTTTATATCTGATACAGCTTGATGCTGGCGGTTTTTGCGATTTCTACGACTTCGTTTTTCAGCTCTTTTAGACCCAGACATATCTTTTTCAGTTTCTTCGGATTGGGTATTTTCTGCAACTGAAGGTGCAGGTTCAGATTTTTCAGGAACTGGAGCAGGAAGCACTTCAATGTCAGGTTCCACAATTATTGAACCGGTAGTAACTTCGATTTCAATTTTATCAGGAACCGCTTTTACTTTTGGCTCATCGACTTTATCAGGAACCGCTTGTGCTTTTGGCTCATCGTTTGACCATTTTGCGCTCTGTGTATTTTCGTCGGTTTTGTCCGGTAGAGGGTGATCTGTGAGCACAAATGGAGACGGATGGCTGTTGATAAGTTGTTTGAGGGAATCCTTCAGTTTGCGACGTTTTTCTTCATCAGACCGAAGTTGATTCTGAATGTTGTTGTCTGGAGGAATGTCTGTTTCATCCGCAATAATCGCCATGGGCGTAGTCGTTTTAATAGGTTCCTTTTTTTCAGATTCGGCATCGGGATCAAAGCATTTATCAGTACTTATGACGATTTCACCGGATTTCATGCGTTGTTCCGGAGGCGCATCGTCGACGATGATACCCGAAACCCCGGAGTTTTCCGGTTTCTTGGTGTGTCGCTTTTTAGGGGCTTCCTGTTTTTTAGCGTTTTCGATTTCCTTGAGGATTGCATCACCAATTACTGCTGGACTTGAAGCCCGGGGCTCAGAACGAAGATGCCCGGGAACGGGGGTTGCATCCTCACTGCCGATTTTGGGTTTGGCTACGGGAGGTTGCGTGAGGGGTTTGGATTCATCGATGACATCGTCACCGGAAATCTCTATTTTTGCCGTGGTGTTAAACGACACCATAAGGGGCGATTTGGGATCAATATTTATTTCGCCACTGGTGATTCCAATGGCACTGCCGCTGAGTTCAGTGTTTTCTTCTTCGGAGAATTTTTTATCGGGGATTGAATTCATTTCGCCAGAAATTTCGCCGGATGTAAATGACACTTCCAGAGCAGAAACTTCAGTTATGTTTTCAGTAGATATTTCTTCTGACCTTGTTGTCCTTTTTTTTCTGCGTTTTCTGGCCAAAAACAATCCCTCCCGTGGGGCTGATAATTTAGAGCGAGTTCGGTTTAAAAAAGCGAAAAGGAATTACGTATGCTTAAAATCAATTTTTTTCAAAATTCGACGCAACAATAAAAACCGAAAACGGTCTAGAAGTTTATACTATAATTTGTGAACTGAAAAAAGCACTGTTTTTCTTTATTTACCTTGAGTTTTTTCAATGATTGTTAAGTTTATGTTTATAATATGAAAAAAGCGTTGTTTTTTATTGTTTGAAAGAGTTTATTGCCCGATCAAAGCCTTCAAGGGATCTTAAAATTGTATCTTTTTCAACACAATACGAAATGCGGAAGTAGCCTCCAAGACCAAATCCCTGACCGGGAACCGCAAGAATTCTCTCTTTCATGAGGGTCTGGATGAATTCAACATCGTCTCCCCCGGGGGCTTTGGGGAAAAGATAGAAGGCACCATCGGGTTTGACGACTTCGTAGCCGGATTTACATAGTCCATCGCAGAAAATATTACGTTTTTCCTCGTAAGAAGCAATGTTGACTGATTCATTTTGAAGTTTGCCCACGACTCTCTGCATTACCGCCGGAGCATTTACATAGCCCAAAGTTCGATTACAAAAAACCATGGCATCGAAAAGTTCCCGGGCATTTTGAGTTCGCGGAGAAATGATAGCGTAACCTATGCGTTCCCCCGGAAGTCCAAGGTCTTTTGAGTGACTTGTGCAGAAAATAACATCATCAAAAATATCGAGGGTTTTGGGGGCGGTTTTTCCATCATAGAGGATTTTGCGATAGGGCTCATCGCTGATTACGTATACGGTATTTCCTGTGCGCTTTTTAAATGACTGAAGAATCTCGTTGATATTGCGCAATATTTCTGCAGAATAAATAACCCCTGTGGGATTATTAGGCGTATTAATTATAATAGCTTTTGTATTTTTGCTAAGTGCACCAGCTATAACTTCCGGAATCGGGGCGAAGTTAGCGTCGGTAGGAATATTGATGAACTTACCACCATGATTTTCGATGTAAAATCTGTATTCAGGGAAGTACGGGGTAAGGCACAGAACCTCGCTGCCGGGATCCAGAATTGATTTCAAAGTAATATTGAGACCTCCGGCGGCACCGACGGTCATGATAACATTTTCCAGGGAGATTTCGAAACTGAGACCATCTGATGCGGACTTAGCGATGAGATCCCTTGTTTCAGGATAACCGGCATTACTCATATATCTGTGAGCTGCAGGATTTCGTTCCGCAACGGTATTTCGAAGGGTTTCAAAAAACAATGCTGGAGGCGGTTCTGATGGATTTCCCAGTGTGAAATCAAAAACATTTTCCCGGCCATGTACTTTCGCCAATTCGTTTCCGGCTTCAAACATTCGCCGGATCCAGGATGAGTTTTTCATTGCCTGTTCAATATATTTGCTTATGGTCATGACAATCCTTCTCCTGTTCAAGATCACTATCGGAAGTCCAGAATCGAAAACAATCCCAAATATAACACTCCGAAACCACTCTGGACCGCTTTCGGAATAAAAGGATCGAAACAAAATTATGGTGAGTGTCAAATTGAACGATATTTCAGAAATTCAACACAATCGTATTACTCCGAAAGAGGTCTGGATCGTGCATAACACAAAGCGAGTCGACAATTCCAGTGAAAAAATGCTCGAATATTAGACTGCTTTCAGAAACGAAGAATTTACAGAGTTGTTAAAACAGAGTGGATTTTACTTCCATTGCGAAATTGAACTGATCCTTGCAGCGAGCGAGATTATGATGGCCGCGGGTAGGGAATGAATTTTCATCCCAGCCGAAATAGCTTTCGTTCAGAGAATCAGCGCAGAAACGGCTGGCCAGTTCAAGGGTTATTCTCATTATTGAAAATGGCGCATTCAGGTCGAGCACAGGGAAATTTGGTGTTCTTGCACTGTTGTACCCGGAAATAAACCGACCGAAGGCTGCGACATCAAACTTCCCATTGGAGTTACTAAAAGCCCTGAGAGCATCACCGCATTCGCCATCAAAGTCATGATGTCCGCAGGTATCAAGGTCAATCAGCGTGATGCCGGCATCGGATACAAGAAAGTTTTCCGGTTTGGGATCGCCATGCAGGACATACTTTGTATCATCTGTGGGCATAAAGGGAAGAATTTCCTGCTTAATAAGCTCTGCCATTTCCCGGGCCTCCGGGTACAACTTGTGGTCTTTATGGGTTTCCACGGCGAGATGCATATTTTCAAGATGACGGTAAGTATCATGGATTACGCGAATATTTTCAAAATTGTGTGGGAAATCCACGAGGGCTCCATGAAAACGTGCCAGATGCTCACCACATTCAAATGCCATTTTCTCCGTAGGAAAAGAACCGTCCAGAAACTCGATGACCCGAAACGAGTGACCGTCCAGCATGCAGTAAGAATTTCCGCCTTTTTCAGGAATTACCTTGAAGCAGCGAAGTCCTTTAGAGGCCAGATGGGAGGTGATGCGCATGACGTCATTTGACACCTGCGGTTTAAAAATTGGGCTTACCAGTTGAATAACGTATTTAGTGCCGTCGTTTTCCGCAAGCCATGTGGAGTTTATGAGCCCTCCCGTGAGTTTACGGCATTCAGAGCCCTGAAGAAACGGATAAAATTTACTAAGACTTTCAATGTATTTCATAAATCACAGAACACGAAATTTCTTCGGTTTCAGAGTTTGATGGTGCCTTCAAAAACACAATGAGCTGAACCTTCTAAAAGGGTTATATTGCCGTGGGTCACGATGGCGCTCCCTCCGGCTTGAACCACCTTTATTCGATCCACAAAAATCAGTTCCTTTGAGCGTGCAGCAAATGATGTAGCTACGGCTCCGGTTCCGCAGGCCATTGTGAAACCAGCCCCTCGTTCCCACACCGCAAGATGAATCTCGTCCCCGGAAACGCGGGCGAATGAGACGTTAATTCCGCCTTCTACAGATGTTTCAATATCTGGCCCGAGGGCAAGAGCAAGTTCCTTAATGTCTTCATTTTCCTCAACAAATGTTATACAGTGAGGGTTTCCTGTGTTTACGATAGTAAAATCCCGGTTATGGCGCGTGATTGAGCCTGATAAAATCGGTTTTTCCAGGTAACCTTCAACAACGGCGGAATTTTCATCGATTTCGGAAATTATACGCCCGCCTCTCACGCCGGAAGCAGTCATTAAATCAATGGTTTTATTCAAGGGCATGATATTTCGGCGAAACAGGTGGTAAATTGTACAGCGCAGACCATTTCCGCACATTAAAGCTTCGCTGCCATCGGAGTTATAAATGCGCATATCAAGGCCTGAAGTAGTGGTGACACCTAAAATGCCATCAGCTCCAATGCCGCTTCGCCGGTTGCAGAGAGTTTTAATTAACTCCGGATTAAGCATTTCGGGATTTTCAATGAGAATGTAGTCGTTGAGCAGGGCCTGATATTTATAAAAATGAAGTTCCATGGTGGTGCAACTTTCGTCAGGAAGAATTACGGACACGAACTACCTTGTTATCCTGAACATGCTCAATTTTGACAAAAATTGAATTTCAGGCAAGCAATTTCGCGAAGCGGAATGCAAGAGGACACGAACTACCTTACACCGAAGAGACGATCAAGTACAATGGATACAGCACTGCGGACGCTCAGATGATTATACTCCGATGGTCCCTTTATTGGAGGCAGAACAGCCCGCGCCATGTTCATCAGTTCCGGTGCCATTCCCCAGCCCGTTCCGAACATGAGGACCAGGGGTCTTTTGTCAAGCACAGCTTCCTCGTATGTCATCATTGGCGCATTACTCAAAGACCGGGCACTGGTGGCGACGATGAGTGGTTCGTCATTTTCAATTTCCCGGATTTTAGCCAGACAGTCCGCTATGTTTGGTGCAACGGCGGTAGTGTCAAACGCCTGGGCCCTTCTCTCATTGTATGACGCTCCCCACCCGCGAGTCCAGTGCTCAATGACATTCTCAACCAATTCCCGCTGGAGTTTGATGGGTGTTACAATGAAGTAATTTCCAATACCGTACGTTCTGCAGGCTCTGGATATGTCGTGAATATCCAGATTCGTAACGGCGGTAGTTACAGTTTCGCCGTTGCGGTTGAGAACGGGGTAGTGCATTAAAAGCACATGAGTATGCGATGCTTTCTCCTTGAGGTCCATTATTCCAGGCCTTTCAGCAGTTTTCGATCTTCATCCGTGAGAGAAAACTGTTCAAATAAATCAGGGCGTCGTTCCCTGGTTCGGAGAAGTGACATTTTTCTTCTCCATTTTCTAATATTTTCGTGATGTCCCGACAGTAGAATTTCGGGAACTTTCAAACCGTTGAATTCAGCAGGTCTTGTGTAGTGCGGATATTCCAGAAGACCAGCAGTGTGCGATTCATCGGAAATACTTTCGTTGTTTCCCATAAAGTTTGGAAGAAGACGACAGACTCCTTCCATAAGAACCATTGAAGCTACTTCACCACCATTTAAAACATAATCTCCGATGGAGATTTCGCGATGAACATAAAGTTCACGGATTCGTTCATCAATGCCTTCATACCTTCCGTTGAGAAGAATGAGCGGCTTGTCCATGGTGGCAAACTCGCGAAGTGTTTTTTGAGTGAGCAATTCCCCCTGTGGTGTCAGGTGAATTACATATCCGCCTCCACTGGCCTCCGTTGCAGCCTTTATGGCAGCTTCAACGGGCTGTGGAGTCATAACCATTCCGGCACCTCCACCGTATGGAACATCATCAACTTTAAAGTGCTTGTCCGCAGTATAGTTACGGATATCAACAAGTTGAATGTCCAGCAATCCATCCTGTACGGCTTTGCCCATCAGGGATGTGGATATAAATCCATCAAAAATTTCCGGAAAGATGGTAAGAACGGCAATTTTCATAGGAATATAAACTACATCCATGATCACATAATTGCCATTTTTTGTAATAAAATATATTTAAATAAATGATTTTATTATGAAAAATGAAGATCGTGGATTGATGTAAAGAAGTCTTCTGAAATGATTGCTTTTTTATTGCTGTAATCAAAGTCAATAAAATGTTGAGGGGGAAGAGGGCAGATGATCTCTCCTGATTCCTGTTTAATCACTGCCATGGGGTAGGGCGCAGGAGAATGCATGAAGGATGTAATTTTTCCCAGAGAACGCCCGGAAGGGGAGCAGATCTCCATGCCAATCATATCATCGAGAAAAAGCTCTTTTTCCGTAAGCTCACCGAGGTATTTCTTGTCAAACCAGAACTCAGTTCCCCGGAGAGTTTCAATTTTGTTACGATCTTTTATTTCTTCGCACTCAATGATGATGTTTCCATCAGTGTTGACGGCAGTTCGGGTGATATTTATCTCAAGAACAAAATCTTCTTCATCGGTTTTCCCCTTGAGAATTGCATTTTTGACAGGAGTCCAATCAACGGAAAGATCCGTATACACAACAAAACCACCACGGACACCGTGAGGTTTAATGATCTTTCCTGCTTGAATCAATTCAGAATCTCTTGACAATTTGAGGACAAAATTTATTTGCCGGCAGTCTTGGCTTTGTAAGCGGTAATAAGTTTTTTAACCGTTACAGTGGGGATGGTTCCCTTGGAAAGCCAATGTTCAACTCTGTCCATTTTGAGTTCGATCTGTGGAACATCGCTGACGGGATTATAATAGCCGACCTGATCGGTTACTCTACCGTCACGACGGGATTCGGATTCCGTTACAACTATTCTATAGAAAGGGTTACCTTTTGATCCACCGCGGGATAAGCGCATTTTCAATGCCATTATAAAAACCTCCAGATTACTTCCCGTAAGGTCAGGGAAGTGGAACGCATATATAGATGAACTTATTCCAAAGATCAAGTACAAAGAAACAAATAAAAACAATAATTCGTTGAAATAAAGTGGATAAAACTCTAAGTTTACCAGCAGGAAAACTTCATTTTCAGTGTTGTATTTCCAGTTCGTAACTAAAATTCATTATGATTTTTTTCAGGAATATTAAATGATATCAGTATTTTTAGTATTTTTTGCTATGACAGGGAATGTGGACGTAATGACCATGAACGCCTTTGATCGGGCCAAGTGGTGTAATTCGATGCAGAATACTCTGGACATGTCCGAAGCACAAAAGCGGATCCTTGCACCTGTTCCAACTTACAGGGTGGATGAAATTCGGAACTGGCTTCAGGTTAAAGGGGCTGTTTTGCCACCTCCATCAGGGTTTTTTGCTGTGCCTTCAGTTAAAATAAACATAAATCAGATTCGTAGGGAGAAAAAGAAGACTCCTGAACCACTGGATCTCTTCCTTGCGGCACCAGCTTTAACAGATCCTGCGAAAAATGCTGTAATGCTTGATATACTTACTCGGGGGTGTTTGATTAAAGCGCTGCTCAATCGAAAGACGGAAGTAAGTGTCCCGATGTTGCTTCTCAATGCGTCATTTCATCCACCTACTATGATTTTCCGGAACATGATTGCTACCGGTCTTCAGAAAATGGGGCCGATCACTGTGCTTTCTCTATATGAGTACAGCAGGCAGAGCGTAAACCGTCAGCGGAATAAAGAGCTGTTTTATAAAGTAAGGTTTGCAGAATATGTAATTAATTCATCCGCATCCGGTAATCCACGGTTTGCTCTTCAGTCAGAGAAGTCTCTGCGTTTGAAACTTATTGCTCTGTATGGGGAAAACCTGTCATCTCAGGCAATTGAACCCCTTCTCGAAATTGCAAACAGTGAAGATATCGAGTATCGAAAGGCCGGACGGGACGCTATTTTAAAGTACTTTGACAGTAAAAAGAAATCCGCAACAGTAGGAACAATCAAACTTCCCGGTGGCGAAGAAAAGAAAGCAGTTTTGTATATCAGTCCGAAAGCGAGAGCTTTTCATGCGGTAAAACAGAAGTTGGAAGAACTGACGAAGGGTGACTATGACCGCACTGCTTCCGGCCGGGGTCTGGCGATCAATCTGTTTTCCGAGTGGGATAAAAGGCGGAATTCAAAATGGAAATACGCTTTTGCGGATGCCTGGGAACTGGATAAAAACGGGCAAAAAGAGCAGGCTGTTGAAAAATACCGTGAGATTCTTGCCAATGCCCCGGATCTTCCTCAAAGAAAACTCATGGTTGGTGCTTTTCTGGAACTTGCCCGACAACATCTTGGAAAAGGATCTATTGCAAAGGCCTTGAATCTTTTCAGGATCGTTATACAGATAGACCCAAAACCGATATATGAGGCCGACCTTTTCTATCTTCTCGGGCTGATGGAGGAAAGTTCCGGTGATACAGAACAGGCCCGGTTCTGGTATCGTATGTCCTTGCGCAGAAATCCGGAACATATCTGGTCTGCAGGGGCTCTCAGTTCTTTGAGTCCAGTCCCAATTCTTCCCATCGGGGATTGGGAGAGAAGTGCATTTTTCTTCAGTGCTTTTCTGGCCTTTGCCCTGTTTTTCATCTGGTCTCTCAGGAGGCTTTTATCATGGTAATACTCCTGATTCTCGGAATCATTTTATTTCCTGCCGTTTCAAATGGTCAAACCATTACAGTTTCGCTGGATGCTGATGCTTTAGGTCGACTTATTGAAAACAATACTCCCGATTCAATTCCACTTTATGGGCCTTTTTATCTGAGTAATATTAAGGTTGATTCAATTGAAAGTGATGTGGTGAAAGGTAAAGTCCAGCTTGATTTCCGTGGAAGCATGAAGATTCCATTGCCTTTTTTTAAAACCAGAACAATTGATGTGGATACGGGAATTCCCCTCGGAATAACGTTCAAGGTGCGAGCTAACCGAACGGAGATTTTTATTCCCGTCGATTCCTTAACTTTCAAGACCGGACCGCTGGGTGTTAGTCTTAAAAACCGCCTTATGACTCTGTTTCGAAGCTGGATGTCTTCTTCTTCGGGGAGATCTTCTCTGCAAAGTAGTCTGACGTGGGATATGGGAAAGACTCTTCGAACGATTTTCGGAAAAGGTAAGTGGAAGTTACAAATATCCCAGAAAAAGGATCTGATTACTCTGCTGGCTAAATTGCCCTGAACGGGTGTTTCTTGAATAATAAAACAAAATCATATATATATGCTATTTCCGCAGTGATGATGTGGTCCACAGTGGCTACAGCATTTAAAATTACACTGCGACACACTTCCGTATCAGGTCTTGTTTTTCTGTCATCTTTCTTTTCCTTGCTTTGTTTCGCAGTAATTCTTTTTGGTTTCCGGCGGACTTCCCCTGTATCGGTGTTTAGTCTGAACAGGTTGAAGACTGGATTTTTTCGCGGGCTTCTGAACCCTGTAATTTATTATTTTGTTCTTTTTCATGCCTATTCTCTGCTTTTAGCTCAGCATGCCCAGGCAATTAATTATACCTGGGGGATCACTCTTGGAATTGCCGCAGCACTTTATTTAAAGCAAAAATTCACAGTTTTCGATGTAATCGGTTCCATTATTTCCTGGGGTGGTGTTGCATTCATTATATATACTAACGCAGGTCCTTCGGGATCCATAAACCTGATAGGGGTTTTTCTTGCGCTCTTTTCAACGGTATTGTGGAGTTTTTACTGGATCTGGAATGCTGACAGTGCTGAAGATGAAGTGATTTCTTTTTTCTTTAATTTTTTATGGGGAACCATTATCAGTGGGTTGATTTTAATTTTTACCGGTTTTCCAGGTTTTTCCCTTGAAGCGCTTGCGGGGGGAGCCTGGATAGGTATTTTTGAAATGGGCATTACATTTTTACTCTGGCTTCGAGCAATGAAATTATCGGAAAATGCCAGCGATGTGACGACTCTGATATTTCTTTCACCCTTTATAAGTCTTGTATTTATAGGAAAATTTGCCGGGGAATCTGTCAGTTTACTGTCGATTATTGGTCTTACTATAATCGTAGGTGGTCTTATTTTTCGGCAAAAAATGAAAAAGAAGGAATAAAATCTTTAAGTTTGGATTTTTAAGCATGAAAGTCACCCTCAGTTCTTTTGGGGAAGAAATCGGATTCGTGGAAACTACGTATGACAGATAATCAAGAAAAAAAAATACAATCCTGGTATTACCGGAACAGAAAAAAATTGTATTTCAGCATAATTTTGCTGGTTCTATTTATCGGAATATCTGTTGCCTTATTTTTATATTATCGCAATGATTCTGGAACTTCGGAAATAGTTTTTAAAAATCGTGAAATCAGAATCCTTGGAATTGCAAGGGTACTTCCCGCCGCTGATTATGTAAAACCTGCAGTTTTATTGACGGATATGGCTGGAAATCCCGTTCCTTTATTGTCTTTTAAAGATAATGAATTTTATTATTTTCTTGATATTAATGGGAAATATCGAATCACTGTTACATCTCCTTTGGCGGAGAGTCGAACCGTAATATGGTCAAAACCCTGGGAAAATCTTGATATTGAACTGGTAGTTAAGCCTTTTGCAGCGGGTATAGTAGTTGATTCCGAAGACATGCCCGTTTCCGGGGCAAAAGTTATGGTAAAAGATAAGGATTCAAAAGAAAAATACGCTCAAACGGGGAAAAACGGGGAGTTCTTTATTGGACTTGATTCCGATACTCTTAATCGTCTGTCGGTTTTTAATGAAGGATATACGGAGATTAAGGATTTTGTTCTGGATAAGGATTCAAAAGCCCTCGTACTGCGGATCACAAAAACAAACAGTCTTGGCATCAGAACACTTGATGCTGAAGGAAATCCCGTTCCCGGCTGTTCCATAGTTTTTGGGGGAGAGGGAATCTGGCCCCCGGTTCATCTCGTTTCCGGACCAGATGGGAAAGTTGCAGTGAGAGGCGTTTCTGAAGGTTACTACTCCGTATCCGCCTGGAATGAAAAGTTGACCGGAGATATGGACGGTTTTTATGTAGAAAAAAACACTGAAACGGAAATCCACCTGCATATGGATCCCGGAACAAAACTGAAATTTCTCGTGAGGGACAGGAAATCCGGTGTGGGAATTGAGGGGGCATCGGTAACTGTTGCCCTGGAAGATCCCGGAATCATATCTCATACTATGGAAACGGATAAAAATGGCTTTATTACGACAGCGCCATTGAAAAAGGGGAAGATCCGGTTCAATATTACAGCACCGGGGTATATTAATTTATCTGGACGTCGATACTGGGTTTCCGATACTGATAAATTTGCTGTATTTGAAATGGACCGGGGACTTACATTGCGCGGTCAGGTTGTTGATGAGCGGGATCTGCCAGTGGAAAACGCCATCGTGGAGATCCACGGAACTGACTCCGCTGGACACATGGTAACTCCTGTTTCCCTTGGTTCATCAGAACTTAAACCATCAAAAGAACTCGGCGTAACTGCAAAAAAAACGACTATCGGCCTTCTCACGGATGGCGCCGTTACTACAGATTCCGAAGGAAAATTTATACTTACTGGTATTCCTTCAGGTATTTTGGGTTTGAGGGTCAAGCATCAGGATTATTCCAGCGGATTTATGCATCTGGGGTATGTGGAAAAAACCCGGGACGATATATTGTTAAAATTAAAAAAAGGGCGGGATCTTACAGGGTATATTGTTGATAAAGCTGGTATTCCCCTTGGTGGAACGGAAATTCGTGTTGAATCAGATTTTGCACCGGACTTCAGTTTTACGACCTATGCGGATAACTCCGGGAATTTTAAAATCAGCGGTTGTCCCGAAGTGGTTACCCTTACTTATCGCCTTCTGGGTTTTTCTCCGGTTACGGAAACAATCAAACCTGCTGGAGATCACAAAGTGATTCTGGATCGTGCGGAGACTTACTTTTCGATTTTTGTCAGGGACAATAGAAGTATTCCTCTTTCCGGAGCTCTTGTAACTATTGAAAGTACCAATCGGCCGGAAGTTTTTTCAACTATTTCGGGGCCCAGTGGCAAAACTGACTTTAAAAATACTGGAAAATGCCCCTTCCGGGTTACTGTGAATCATCAGGAATATCCAGAGTACAGTTTTATGCTGGAAAAATGCGAAGATAAGAATGTGGAACTTCCTGCGGGTGGCGGATTTGAACTTTTCATTAGAGATAAGAGAACATCAAATCCTTTAAGCGGCACATTAAAAATGTATCATTCCTCCGGATCAGAGGAAGAATTTGCTTTTTCAAAGGGAAAGGTTCGTCGTAGCGGGGTATCTGAAGGGGCATATACTGCGGTTATAGCTTCGTTTGGTTATGCTGATGTGATTATTTCATTGAAAATTCCAAAGGGTAATTCCCCGGGAGAAATAACTCTAAAAGAACGCATTATTGAGATGGAAATGGGGGGGACAGTTACGGGAAATGTCGTGGACTACTATGGTTATCCAGTGAAATATGCTCGCGTTATTGCTGGAAATGAAACGACTTTTACCGATGCTGTGGGCAATTTCACTGTGAAATCCCTGGAAAGTGGAACTGTTACTTTTCACATCTGGCATCAGTTGAAGGGTTACGCAAAAAAAGATGTGACTGTTGAAAGCAACTCCACTACGAGCGGAGTAAATATTCGCATGGGGCAGATAGGTGAAAAGCACCGGAAAAAGCTTACTTTTATTAAAAAGAATGGGAGGCTTTATGCGGATCCGATTCCCAGAGACCTTGCGGAAGTATTAACTTCTAATGATGAAATTCTTTCGGTGAATGGTCTAGGGGCAACAGTTCCATTAGAGTTGATTAATCGTCGAATTGCAATGGGGGGCGGGGTTATCTACTTGACACTAAAAGTAAAAGGTAGAGGAATTGAATCAGTTTTCTACTGATTTTTGTTTTAATTTCCAAAATCTACATTGGTTTTCTCGTGCTGCTGCGTATAATTTTTATGTTTATTCTGTATTGCGTTTATGAAATACGCTATTTTATGATAGCATCGGGTAGAAGTTCACAGGTTACTTTTGCAGGAGATAGCCGAAATGACACAGCAGACGGATCCGGAAATTCTTTTTTCGTCATTCAATGTCTATAATCAGATAAGACCAATGCTTGGTACATACCATGTAATTGATATCCAGATCGATAACTCAGCTCAGGTGCTGGAGAATATCCAACTAAAGGATGTCAATCATTTCCACGATTCTGTATGGCTAAAAACCATGGGGCTTTGTCTCGCGTATACCTGCAATCAGACTCAGGCTCTTTTCGGTCTCGCTGGAAGTTATAATATGCTTCTCGTTTATTCTCTTCCGGCGACCCAGCGGGAAGGAACGGGCCTTCTTGCAACTTGCGCTTCCGCTGCAACTTCGTTTTTATCGTCTCATACGGGTACGCCTGCTCGTTTTTCCGGTAAAGTCATGGAATTTCCGGAACCTAAAATTATGGCAGCATATTTTTTATGGAAGCAGAATGAAAACCGTAATGTTATTATTCAGAGCATTGTTCTTGAGGCATTGATGAGTCGCGGAAATACTTTTGAGCAGGCTCGCGAGATGCTCATGGCTCTTTCGGATCTCAAATCAAAACTCAGTTTAGTCAGCGATTTTCTACAAGTAGAAAAAATACCTCAGTGGCTTCTGAATGGTATATGTACCTACTGGAAAATTGACAACAACGAATTAAAACTGTCACTGAACCAGACTGTTCCCGATGGACCGGATTTTCTGTCATACATGGTGGAAATTTTTGAACAAAATACAGGAACTGATAAATGAATTTTGTTTGTGATAAATGTACAACCAGATATTCAATTCCCGATGAGAAAGTTGCCGGAAAGATTCTAAAACTCCGGTGTAAAAAGTGCGGAAACACAATAATTCTTAAAGACCCGAAAGCGGACCCTGAAGAAAAGCAACACACAGGGACTGATGAAGGTCGAGTACTGTTGCAAAATGCTTTCAAGCAATCTCTTTCTCAAAAAGTCAGTACTTCCGAACGAAAGATGATTTCTCCTGAACCGGAGAGGTCATCGGGCGATAAGACGCAACTTGTTAAAATTCCAGGATTTCAGGAACAGGTTCCCGATGAAGAATGGTACCTGTCTGATTCTCGAGGCCAGGTTGGGCCAATGCCTTTCAACGAACTCGTTGCTCGAATCAAGCGAGGAGAGCCGGATCCTGATGCCGTTGTCTGGCGTGACGGATTCCGTGACTGGCTAACCATCGATATGGTTCCCGAGTTGAGATCTTATTATAAACACGTTCCGCCCCCCCGGCGACCTACTCGTGAAGTTGCTCGAGCTGAGGCACCACCACAGCAATCCTCTTCACAGATTGTAGCTCAACCTCCGGTGACAGCACCACAACCGGCCGCGGTACAGGCTCCTTCGATTAACGTTGCATCATCCCGGGAATTTAATCAACAGTCTGCACCAGCTCAGATAATTATTCCCGCCGAGGCATTGAGTCCATTTAAAGGAAAAACAATTCCCATTGTTGTTATTTCAGCTATCGCCGTGATCGCAGCATTCTTCCTGGGGGCAAAATTTATGGGTGGAGGTAAATCATCCGACAAGCCGGCTCCCGTTCAAAAGGAAAATAATCAAGTTGTTGTAAAAGATAAAGTAAAAGAAAATATACCTGTGTCTGACATGACTCCGCAAATGAGTGAAGTGGTATATATTGTGGCAAATGACACAGATAAAGATAAAGACAAAACTCCGGAAGATTCGGATATGAACGAATCACCGATGGGAAAACGAAATAACGGGAAAAAGAAGATTCCGGATATTATGGTTCCCGATATTGATCCCAGCAAACTGGAAATTAACGAAACACCAAAACCTGCAGTAAGCAGAGGTACTGGCGGTCTCAATCAATTTATGACACTTAATCAAAGCCAGATTACCCGTTGTTATGCCAGAGCCGTCCGGATGGGGCAGAAGGAACTTGTGGACCAGTCTATCAAAATTCACATCCGGGTTAATGCTGCTGGAAAACTTTCTTCCATCAGTTTCACGGGAAAGATGCCACCGGTAATGAAAAACTGTATGATCAGTACAATTACAGGTTTTAAATTTCCTAAAGGAAACCAGACAGATAGTCTGACTTACACTATACACTTCAACTGAGGTATTTGTTATGCAATTGTATGTCAGAACAGGGAAATCCGATAAGCGACACTTTTTAGTTTCTTTTAAAACACTATGCTCACTGATGTTTATAAGTGTTTTCGGTTTTACCGGGTGCAGAAATTCTTCGGATGGCTGTAAGAAAGATACTGATTGCCGTGAGGGAAGAGTCTGCAGCAAGGGCGAATGTATTGATACTGGAGTTAAGGTTTTAAACGGCGACAAAACTAAAAAGCCTGATAAGAAATCTGTTAAAACTCCTGACAAGATACCACCATCTAATCATATTGTTACGCCGATCCAGCCACCAATAAAATCAGATCCTTTAGGGCCAATTCTTAAAAATTTAAATCTGAATCTTGATTTAGATGCTCCAGGAGGAAAGATATCTTTTCGAATGAAAGGAATGAAAAACGGGGTTCCGGCTATTGAAATGTGTCAGAAGGGTAAGTGCTCTGAGGTTGATATGAGTGATCCCGATTCCATGGTAGACATAATGACAAAATTAATGGGAAGTGGAAATCCTACGGATCTTATGTCGCAGTTTCTTAAAAATTTCAATAATTTAGGCCCAATGATTCCTGGAAACCGAAATCCCGGGTTTCCCCGCCCTGTTATTCCCAATGTAAATCCACGGAATCCTGTAATTTCTCCATCAAATCCTTTGCCCGGAGGTCCCTATCGCTCGGTTAAAGATATTCTCAAAGATAAAAACCGTGCGGCAGGTAGAGAGGCCATACTTGGTGGAATGAAGCCCGTGAACATCAGTTTACCGGATCGTGTGGATTTTAAAACTACCGGTGGTGTTAAGATTGAAACAACCGTCAATGCCTCTGTAAGAACACATCTGCGCAAACTGGCTAAAATATCCGGTACTGTAATAATCCGCATAAAGATTCAGAGAGTGTCTGGAACCCTTATTCGTGGTGAACTTACTGAACTTGATTTCAACAACTAAACCGGTGCCGTATGAACCTGATATTTTTATTCACTGCCTTATTCAGTTCGCCATCTCCTGACATTGTTATCACTGGCCATTTTGTTGATGTAAAAGTCTCAAAAACGGGTGCTTCAACAACTGTTGAGAGAAAAACCTGGCAAATTCTTTCGGACGAAGGGGTTAAACATCTCATAACTCATCGTTTTGATTATGATCCTTCCACAAACAGGATAAAGATTCTATCGATATCCCGCATTCGACCTGGAGGAAAAAAAACGGCACTCAAATGCAATGAAGTAGATCTTCCGCAAAGTGCCGGTTGGATTTTATGGCGTTTTTGGATGAAAATTATTACTTGTCCAGCTCTTGAAACGGGAGACTCACTTGAAATAGTAACTGAAAAGAAAGGGTTTATGATTGCTTATCTGAGAGGAGGAGAGGAATTTATACCTCCCATGAAGGGGCATTTTTATGATCAGGTTCTTTTCGGGGACGAGCCATGGCAGGTGAATTTTAAAAAATACACAGTGATGGTTCCGGATAATATGAGGCTTAGAGCATCTGTGTACAACGGCTCAATTAATTCTTCTGTTAATTACAAGGGAAAGAACACAATTTACAGTTGGTGGCGTGGTGGTCTTAAAGCCCACAAGCGGGAAATGGGGAGCCCATCGGAAAGTGATTATCTTCCAAAAGTCGTTATGGCGACAGTACATAACTGGGAGGAAAAAAGCCGCTGGTTTTATGAAGTTAATAAAAATCAATTTGAGCCAACCCCGGAAATAAAAGCCATGGTTGCAAAGATTATTAAGGGAGTCGCAGACAAAAAACGGCAGATGACGCTCCTCAACCGTTGGGTGGCAGGTAATATCCGGTACCGGGGCTGGTCCAATGGAAAACAAGAAGGTTATACACTTCACAGCGGCGATCAGGTGTTTACTCAGCGTGCTGGTGTTTGCAAAGATATTGCTTCAATGTTGATTACAATGCTTAAAGCTGCCGGGTTTGAAGTATATCCTGCCATGACGATGGCCGGTGCCAGAGTCGAAAATATTCCCGCTGATCAGTTCAATCACAGCGTTGTTGCGGTTAAAATGCCCGATGGTTCCTTTCATATGCTTGATCCCACCTGGGCTCCCTTTTCACGACATGACTGGTCTTACGCGGAACGTGAACAGTATTATGTGGTTGGGACTCCACGTGGGGAAACTTTAATGAAAATACCCGCTTCTCGACCGGAAGAAAATACAATTTCATTAAAAGCAGTGTCGAAAATAGGGGCAACCTATTCCAGTATATGGACCCTTCGGGGCAGTGGCTATGCCGATGATTCTCTGCGTCGTATGATTGCTTTCACATCCATTCCTGAGCGTGCTATGATTCCTGAGCTTTTTGTCAGGAAGTTAGCAGGGGCAACTGTTTCCACTACCGGTTATCTGGATCCTGGCAATCTCGATCGTGAGATGAGCATGAATCTACGCTGGTCTTCGAAAAATCTTATAATCCAGACACCGGGAGGATTGATTTTTACTCCCTCCAGTCTGAGTGCTATTCCCGACCGGGTTGCATTGTTGTCATGGTTAAATATCAAAAACAAAAAGCGTAGTTCCCCGATTTTATTAAGGGCAAATCATGTTCTGGAAATTGATGAAGATATTGTATTTCCAAGTGCATTTGATTTAAAAGTTGAAAAATTTTCCGGTTCTTATGAAAGTAACCATTTCAAGATGAACTGGTCATATACTGTTCAAGGCAAGGTTCTGAAAATAAAAGTCAAAGTTGTGGTGCCTCATAGAACCATTCCTTCATCTTCTTTTTCGGATTTTATGAAGGGTGTCTCAATATTACGTAAACTTTCCAGTGAAAAACTGGTGGTAAAATTTAAAAAATAAACTGGTGATCAATGTTTTTACCTGCTCTTATTATTTTATTGTCCGCTCCAGGGACGGATGACTCCACAATTCTTGAACGCAACTGGAGCTTCACACTGGATTCGGGTCTCATTTCAATAAAATACAGTTCTTCTGAAACGCTCAATACCCCCCTTGCCAGAGATATGTTTTCCGATTTGCGGATACCCTGGGACAAATCATGTCAGAAACTCTCAACTTCAGCTTACACACTGACTGGAAATAAAAAACTCAGCACTCCTTCTCAGGGAATTAATGAAGTGGTTCCATTTGGTTTTGAGAAAATTCCCGGCGGAACTACAAAGCGTGAGACCGTTGTCAGTGCCGCAGGAGCAACGGATCAGAGCAAAGTTTTTTATGAATATACTATAAATCCGAAAGGGAAGTGCCCCGGTGTTTTTGAATATACTATTCCTCTTGTGGAAGGAAGACCTGTCGAAAAATTGATTGTCCGAATTGATACTGCTCTTAACTGGAAGGTTTTATGGAAACCGGCCGGGTGCAAAGTATCCCGGGAGGGTCGTTATAATGTTATTACTTGCCTGAAAATAAAAGGGGCAGGATATCGAAATATTGCCGGACGCCGCTCATCTTCTTCCCGGGTTTTGTCAAGACTCCCAAGAGTTATGATTTCTGCATGGGACGAAAAATCCCTTAAACAGCATCTGAGCAATCTCGATACGCAGGCTTTACTTAATCTTAAAAATTTGATTCCATCGGCACTTAAAGAAATAACTGATGGGGAATTTACTCTATGGGGGAAAATTGAAAAACTTACTCAATGGCTTGGACGAAATATCAAAAAACTCCCGGAAGGAACAGTTTCTTCGCTGAAGGATACAATAAAATACAGGGCTGCAGATGGTACTTTTCGTGCGGTATTAGCTGCTGCCCTTATAAATAATTTTATAAGCAAAGCAAAGGGCGTACATTTAGTTCATGTTTCAGATTTAAGTACAGAAATGAAAGATTTTGTTACACTCAGCCATTATGATAATAAATTTGTCGTATTTAAAATTACTGGGAAAACATACATTTACAATCCAATCACTGGAGAACTAAAAAGTAATTTTAAAATGCTGGGAGGAAAACCATTCATTGCCGCCGATTCTGTGGTTCCCCGTCGAGTACAGGATGGGGAGAAGCGTACTTTACGGCTCCGGGGAATACTTAAACAAGATACTATTTCGTTTGAAGGTCAGTTATACACAGAAAAACCCGTATTGAAAATCTGTGCAGATAATTTAAAATCATTAGGTCTGAAAATAACTTCATGCAATTTCGATGAAAAAACATTGGATTACACTGTTATTCGTTTTTCCGGAGATTTGATTCTGTCCCACGGCTACACAGTTATTCCTCTTTTAGGACGGTTTGCACCGGATACTAAACCCCGTGTGTCAAGACAGTACAATCTTGCTTTACCTCTAAAAAAACGATTTGTTTCAGTAGATCTGGTTCTTGATACCGGTGGACGAAACCTGTTTTCCATGAATTTTCCTGCGGGTGTTTTCAAACCCATAAATGGCAAACTGAATGGTGCAATCATTGATTTTTTTACGAATTACACCTATTCCTACGGAAATGGAATTATTAAAATAAAAACAGAACACAGTACAGAAGCCGTAGATATTCTTCCGTTATATTACGGATTAAAGACAAAAATAAACATCACCGGTTTATACCGTGATACTTTGAACTTCGGAGACACAGGCATAGTATTTCATGAAAAAACTTCAGATTCAGGACAGTAATACTATCGAAATCACAGCTCTTTTAGGCGTTGGTCATATCGGTATCAATCTGGCTGGTGTGAGAAGAAGGCTTGGGGCCTTTATTGTGGACTTAATTGTATCATCTCCCCTTGTCTTCATATCTGTAGTTGCAACTCTTCGAAGTTTTGCTCAGGTACAGACAATTCGGGGGGATTTTGCTGTCCACGACCGCATATCAATGCTTTTTGCTTCCTCTCCGGGGCCATTTATTGCTGCCTGGATTGCAGCTATTACAACTTTTATTCTTTTAAATTATTTACTCTCTATCACTTTTGGTCGAACTGTGGGAATGGCCTTACTCGGTCTTGGATATACTGCGGGGAAAGGCTCGCAACCCTCCCCGTTAAGGTTTTTTCTTCGTTCAATTATCGGCCTTTTTACGGGAGTTTTTTTCTTCAGTTGTTGGTTGTGGGTGTTTTTTGATGAAGCTTCAAGGCCCCTGCATGACAGAATTTGCGGAATCTATATAGTTCGTGTCCTGTAATTCGCTTCGCGAAGGATTTTATTAAAAATCCTTACAGGACACGAACTAAACATTTTCATGGGAAAAGACTTCATCTATCCAGGCTCCTCCAACTACTGTATCCCCCAAGTAAAATACCGCGGCTTGCCCCGGTGGTACCGCAGATACGCTTTCCTTGAAAATAATCTGCACTTTTCCGTTGGGAAGGGCAATTACTTCCGCCGGATAGGGTGGCGTCCGATATCGTACAGAAACCATATAGTGTCCCGAAACTGGTTTATTCTGGGCCCAGACTGCTTCGACCCCGTAAATCATTTTTGCTTCCAGATATGATTGAGGCCCAACGATAAGTACGTTTGAATTCAGGTCTTTGCCGATAACGTAAAGCGGTTCTTTTGCTGCGATACCGATTCCTTTTCTTTGTCCGGTGGTGTAATGCTCAAGACCGTGATGTCTGCCGAGAACTGTTCCATCGGGGGAAATAATATTACCTTCTTCACCGTGGATTTCCAGTTCCGCCAGAAGATCCTCATAAGACCCGGTGGCAAAACAGATGTCCTGACTTCCGGAGGGTTTAAACTTAAAACCCATGGATTGCGCTGTCGCAACGGCAAATTCCCGATTTTTAGTCCCCATGGGAAAAAGTATCTGATCTCTCACCTGAGGATTTACTCTCCATAAAAAATAGCTCTGATCCTTTTTGCGATCAAGCCCTCTTGTGATATGAAGTTCTTCGTTAATTTGAGCATAATGGCCCGTTGCCATGAAATCCATTCCCCGGCTTTTAATTGCATCAAAAAGGAGTCCAAATTTGATTTCCCGGTTGCAAAATGCACAGGGATTTGGTGTACGTCCTTTGAGAATTTCACTTCGAAATGATTTAATGACAGTATTTCTGAATTCTGTATGAAGATCAATGATTTCTAGTGGAACATCAGCAAGATCAGCACCCTGAATAACCGAATCTGGTACCGTATCAGTGGCTAAAAGAGCATGAAAAGCAATAACTTCATAGCCGGATGATTTCAACAGAGAACAAGATGTAAGGGAGTCAATGCCTCCACTGAATGCAACTCCAACTTTTTTATGCATTGAATTACCTTTTTTCTGGGAAAATCGGAAATAGTTTCCGAAAACCGATCGGAAAAGATTTCCGAAAAAACTCATATCCATACCAGAAGTAAAATAAAATGGAAATTCCCGGTTTTAAGTCTTTGATATTAAATTCAAATAAAAGTCCATAAAATCTTCAATCAAGGCAAGAGTCTTGCATAAGCCCGGGTTAGAGATGGAGTAATAAGATGCAATTGATTAAAACTTTTATTATCCGGGTTGCCCATAAAGTGTTTCGTAACCCCTCGGGCCAAAAAGGCTTCAGTATGATTGCAGTATTTCTCATCATGATTGCCATGGTTGGAGCGGCGACAACTCTTCTTATCAGTACAAAAGGAAATCTCAGTGGTGCAGGACAGGTGAGGGAAAAAGCTGTTTCAAAGTACACAGCTGAAGCGGGTGTAGCTTATGCCAAAGCTATTATTCTTCAACGCTGGAATTCAACCACAAAATGGACGGATGTTCTTACAACACCGCCTTCGGAAGCCAATACATATCGAGATTTTTCCTATGGTGGAAGTAGCGGTCTGCCCCTGGTAAAAGCCAGATATTTTTTTACTGTAACCAATAACATAGATGACCCCAGCCAGAATGCTACAAGCGATATGGATGGCAAACTCCTTCTTCGCGTCTGGGGAGAAATGCTCGATCCCGCCTCGTCAACACCGATTGTCATGGCCTCTTCATACATTGAAGTCCTTGTATTTCGCGAAGACGGCGGTTTCAAAACCCTTGGGTATACTGCTCAGGCCCATGGTGGAAGCAGTCAGACATCAAACAATTCTTTTGATGCCAATGCCGTTAATTTTTCCAACTCAACGAGTTTTTAGGTGAACCATGAAAAAACTGATGATTGTTATTGTACCCCTGCTCCTCTTTATCGAAATGCCACAGGCAAACGGTACTCCACGGGGTCGTTACCTTCGGGGACAGCGTGTTTACAAAGAAAAACTCTGGAGATGTGCCATGTGGTGGAGGCGTCTCGGGGATATTACCAAATCCTCTGGCAAGCGCCTTACAAACGGCACGGATTTAGTTGACGAACTTGGTGCCAAATCTGAACCGTATATCCGGCGATGGCTCACTGCTCCATCAAAACTTCATCCCAGGACAAACTGCGATATAGGAACCATTACAACGGAGAGGGAAGTAATGGACCTTGTATATTATATTAAAACCAGAGCTACGAATCCTCCCCGAAAGCCAGTTATCGAAAGAAAAATTATGAAGAGATCACGCATCAGGTTACTAAAGACTCATGAAATTTTGCGTAAAAGACTGAAAACCCTGAACGATATTAAAAAACTTAAGTTAAACCGCAGATAGCACGGAAGTGAGGATGACGATGAAAAAGAATCTTTCAGTAATATTTTCAACTCTTGTCATTTTATCCCTTCCGGTCAGCGCTTCTGCCGGAAGTCGATTTTATGCAGCTTTAGATCAGTTTGTATTTGGAACAAGCGCATACTGCTACAGTCAACTGGATCGCACGACTTACAACACAGGGTTTTCCTCATCGGATTTTAATTCTACAATGAGTGTCGATGTTGTAAGTGGCAAGATTGTTCTTAATACGGATCAGCGGGCGTTAGGTGATACAAACCGCATCATGATTCGTACAAGGCAGAATCTTACGGTAAAATACGTGTACGAGAGTGCTGACCAGTCCCAGACTCTCGGGTGGTTTTTATGGGATAACCGTGCTTCACAATTCACAACCCAAAGTGGATACAGTTACACGGATCGCCCCTGCAGTTCCGATGCAAACTGCGACATGGGTGAATCATGCCAGACATGCTCCTCCGGTTGTGTGGCCACCAAGGTTTGCGCATATCCAAGACTAGTACTTCGCGACAATACGGGATATCCAGGTACAGGAAGCTCAAACGGTGTTTATGACTGGTTTGAAGCCCTTTACTCCAAACCCTCCGGTTCCACTAACGTTTACACTTTTCCCTCTTTAGTCAGGCCTTTTCCCACTACAAAACCGTATCCCGGGTATAGTTGGCCCTGGCAACAGCAACTCTGGAACTACGATTATTACAACCTTACTACTACCTCTCTTAGGGATGAAGGAACCTGGCCTCGAATTTCTAATTTTCTGGAATACCTTGTTGATACGGGAGGTGGTTGGCTGTTCATGCTCGCCGATGACGATACCGACTATGAAACTACGGTAACCTGCCGCAGTTGGGATTACGCTGAACCCGGTTGTTATTATGCTGTGCAGCACTGGCAGTGGGGCTCCTTTTATCTTCCCCCCTACAAAGACAATTACGGTTCCTTTAATGGTGTTCCGGACTACGATGTAAACGGCGACGGTTCTGTCACATCGGCAGATCGCACCGTTGATATGGGTACATTTGATGCGGGAAGTGAATTGATTTTCTTTCTCAATTCATATTATCGAAACGTTGCTGCCAGATATGAAAGTATCGGTATGAAAAAATCCTCCAGTTGGTACTTCCCAACGGTTCGTGTCGGTTCCATGCCATATTTCAGTAAATCAATTTTAAATCCGGACTATAAAACTACCGGGACAAATACTCGAGCTCTGGATATCGGTTGCAGTTTTACTTTCTCAAATGGTTATCCAGGGCACACCTGTTCCGGCATAATGGGTTGGCTTGATCAGGCTGCTATTAACCGGCTTAATACCGCGGATTATAATTATCTTGTCCTGCCCCACGAAATTAAAAACTACAAAACCATTGAAAATGGCATAAGAACCCATGTTGTGCTTGGTGCTCCATCCACGGATCCCACCCGATGGCTTTTAGGCTTTGAGCAGTTATATGATGGCGGTCCAGGTGGTGAAGATAACTCCGGTAACGACTACAACGATGTTGTTATCCTTATAGAAAGACAGAATGGTGGCGAGGCGGTCAGTGACCTTGTGGCAACGGAAATTCCGGCTTCACAACTCGGAAATACTACTGTTACAAAAGTAAAAATAACTAAAAACGACTATATCCCAATTCCGCCGTGCACGCCGGAACCGGAGACCAGAATCGACTATTACATCAGTATTTCTGAAGACAGCGGCGGCAACCCAATCTGGATTCTTATCGACTTCCCCACAGGGAGCAACACGGCAACTCTGGATCTCGCTTCTTTAGGCTATACCGGTGCAAAACTTCGCTGGAAGGTTGAAATTATTTCCCCCAATGAAAGTTGCAGACCCGAAGTTCGCGACGTGGATATCGGCTATGAAGCACTGGTAGGTGGTGACTATACTTTCTCAACCCCTCTTCCCATTGCAAACGTAATGTTTAAAGGAACCCTTGAGACTGCATCCTCATCCTGGACTGTTACAGGTAGCGATCTGCGCAACCGCGGGCATTTTTACATGTACGAACTTTACGATGCTTCAAATCCCAATGCCACAAATGTTACTACAATCTGGGATGCGGGTCAGAAACTCGCTACCCGGGATCCTTCCACCAGGACTATTTACACAAACAGCGGTCTTACACGTAAAACTTTTACTGCTGGAACGGATACCTGGCTTCTCTCAAATATCCTTTCGACACCTGAACGGAATCTTAAACATAACGGTAAACCCGTCTACGACGTAAACGGTGACGGTTATGCCAACGATAATGACGCCCGACAGATGATCAACTGGACCCGGGGAAAAGAACATCCCATTGGGACGCAGCCCGCTTCCATTCCGAATCGCGCCTGGCCTCTTGGATCAATTCATCGTTCCACGGCTGCAGTTGTTACACCACCGGGAGTTCCCGCCTGGATGCAGGGAACCGCTATTCCTCCGGCGCTGAAAAGTGCTTATAATACCTGGGCAACAACTCCGGCTCAAGCTGAGCGAGATACCATCGTGGTTGTAGGTGCCCAGGATGGAATGCTCCATGCTTTCAATGCCGGTAAATATCGACAGGGAGATGATCCTGCAACAACTTCAATTGTTGAACAGCGTGGATATTTCAAGAAAAACGGTTCATTGCGCGAATATGGCGATGGAAGCGAATTATGGGCATGGATTCCCCCATCCCAGCTTTCAAACCTTAAAAACAACTATGTTAAAACCTATTACCCCGAAACGCACCCCTGGGCTCAGATAAACGGCAGTGTTACTCTGGATGACATACTTTACCAGAATAACTGGTCCACAGCGATTTTCTATACTCACGGTCCGATACATCCGTATATCAGTGCTTTGAACGTCACGGACCCTGGCGATCCTCAGATAATGTGGGCAAATGACTGGACGGACAATAACTATCACGGGACTTATCAGCCTCCCGCGGTAGCCTGGTTTAACTCCGATCGATATGGTGGAAAGGGTAAAACCTGGGCTGTTGCCACCACAAGTGGAATGAGCGATGACTATGAGGATGTTTATTTGTTCCTTATCGACGCCGATGACGGTTCAACTCTGCCCTACGGCAAGACAAAACTCAATATCGGTAGTGGAAACGCAGGTCAGAAGTCCCTTGGTGTATGGGGAAGTCCTGTAGCAATTGATTTTGATGGTGATGGCTATACTGATCGCTTCTATGTTGCCGATGCCAACGGCCGAGTCTGGAAACACTACATGAACGGCACAAATAATAACAGATGCCTTGTGGCGGATGTTGGCCCTGAACCGATTTATGTAACGCCGGCTTTCAAAGTTGCAAAAGATCTTTCCACAGGCCAGAACGTGGTAGCTTTCTATTTTGGAACCGCAGACCATCCGGACCTCAACGATGCTGTAAGTTCGCCATATTCTTTCTATGCTTTTGTGGATCGTGACGCAGATCTGGCATGTTCCAGCTCCGAGATGATTTATCGATTTACTCTGCCTGCAGATGAAAAAGTCTGGGCTGATGCGTTTATTTCCGGTGATGAAGTATATCTTGGTACCTCCACGGGAAATAAAGCTGACATCTGTGACGAAGATCCCTCAAATCCCGGGACAATTTACTCACTGGCTTTAGATGCCAACTCATCTGGTCTTCCTGTGCAGAATACTGCGCCGGTAAGTGCAGGTGGTAACGTTGTTTCAGGACTTATGGTTTACGACGAACACTTGTTTATTAACTCTCTGGGCGGTAAGACAAAAATTATCGGCGGAGATAAATGGAATAACACTGCGGGTTCAAGCAGCGCATTTGCGGGAGTTGAAGATGTATACTGGAAAGAACAATAAAAAATTGTCCCGCCAGCGAGGAATGACTCTGATGGAAATTCTGATTTCCTTCACGGTGCTTTTTATTGGGATGCTAACTTTATTTAAAGTCGCAACAGTGGCAACCCGGACAAACCTTACCAGCAGGAACATTCATTCGGGCATAACAAAAGCTCAGGATCACCTTGAAGCGCTCAAGGATGTTCCGGTTCAGACCCTCGCATGTCTGGCATCGGGTTCAGCACCCGCTGCCTGTCTTTCTTCATGTGTTTCAAACGGGGCCGACGTGAATCACTGTAATATGGCCCTTGGTATGGATGCAGCACATAATTCCGATGGTCACGGCGTTACTTACACGCCTTCATTCGGTGTTCGACCCGGTCCATGGCCAGATACGTATGAAATTGAAATTCTTTCGCAGTGGCAGGGAGAGGAAACTCCCCCGCGCACTCATAAAATTTACTTTAAAACCGTGGTGTACAAGCAATGAAACATCTGACACTCAAATCCGGATTTACATTGATTGAACTGATGATTGCGATTTTTATAAGCTCACTCGTGATTGCGGGGGCTTTTAATGTCCAACTTGTCTTTACTCAAACTGCCAGAAATCAGGAGGAAGTCAGCGATCTCCAGAATTCTCTTGATGGTTTGAAAAACTATATGCATAGAGCCCTGAAAGGATCAGGAGCAGGGCTCGCTGCTAATATAGAAATACGCGCCTGCGATGGTTCCACTCAGGTCGTACCCGCAATCAATATTCATAATAATAATTCATACCCTGTTGTCAGTGATTTTACCGATGGTGGAATTGATAATGATCCCGACTGGATTGAATTTATTTATACTGGCAATGTTGAAGTTACTTCAGTTTTTGAATCTTTTGATGCAAGTTATGCCAAAGTTTACTCATCTTTGAATTTTGCTCCTCGGGATGTGGTAGCTGTTAACGTCGGGGCCTACAGTTGCATCCGTCGGATAAACACAGTTATCAATACTATTCCCAATTATCTGGGGTGGTACAGCCGGGGAGGCGTATATTGTCTTAATCCGTCTAACAATTCGCACCCCTCCTGTGGATATGCCGGTGGAAGCATCACTCCATCAAAAACAGTTACAATAACCAAACTTGGTGAGTTCCCCTTCCAGGCCCTGAGAGTTGATACCACAACATATGCTCGCCCGGTCTTAATGCATGGCACTCGCAGGGAACAAAGCGGAGGCAGTACTTATACCTGGACTCCTCTGGTAGAAAACGTTGAGGACATGCAGATTGCGTGGCTCATGGATACATCTGACCCAATGGATAAATCAGGAGATCTCTGGATTAATTCAAGAGACCCTCAGCCATTGGAATACGGTAGAATTCGAAGCCTCAGAATCAGTATAATTACCCGCTCCAACGCAGCAGACAATAAAATTAAGACAGCACGTCCTGCATATGAAGACCGTCAAGCGGGAGCTCTTGACAATTACTATCGCCGGAAAATAACATTTATCGTTAATATTCCAAATAGACCCATAACGGGAGGTACATTATGAAATCCCGAAACTTTTATGGTCTTACTTTAGTTGAACTTGTGGTCGTTTTAACCATTGTCAGTATTCTTGCAACAATTGCACTTGTGAACGTAAATGCACGAAAAAAGGAAGACGAAGTGCGTGACGGTGCCTATAAATTCAGTGCTCTTCTGGCGGAAGCTCGAAATCAGGCAATAAATTCAAGAAGTAGAGTAATGTTCCGCTTCAACAACACGACCATCCAATGGTGTGTGACGTCCTGTTATATTTCAGGAACCCTGCCCAAAAGTATCGAGCATAAATTTACCTGGACTAAAATATTAAGGTATGCACGCGAGTCGGTTCTTCCCGGTATGATACCTTCCGTTACGTATACAGCAGGTTCCGGTTGGAATCATTTTTACATCGAGCCCGATGGTACTCTTATTGGTTATACTACAGATACGACTCCCAGAGGAATTACAGTTTATTTACAGCATGACAAAGATGCCAATCGGAAATATCGTACTACAGTACTACCTATTCTCGGAAAAGCGCGTATTTATCCTAAATGGTAAAAAAAGAAGATGGAAAATTAGCGACGGCGATGTGTATGATGATGGGTTGTACAAACTGTTCTTCCACGGGCGTTTTTATAGCAGCGCCTGGAACTTCGAGTTCTGTAAAAACAACTTGATAAAAGCATTGCTGCGGCGAAAGAAATGATCATAACAATTGCGGTTTTCTTATTCATAACGACCTCCACTTGGTTTCTATCCGGAAAAACTAAAGTTATTTTCAATAATTAAACCCGGATAGTAAAAATAAATTACTGAAAATACTAACTGAATCCCGTCCGAAAAAGCATTGGTTCTACCCAAAAGTGGATAATGCAAAACGAGGTGGACTACAGGACTCAAACTTATTTCAAATAAACTTAGCACAAAATAACTTTTATGACCACCCCTCTTTCAAACATTACAACTTCTGGTTTTCTTGATATAATTGAGCGGCAGTTTTGTGGAAATAAAAAACAGGTTTAATATTTCACCAGCTCATTGAAAATAGTGTTTTATAGTGTAAACTATTTACAACTCAGGAGATATCCATGAAAAATTTTAAAATTAATCCCGTTAAAAAAAATAATCCCGTTTATCCACAAAAAAAAGTTTTAATTGCAGGTATCGTTGTTTCCGCTTCAGTTTTTACAGGCTGTTTTGGTCCGGGTTTTGGAACCATTGATGGCGATGTGGTGGAATGTCAGCCTGGAGATATGTACTGTCCTGACGAAAATACAATACAGATTTGTACTGAGAATTCATATTTTGATACAATGACTTGCAATGATTATTGCATTCAGGAATTCGGTCCTGAGTATTATGCAGCGGGCTTTTGCAATGAAGACAATCCCTGTGGCTGCGAATATTCAATTACTCCCGGGGTAATTGCTGAATGTACTCCTGGCGAGTTTTACTGTAGTGATGCCGCTACACTGGAACTTTGTCAAACGGATGAAAACGGTCTGAATAACTGGACTACAAATATTTGTGACGATTATTGTCTCGATGTTTTTGGTGATAATTTCTATCCTGAAGATGATTGCGATTCCTTGAATACGGAAAATCCCTGTGGCTGCATAGAAATGCTGGCAGGGATAAATGCTGAGTGTACTTTAGAAGATCTTATCTGTGGTGAAGATGGTACTCTTGGTGTTTTAGATTTGAACACATGTGAATACTTATATGAGCCATGTACTGATATCTGCGGGTCTGACCAAATTCCCGGGGAATGCGATCCGGAAAATACGGATAATCCCTGTAACTGTCATTGATGATTACGGTAGACAACTTTGAAATTTGTTTGAAAAGATAGTTCAGAATTGAAACCCTTGAAGGGTACAATAAACACTGTTATTTTTAACTTTTGCTGGTATAATTATTTTCGGAATATTTCCTGAAATCAGGAAAAGTTGAATTTAAATCTGAAATCCCGTTGTAAGGAAGGTTCAGTATGAAGAAAATCTTAAGTCTATTCATAGTAATTGCAGGGCTGTTCTATTCAGGAAATGTTTTGGCTCAGGATCTTTATATCTCCAATTGTAAGGCCCATGCTTTTCTGAATCCAAATACAAATAAAATTGATATTGAATTCAAAGCTCAGGTTTGTTCTACAAATGGAACTCCCTGGTATGGTCAAACTTCGACTGTTTGGTTTTACCCTCACCTTGAATCCTCTCCGGGATATCCACCAACAGCTACACCGCTTCACTACAGTGCATCGGTTGATTTCAGCAATTTTTTGGGATGGTGGTATTGGTCCAGCGATTGCGTGCAGGCCAAGACAACTGTTACCGGTACTGATTGGGCTCAGGGCGTTTACAAACTCTGGTGCGTTGTAGACCCAGGAAATGCCCTCCCATCGGGTGATGATCCTAAAAATAATAATGTTTATGGCCCTCAGACCTGGCGAGTTGGCCCGGATCTCTGGGTTCAGACTTTCTACGCCGAGATTAAGGGCACTGAGCTTAAGTATAAATTTAAAGTTTGTAACTCAGGAACCCATAAAGCCACAAATTTCCGTGTAGGTCTTTATTATCATAGGTATACACCTCCAGGACGTGATGAATACTCCGATACTTTCAAGTCTTTTACAGAACTTGCTCCTCCCAAATGCTACCAGAAATGGCATTGGGGTGGGTATGAGTGGCAATGCGATCCTGTATGTACCGAAGAGGACATGGATGGAGATAAAAAGCCAGATCCTATTGAAATTATCAGAAATCCTACTCCAAATGGTTATTTTGTAAGTTGGCTTAAAGCGGACTCCGGCGAGTTTGTTGAAGAAGCTGATGATACTAATAACGTAAGTTGGCCGCTTTATATCAATATGGCCAACCCGGATCTCATCATTGATAAATTTACTGCGACAGTTTCTAAAAACTCACCGTATTCCGTGGACTATTATGTCAAGGTTTGCAACATAGGTGCTGCCACGGCAAAACGATTCTGGGTTGATCTCTACTATCACCGTGAGCGCGATGATCCGCCCAGTCAGGGTCAGCCCGGTGATCAGCACATTAAAAGAGAATATTTGAAGTTTGCTCCCACTCCGGGGCCGACTAACTGCAGTTCGCATACATTCACCAGATTTCAAACTCCGGTTGGTGAATATCAGAGTTATGTTCAAGCGGATGCTGACGACTACGTAATTGATGCGGACCGGGTCACAAATCAGGAAGGTCCAATCATCGTAAATGTTCCAGGCGGATCTCTTCCTCCCGGTTGTGAAGATCATGACGGTGACGGCTACGGCTATGGTAGTGACTGTGGTCTTGATCCCGCCTGTATGCTCTCATGCAATGGTGATGTAGCCTGTGAGGCACAATGCCCTAAAGATACTTCAGTAGTTGATTGTGACGACGATGATGCCGATGTACATCCCGGTGCCGAAGAAATCTGTGATGACGACATTGACCAGAATTGCAATGGAACAGCCAATGACGGATGCGCCGGTGTTGACTGCAACGATAATGATGGTGACGGTGTTCCTTCAGGTCCGGATTGCAACCCCTCGGCAAATGATTGCGACGACAACGATCCCGATCGCGCCCCCGGTTTTGAAGAAACCTGTGGTGACAATGTTGATAATGACTGCGATGGCTATGCCGATGACTGCTGCCCCGGCGTAGAATTCTGCGATTCTGATAATGATGGCGCATGTACGGGTTCCGATTGTCCGGGGCCGAGAGATCCCGAATGTGTAGCAGCTTGTGATGGTGATATTTCTTGTATCGAAGCTTGTCCTCCGGCTAAAGATCCTGCTTGTGTAGCCGCTTGCGATGGCAATCAGGCATGTATTGATGCATGTCCCGACTTTAAAGATCCTAACTGTGTTCAAGCCTGTGCCGGCAATCAGACTTGTATTGATGCATGTCCTCCTCCTCAGGATGGTGACGACAACGATCCCAACTGCGGCTGGCTCGGTGGTGCAGAAGTCTGTGGCGATCATATAGATAATGATTGTGACGGTCATGTAGATGACGGTTGTGGTACAACTTTCTGTGAAGATGCTGATAATGATGGTTATGGAGTGGGTGTTGGCTGTACTGGACCTCAGGATTGTGATGACACAAATCCCAATGTTTCCCCTGCAGCACAGGAAGTTTGCGGCGATGGTGTAGACGATAACTGTGATTACGTTCCTGATGGAATGTGCGATACCTGCGTAGACACAGATGGTGACGGTTATTACGTTGGAAACGGCGATGATCCCAATTGTCAGGATCGGCCTAAAGATTGCGACGATCAGAATTCCTACATCAGACCTGGTGGAATTGAAATTTGCGGCAATGATATTGATGAAAACTGCAACCTTTCAACCATTGATACACCATGCGTTGATCCCGCTGACGCAGAAGAATGTCTTGCGCTACTGCCTGATGATGATGCCGTTTGGGCTTGTCTACAGGACAAACCCACAGTGGAACCGCCTCAGTGTATTGCTTATGATACAAATGAAACCGAACCCTGCCATGATCCTGCTTGTATTATGGCTTGTGTTGCAGCCTGTGGTGGTCCAGTAACCTGCCCGGGACTTGACGATTGCATCAATGCCTGTCCTCTGTGGCCTGAGTGCAACGATGCAGATGGCGATGGCTGGCCTTCCGGTGAAGGTTGCGAATCCACTATTGTTGACTGTAATGAATCAATTCCTGGTGGAGCCAATGTAAACCCTGCCTCTAATGAAACATGTGATGGTTTGGACAACGATTGTGATGGGTCCATTGACGAGTGGAACGCAAACGGTGAACCCTGTAAGGATTGGGAATGTGTTCAGAACTGCGTTGGTGATCCTATCTGCATTGAAGGTTGTCCTAATGTCGACTGTGTTGATCATGACGGTGACGGCTGGGGTGTTGGAAGTGATTGTCAGGGCGAACAGGATCCTGATGATAACAATCCATCAATTTACCCCGGGGCCCGCGAAATCTGCGGTGACAATATTGACCAAAGTGGCGATGGCGTTGCTGACAACGGTTGTATTCTGTGTGTAGATCACGATGGCGACGGCTTTGGTGTAGGTCCGGGATGTGCGATCCTTGACTGTGATGACACCAATTCAGGTGTTAACCCCGGTATTGATGAGCGCTGTGGTGAAAAAGACACGGACTGCGACGGCAAAGTTCCTGTGGCAACCCTGTGTCAGGATGAAATTTCATCCTGCAACTGCCGAGCTGGTGGTAAGACCCGGTCCGATGTATTTCTGCCTGTTTTCGGTTTGATTCTGGGTATTGGACTTTTCCGAATCCGTCGTAGAAAATAACCACCGGTTAAATTTAAGTCAGAAATATTCCTCTTTTTCATAATTTTCTTTACAAAAATCAAATGATTAGGTATCTGGGTAAAGACGTCTTCATGATGTCGTAGTTGTTTTTTTTATTTTGAGTCGATGATCTGGTAACGGTCCTGAGACGCAGGAATCAAGAAATTCGTCTATTTTTTTGCTCAGGACTCTGCGAAGTTATAGTTGAATTAACTGGTGGTGGCCTGCCAGGGTTTTTAATAAAATCCTTCGTTAAGCGAATTAAAGGCCACGAACTGAATACTAAGGAGTTTTCATGAACGATATACTTCCGATTGTCATATTTATAGCAGTACTTGGTGGCTTTTCTTTCCTCATTTTACGCTATTTGATGGTTTCAAAAGCAAAGAAAAAAGAAGCCGAAACTGAAAAGCGTTTAGAAAAAGAAGAATATTCAAAAATAGATAAATCTTCAAGAGTTGTAACAATACCTGAAGAGGAAAAATCCCCAGTTCCTCAAGTTAATAAGCAAAAAAAGAGTGTTGCCACAGCCCCGCCGGTTTCAAAACGTGAAATTGTTTCTGAAGAAAAAGCTCCAATTGAAGTTGAGGAATCTGTTAAGAAAGAACAGACCCCGGTACCTGCCATTGAAGAAAAACCGCGGGGAAAAACCTTAAAAGAAGGTCTTAAAAAAACCAGGGGTGGGTTTATTTCAAAAATAGGGAGCCTTTTTTCGAGGAAAAAGGAAATTGATGAGGAGTTTTTAGAGGAGCTTGAGGAAGTTTTATTTACAGCAGATATTGGCCCTTTTACTTCTGAAAACCTGCTGAGTCACGTTAAAGAAAAACTCGATAAAAAATCTCTGGATAATCCTGATGCAGTCTGGTCGGCGTTGAGAGAAAAATCAAAAGAAATACTTGATCTTCCCGTGAACGATTATGATTTTAATGCGAAAAAACCATATGTGATTCTTGTCGTTGGAGTAAATGGGGTTGGGAAAACTACTTCCATTGGAAAACTCGCCAGTAGGTTTAAAAGTGAGGGTAAGAAGGTGATGCTTGCCGCTGGTGATACTTTCCGGGCTGCAGCGATAGAACAACTTGAAGTTTGGGCAACTACTCGAGTTGGTTGTGATATCGCAAAAGGAAAAGAAGGTGCTGATCCTTCAAGTGTTATTTTTGACGCAATTAAAAAGGCTCAGGCAGAGGACGTGGACGTACTTATTGCTGATACCGCAGGAAGGCTTCACACTTCGGTTAATTTGATGGATGAACTGGCAAAAGTACGGAGAACCTGTGATAAGGCGATGTCAGGTGCTCCCCACGACACTTTTCTGGTTTTAGATGCTACTACCGGCCAAAATGCTTTGCACCAGGCAGATATGTTCATGAAAGTAATGGACTTCAGTGGTATAATTATTACAAAACTTGATGGTACAGCAAAAGGTGGTGTTATTCTTGGAATCTGTGATAAAATGAAGGTCCCTGTAAAATACATCGGTATCGGTGAGCAGGTGGAAGACCTCAGGGATTTCAATGCCGCTGATTTTGTTGAAGCTCTCTATGAAAAAGAGAGTGACCAGGAGTAGGAAAGTGGAAAATCCTCAGACTGTAGAACCTCTGGATCAGGAAACTGAAAGTCATCTCAAATTGAGTTACATGTGGCCTGGGATAATAATGCTCATTGGCACTGCCATGGCCTCATTTCAAGGATTCGAACCATATAATGACTATATGGATAAAAACTACAATTACATTAAGGTTCCCGCTGTACTGCAGAAGGTTCTTGTTGTTTCCGGTGATGGCGAAAAATCCATAGTGACCAAGCAGACAAATACAGTTTTTCGTCTAAAACTTATTTTTCAATATTCTCCTCGGGATCTTTTCGGAACTAATGCATCATTACCAGATTATCCAGCATGGTTGAAAATCCCCACAAAAGCATATTTGTGGGAAGTCACAAATGAGACCTGGTCTACTTTTAAAAAAGTTAAAGAAGCACAGAGAACTTATATATACAAGACAGATTATCATATATACATGAATCCGGAAAATCCAACGAAAGCCCGTTGGCAATTTTTCGTAGACTACACCTGGGCAAAAATAGGGTTATCTTTAATTGGGCTTGGCGTTTTATTTATATTATTTATTCTTGTTGTAAATAATCGGGCCGAGAAAAAATATGTCAGCGAGCGTGAAGAGCTAATGAGAATGCGGGAACGGCGGCTCGCAAGATACAATAAATCCGACAATTCCTGAACCATGGTTAATTGCAACTCTATATATTATAAATAGTTTCCGAGTTGCAGGTGTAATTGGGGTTTTCCGTTTTCACTACAAATATTTCAGAACCTTTTTGACTTTGTCCTGCAGAGGTATCTGAATTCAAATATTTGAGTTGCAGGACATGAACTGAAGAAAATGAAACCTCGTATCGAACCAGTTCTGCTTTCTTTAAATTCCGTTAATAAAAAAACCGGAATAAAAAAAATATCCCACTTGAGTACTTTACCAATTATCGCACTCATAATTGCATCAAGCACAGGAGCTGCATGGGTCACGGCAATCCTTATATATCGACAAGCTGTAAACCGGGAAAGAAACAGACAGTTTAATAATATTATAATGGAAACCCTAAAAGATGACCCTTCATCTTACGCAAGGGCAATAAAAGCTCTTGAACGTCCTGGAGTGGGAAGCACGGGCGCATATCTCCGTAATAAATTTATTCTTTTTCAGGTTTTTATACATAAAAAGACTGAATATATAAAGTTTCTTGATTCAAGAAGTCATAAAAAAGGTAGAGGGAAAATATTTAAACAAGTATATGATATTGCACACTATCTGCAGTCTGAGAAGTATCCAGAAGCAGCCCTGGAATGCGAAAAGGCTCTTGCTTCATTTCCCAGAGAGCCTCTATTCCATTTCCTTAATGCTATTGCACGAATTGAAACATATAATTACGATGCCGCTTACCTGAGCCTTAAAATTGTTCAAGAACTAGATAAAAGGTATAAAATTCCATATCTTTTTGAGATGGCTAGACTTGAAAGAAGGCGGGCTCAATACCGGAAATCAACGGAGTTTTTAAATCAGGTACTAAAAATTAACAAAAATCACAAGGCTGCAATTCTCGCTAGAAAATTAAATCTTGTAATGGATGGACAAGACCACGTTTTAAAAAAGGTTGAATCTGATCCTGAATTGAAACATTTGAGTGATTTGGTAAATGGCCTAGGTAATTTAAAGAAGGTTAACTATCTAAAAGCATATAACTATTGTGCAAGTAGTTGGGATTCAGTAAAGGATCCACTTGCCCTTGAGTGTACAATTAAAGCAATGTTGTTTGGTAGTATTAAGCCGGAAAAATTTGAAGGTTACTTTCAAATATTGAAAGATACTCCTACTCCTGACAGGCAACTTATTTATGCAATTAATTTGTTGAGAACCGGCAAGCCTCTAGAAGCGTTTAATATTCTAGAAAAAATAGAAAGAAACTCTAAAGATAAGAAAAACATAATTAATCGGTTGCTGATTAAATCCGCCGCAGATTTAGATAAGACCGAATGGATCAAGCAGCGATGCCATGCTGGAATCTCGGATGAGCGGTCTATATGTATGTGGGCTCTTTGGCGCACGGGGAACTGGCAGGATTTAAAGAAAATGTTGAGAAAAAACTCATGCAACCAATCCAAAGGCTTTTTTATAGATCATGAACGTGCAACAATAAAACATGAAAAATGTAAGTCTGACGATATACTTTGCCTCACAGTTTCTTTTTATTCAGCATGTCAACAATGGCAGTGGAGTAAAGCTGAACTCATTATTTCTATGATTAAAGATCCTGTATTTGAGATAGAACGAAAAATTATGGAAGCTTATTTATATGAAAAATCAGGAAAGTTTTCAAAAGCTTTCAAGTCTCTCGATAAATTAATAAGTATGGATATACGCAGTCCTGTTCAATTGTATCAGTATGCACATGTTCTTTTAAAAATGGAACAGATGGACTCTGTGAACTTAATTGCTCATCAATTAAGGAAACAATATCCACTTACTTATTATGGGAGCGTACTATCTTCATTTTATTATAGTAAGAGGCGTAACTATACGGAATTGAAAAAATCTCTTGATGAAGCTGCAGTTTTTCAAGGCAGGATTCAGGAAATGAATATTCTCAAATCCGCGGTTCTTCTCCATCGAGGCGAATATCCTGAAATGATAAGACTTCTGGATGAATCTATCAGGATGACTGAAGACTATCCAAAATATTATTACAAAGCTATTGAAATGCTGCATAAAGCTCGGCAGTTCAAATTGGTAATCGATTATGCAAATAAAATTGCGGAACAAGCCTCAACTAAAAAAGACACATCTCTATATACTTATTACCTCGCCAAAGTGTTTGAGTTGTGCACAGAGGATGAATTTAAAGATTTTCGAAGGCAAATTGTTGAAAAAATAGAAAAATTACCGGTAAAACATCCTCTGGCTTATGCTTTGCTTTCTAACTACTACCGTGGTATTGATGATAAAAATCAAAAAGTAAGAGAATACCTGCATAAAGCAGTGCAGTTGGCTCCAGGAGAGGTGATACTTCGATTAAAATTGGCAGAATTATTAAAGATGACTGCTCCTTTGGAAGCTGAAAAACATCTGAGGATAATTCTGAGAGAATTTGCGTATCACAGTGCTGCTCTTAAGGCTCGCAAACTCTTGAGGGAGACTAATAAAATGAGCAAGAAGGACTGAATTATGGAAAAGAAACAAAAAGTCCACTTTCTACAGAATGCGCCTGTGCTTTTGACATGGTCAATAATTGGTTCTGCAGGTGCATATACTTATAATAGTATTATTTTTAAATATATAAGAGAAGCTTCTACTTCAACTTCCAGAGATTTTTTCCTTCGCATGGGGTTTTATATCGGGGTATTTCTGGTCTCCATCCCCCTCACTTTATTGTTTGATCGCTTTTTCAATAACAATCGTTATGTAAATAAATTGTATGGAAAAGATATAGATAACAAAGATATACTGACTAAAGCGCAAATGATAAAAAGTGGACAGGCTCAATTTTATATAGCTTTACTTTTATTTACAACTATTTCCTGGTGGTCCTTTGATACTCTCGGTGGAAATTTTAACTCATGGTACAGAAAATACGGGCAACACTTGACTTCCCTCAGGTCCTCATCGGAAAAGGCCCGCGTAAAATCACTTCATTCTCTAGCGTCTTCAGGGAACTCAAAGCCCTGGCTTATGAAAATATTTGCGGACAGACTCAAAAAAGGCACAAAAAATGAGAAACTGACCATCATCTGGCTGGCGGGGAGTAATTCGCTTAAACATCCTGATATTATAAAAGAAATACAAAATGGTATTAAAAGTAATGATGCCAGTATTAAAAACAATTCAATCCTTGCCCTTACCAGAATAATGGAAGTTCCAGGAATAGAAACTGTCAGATTTATAGAAGAGGAATTAAAAAAATACCTTACTGCAGGAAAAAAACCTCCTGTTCAACTGGTTTTTGCCGCTGCATTTTTAAGAACCACAGAATTTATAAATCTTTTTATCGATATGTTTAAGATTAACGATGAAACACTAAGCGTGATACTTTCTTACGCACTTGTGTGGGTTTCCGGGCCTACACCTATTCAGATATCCCGGATTATCAGGCAGTTAAAACACAATATTTCAAAAGGTTCAGAGCGTCTTAAATGTATGACTACTATTGCTCTTACTTTTATGGCGCAGAGCCTTGATGATGAGTCACTTGCAATCTTGCGTCGTGAATTTGAAGCGAAAAGTAGTGACTTCCGTTGTAATCCTGAAGTGTTTTCTTTACATTTTAACGAAAAAAAGAGGGATACGATAAATATAACGAAGTTGACAATCCGCGGCTTTACTTATCCCGCTCACGGCAAGGTTCACTATCGGGAGCGAATACTCAGAATTCTTGCCCTGAACAGGGATGACAGTATGCTTCCATGGTTCGAGAGGATGGCAAATAATGAAAATATTAATGAATATCTGAGAGGTCTTGCAAAGCAGGCTGCAAAAAGGAATAAAAATGAGAACCAAATCGCGGACTGGTAAGAGGGCCGTTCCATCCAATAGTTCCAAAGCAACAGAGAAAAAACAGTCGGAAATTTTACAAAGGTTGACTTCCAAAATTTCAAATTTTTTGATTCAAGAGAAGGAACGAATATTTTTATATTCCAGTTTTGTTATTCCCTTTATTGCTTACTGGTTTACGTTGCCGCCGGGAGTTACTTGGGGCGATTCCCCTGAATTTGCAAACGCCGCTGTTTCGATGGGCGTGAGTCATCCATCTGGATATCCACTTTTTACTCTTATTTGTAAAATCTTTTCATTCCTGCCTTTTTCCGAGAAGGCTTATGGAATGAATCTCAGTAGTGCCCTTTTTCAGGCATTGGCTGTGTTTATGGTTTATCGAACCACGACATTTATTACAAAGAATGCACTGATCTCTTTTTTAAGTGCGATGGTTCTAGCGTTCTCTTATACGTGGTGGTATCATGGCAGAATTATTGAAGTTTATGCTCTTCAAAACTTTCTTGTTTCACTTATAATTTATTTTGTTGTGAGATACCTGAGTGATGAAAATATTCGCTGGATTTACTTCTCCTGTATTGCT
Organism: Myxococcota bacterium; assembly: GCA_018821305.1. Taxonomy (GTDB): domain Bacteria; phylum Myxococcota_A; class Polyangia; order HGW-17; family HGW-17; genus JAHJMN01. The sequence goes on from JAHJMN010000199.1 coordinate 60,327, forward strand.
TTTGGACTTGCTTTCACTAATCATTTAACAATTGTTCTATTTGCTCCGGCCATGCTTTTTGTTCTGGGGTCGAAAAACTGGAAAGAAAATTTCCATTTTCGTCATCTTATAAAATTTACATTGATAATAGGTGTGTTCCAAATTCTGTATGTTTATATTTATTGGCGTGCGACTGTCGCTGGTTCAGACACAATAATATGGAATCAACCAGATTCGTGGACGCAGTTTTTATATCATGTAACAGGTAAAGAATATTCAGTTTTCAGGAAAAGTGCATCCATTTCAACAGGGGTTACGCGCTTTATCAATGTTCTTGTAAAGCAATTTGGGCCAATTGTTCTGGGGTTTGCTGTACTTGGGGCTTTGGAATTATTTGCTCGAAGTTGGAGAACAGCTATATTTATAATTGCAGTTTTTCTGAGTTACCTTATTTATAACTCGTCTTATAACGTTATGGATATTGAATCTTATTACCTGATTCAATACATGCTACTTACAATTGCCCTTGGTGTTGGAATTGACTGGCTCTGGAAAGTCCGGGAAGTCCCTATCCCTGCGTTGAGTTATGCAATTCCTTTGCTTGTTGCTTTCACTGCGTTATCGCAGATTGGTTCGAACTGGGATCTAAAATACCGTGATGCCATTGCGCACTATTTCGGTCATCAATCATGGAAGGCACTTCCAGAAAATTCAATTATGATTACAGACATTGATGGCCCAGCCTTCACCATGTGGTATCAAGCATATTCTCTTCATCCTAAGGATAAAAGCAGGGTTGTTATTACTCGTGCCATGTATATGGAGAAACAAAAAAAATGGTACCGGGACTTTCTCAGAAAAAAATATCCTGATGTTTCATGGCCTTCCGAAGGGGTTGCCTATGGGAACAAATTGTATGAACAATTGATTGACCTGAATTATAATAAATATAAGTTTTTTGCTGCAACTTATTACAGGGTGCCTTTTAAAAATCACGTTTATTTAAACCAAGGCTGGATAAGCAGTATTGTAAAACCAAAGGTAGTTTTTTCAGGGGGAATTCAACCCAATAAGACTTTAAGATGGTCGTATTTAACAAAAATTGTCCGGGCAAACCGTAAGGAATGGTACTCGGGATCATTCCGTAAATTTAAAGTAAATCAGGAAGTTGGGTGTGTTGCCGAGTATATAAATAATCACGGTGGAGCTACTCTTACTTGGATAATAAAATCCCCTGATGGCAAAACTTATTCTAAACAAACCAGAAAGATTTCAACTTCCGAACCAATAAGTGCCCATAAGTTTAAAGTTAAAGATCACGCATCAGAAGGAAACTGGCAGTGCGAAATATATGAAAATGGCCGAAAAATCTCAGTACTTCCGTTTACGGTGGGCAAATGAATCTGGAAAGAAAAGATCTTTTAAAAACAGGATTTATCGGATTATCATTTGTTTTATCTGCAATTTTAATACAGGGCGCTCTTGCTGCACAAATTATTTCTATCTTAATTTTTATTTCAGTTACGTACATTATATATAGTAGGATTTCAATAGTAATATGCAAAGAAAATAAAGAGCGTATTTTAGATTTACTGCTTCCTGTTCTTTTTCTTGCACTGATTTTATACATTTATTTCCCTCTCCTACAGGGAAAGATGCCATGGATTGCAGATCACAGCGTTCATCAGATGAAAGCATGGATTTTTACTGAAAAAATACTTTCAGGGTGGCAATTAACAGGCTGGACAAATTTTGCATCTGCAGGATATCCCGCTGAGGTACTATATCCACCTCTGGCAGACTACTTTATTGGTTTTTTCCGGATAGCAAGTTTTGGACTTCTGAGTTGGGAGCAGGTTTATGCCTATTCTTTTCTCAGTTTTCTCCTGTTTTATTATTTTTCCTTCTTTTATCTTGGAAAAAAATTTGGGGGAAATGCCGGTGCAGTAGCTGCTGGAATATTTTCATTAATTGATATGGGGGCTTTCAGGCAAGGTGGATGGATATTCATGGTTCGCTGGGGAGTATGGCCCTTAAGTTTTTCCCTCGTACTTACTTTGTGGGCTTTGTACTTTTTCAGTAAATACCTTGAAGAAGACGTTGGAATGCGAAGAGCAATTATAATGAGCAGCAGCGCTCTGTTATGTCATCCCATGGCACTTCTGGTTTTAATACCAGGTGGTATTTCGATTGTCTGGTTTAAATTTTTCTCAACTGAAAATCGTTTTAATGTAGCCCTTAAATTTTTCTGGTGGTCTTTTGTCACCCTGGGCGTCACAGCCTGGTGGCTTTTTCCATTTCTGAAATACGCACCGGATTACAGTGCTCATGTAAGCGCAATCAATGGTACTATTAATAATATGGCCGGCAGTTTCATGAATATGGACATATGGGCCGGGGCGCTTCCGTGGGTAATTGCGCTGGCTTTGGCAGGTGCTGTAAAGATATTCATCGACCAGACGCCGGTTTTTTTACTTGGATTAGTTTCTGTAAGTTCTCTCTTTGTTGTATTTACAACAACGACACTGGTGGCGGGATTGGGTTTAATGGAATACTTGCCATCCCTGAAACACGTTCAGTTTCCCCGTTTTCTTCTTTTTATTAAGGGTGTTGGAATTCTAAGCGCTGCTTATTTTGTAAGCTATATCATTCGGAAAATCAGAAACGCTCCACCACTTAAATGGCATATAAAAATTGTATTTCTGGTTTTTATTTCGGTTTTAATAGTTCCACTATTTCAGTATTTTGCCGATAAGTCAATTCAACCTCTAAAAAAATATCCAGTTAATCCTTCATTTGAAAAAGGGATGGTGGAAATTGCTCAAGAGTTAAAAAAGATTAAATCAAATCGAACAGATTTCTTTCGAATAGCCATTGATGGTGGGTTTGGTGAACATCGACATGCGTCATTTCCTCTGTATGCGGATATTCCTTTTGTCAAACTCAGTTTTCTACCGGCGGAGACATTTCGGTTTCGGTCAAAGACTAGATGGAGCGAAATTCCAAGGACTTCACCTGAACTGACTCGACTTAATGTAGCCTATGTCGTATCAATGGGACCATCAAATCTAAAAGATATCGTCCTTATTAAAAAAGTAGAAAACATATATCTTTATGAATTTAAAAAGTATTCTCCTGAAAGAGTGTACTCTGAAACTGCTAAAACAGAAGTAATTCATTTCCGGGATGACTCAATTTCCGTAAAAGTAGGTGATGGCTCTGACAACAATGAAATCCGGTTTGCAGTTCATCCATTTGTACGCTGGAAAGCACTTGTAAATGGAAAACAGGTTCCAATTTCAAGATGGAAGGAAGGAAACCTTGTATTCATGAGTGTTCAGGCTCCTGCAGGTAGTACGGTAAAATTACTGTATTCATTAAATATTTTTGATATAGCGAGTATTTTTATATCAGTTTTTTTCATAGTTATCCTGTTTGCTCCCCATCGATTCCATAATAAATTTTTTGTTACGGCGGAAATTTTGTATTTTAAATTATGGCGTTTTGTTTCAAGGCTTTTTTCTGATTGGTGGAAAAACAGATTTTTCCGAATTGGGACTATTATCTTGGCAATATTGTTACTTTTTGCAATATCCTTTTTAGTCTATTCATGGAGTCCTACATCAAAAACGGGTTTTGATTTAAATAAAGCTACAGTCTTTAAAATAAAGCATGATAAAAAGGAGAAATGTCATTATTTTTATCCAGCCCGTTTTTACTGTGGTTTGGGTTCTGATTATGCAGGGGCAGAATTGAGGACAGTGGATAGAAATACGCTCAGTGGAATTTTTCTGCATCCGAGTGATTCACGGCATTATGAGGTCAGTTTTAAAAATATAAAGTTAAAGAGCGCGATCTATATTGAGGGGGGAATTGATGATAATTCTCCCGAGCGTACCGGAAAAGTGGTACTGGAAACATATTTTGATAGTAATAAGATTTCTACAATCGTTTTTAAAAGAAGAGGTGTTTTATATAATAAAATCATTGATACTTCTAACTCAGATGGTAAGAAGGGAACCGTTTCATTTATTATAAAAGGTACAGGAGTAACTCCATCTAATTTTATTTTTAGACCTTCTTTGAAATAATCAGCTACTGTCCTGTGTTGAATTTCATCGTTAACTTGAAAATACGATAATACAGGACATTAACGTATTAAGTTTAAAGTGTGATTGTTATTTCAAAGGAATCAGACAGGGCATTATGAAGCAATATACAGTAATTATACTTTTAGTAACTTTAATATCAGTCTTTTCTCCCGATGCTGGTGCTAAAGATTATGTCACATATAAACCTGAAATATCAATTCCTTTGACCAGTGCAGGGTTTTCCGTATGGATGTTGGGGGAAATTTTTAAAGGCTCTCTCGCCCCTGAACGATGTCGATTCTGCCGCAAGAATTTTCTGGATGAAGAAGTTAAAAATATCCTTTCCTGGGGAAGAAAGAGAAATGCAGCGGATATGTGGTCAAACGTATTTTTAGTTTCAATACCACTTGTTGGCCTTGGAAGTTTGTCGCTATCTGGACGAGATATGTGGGATTCATCTGATACTGCAGAAGAAACAGGAAAAGCCGCCCTTGTATATTTCGAGAGTCTAAGCGTTGCAATGCTCTTAAATCAGGTAGTAAAATTCATTGTGGCGCGGGAAAGACCTATAGTTCGCCATTTAAGCGGTTCTGAAAAGGATCGTCCTGATACGAGGCTATCTTTTTACAGTGGACACACTACCGCCGCTTTTGCCATGGCTACTGCCGGCTCCATGCTTTTACAAATGAAAGAATGGAAATATTCAAATGCCGCTTGGGTTGTAAACATGTCTCTCGCAGCCACTGTGGGCTACTTGAGAATTGCAGCGGATAAGCATTATTTTTCCGATGTAGTCATTGGAGCTTTGATTGGTATTGCAGCCGGAATTATTGTTCCAAAACTTCATGAAATAAAGGAATCCGATACTCAAAAAAAGAGCTTTCAGATTACGATGCCCGCCCCCTTATATATGTTTTCAATTGGTACAGCTTTTTAGACCGCTTGCAGAGTAAAAAGATCGACAGAGCAATCCTTTGTAATTTCACATTGATATTGAATGTTTATGACCTGAGCCTGTCCCTGTTTACCTGACTATCTGCTTTCCCTGTAAAAAAATACAGGTCAACATGAAATCAGTTTTTAACAGGTTTAATGTCTTATATTTATGCGCCAGTCGACGCAGGTCACGTGTTCTGATGTAGCCAATATTGGATTAAGATCCAGTTCTTCGATTTCCGGCGCAGCTTCAAGCAAAGCACTCAGTCTCTCAATAATGTTAGCGAATTTATCTGTATCAAGAGGCTTCATTCCTCGTGCACCTTCGAAAATCTTCCAGGATTTTAATGTTTTCAGGAGGTTTAAAACCTCTTCCCTTCCCACAGGAGCAAGACTCGCAGCTACATCCTTGAAAATCTCAATAAAAATTCCACCCATTCCAAACATCATCAAATGTCCGAACCCGGGAGTCTTGGACACACCGGCAAATAACTCGCGCCCGGAAAGCATTTCCTGAATGAGTACACCTGTTGCACCAGGAATATCCATTAAACGGTTGAACTCTTCGTGAGCCTGCTGTGTGCAACTTATATTGAGGGATACTCCACCTGCATCACTTTTATGAAGAACTCCTGAAACTTTCATGACAATTGGATACTGAATAGACGCAAGAGCAGCATCAAGTTCAAATTTTGCGGATACAGTAAATTCTTTTACTCTGCTGATTCCAGCAGCATCAAGGAGTTCTCTGGCCACTTCGGGCGTTAGATATCCGTCAGGCACTTTTTCAATGATTTCACGTATGCGCTTACTATCTATTTGTGGAAGCTCTGGGTTTGTCAATGATGGCTCAGAACGGTTGAATGCGCGACCCATCCCCTGACCGAGTAAAACTTCATCGGAGAAGAAACTCCTGCCCAGAGATTTAAAGTAATTAACTGCATCAGCAGCGGTTACGATGGATGGTAAAACCGGGAATATGGGTTTGGTGCAGGTCTTCATGCGCTGATCTAAAACCGCATAAACTGGAGAAACGTCTGTGAGACCTGGTGTTCCAAATATGACAACCATGCCATCAACTTCCGGAAACTTGGTATCTATAGTTTCCAGGATCGTATCCAGTTGGGCAGCAGTACCTGTGGCAAGGAAATCAATAGGATTTGAAACACTGGATCCGGGATACAGTTTTGTAAGAAGTTCATCAGCTCTTTGTCCAGTGAGGTGAGGAACACTAAAACCGGCTTTGCTCAAGGTATCGGCAAGCATAACTCCCGGCCCACCTGCATGTGTTATAATTGCAATATTTTTTCCAGAAAGTTCCCTGTGAGAAAATAGTGCTGCGCATAGCATTAATTCTTCTCGACCATAACATCTGACAACGCCCGCTTTACGGAAGAGAGCATCAACGGCGGCATCGGAACTTGCCATGGCTCCCGTGTGACTTGATGCCGCACGGTTACCAGCTTCACTCGCGCCGGCCTTGATTGCTGCCAGTTTGCAACCTTTTTTTATAAGAGAAGATGCATGTTTGAGAAACAATTGAGGCTTATCGATTTTTTCCATATAAAGGAGTTTTACTTCGGAACTGACACCAGGTTCATAGGTAGTGTCCCAGAAAGCAAGAATATCCTCAACACCAGTCTGAGCACTGTTTCCAACGCTGTACATGGAACTGAAAGTAAGCCCCATATCAATCCCAGCTTCCATAATAAAAGCAGCTGTGGCACCGGAGCCAGAAGCAAAATCGACTCCATCAGGATTCAGTGATGGAATCGGACCGGCAAAAGTTCCCTGGTACGTAGTGGTAAGTATGCCCATGCAGTTGGGCCCAACAAGAGTTGCATCAAAGGAATTCACAGTTTCGAGGAGTTGTTTTTCTAAAGCAGCCCCTTCTTTTCCTGTTTCAGAGAAACCTGCACTCAGAACAATAAAAGCGCGTGTCGAACATTTTTCTGCCATGGTCCTGACTGTCGACGGAACAAACTTAGAAGGTATTGAAATAATAGCAAGATCTACCGGACCTGGTAAATCCGCAGGATCTGCCCAGCATTTAACACCCTGAACAGATTCTTCCTTCGGGTTTATTCCATAAAGTTTCCCTGTAAATTTTCCATCCAGAATATTTTTTAAAACTTTTCCACCTGGCTTTGTGACCTCATTGGATGCTCCAACCACGGCAATACTTTCAGGATTCACGAGTTCTCGACGGATCATGCTACTCTCCTTTGTGTAGTAAAATCAACATGTTAAAAAAAATAATAAATACCTGAAAAAGACCCTAGAACATTTCAAAGGCAAATACAACCGGATATTTTGGGACCAAATAGGTTTTTTTTATATCAGAAAATATGTAATAATTTCATTATTATATTGTCATTGATAAATGCAGGTGATTATATCGATATTTGCTGTATAGTTTGTTTCTTAAGCAAAAAATCGACGAAAAATTTGATTTCTTGTATTTCAGAACAGTAACAGTATAACGTTGTGCCGATAATTATGGTATATACAATAGGTTCAGGTGTCTGACTGTTCATACCCTGGATTGGGAGGTATCAATGAAATATATATTTTTATCAGTGATTTTCCTGTTGGGATCCTGCAGTCTTCTGGTAAGTTTTGATGAAGACGAACTGAATAATATTAATAATAGCAATAATACAAACAACACGAATAGCACGAACAACACAACAACTAACAATAATAATACTAATAATACCAATAATATAAACGGAGAGATTTGCTGGAATCTGGTGGATGATGACGGCGATACTTCTTCTGATTGCGATGATGACGAGTGTAGCTCACATAAATTCTGCGCTGCCTCCGATTCATGTATCAGTTCTCAGTGCAATTTGATCTCTTGCCGCTGGTCTCAGGTTTGTGAAACTGGATGTAATATAGCTCACAGTTACTGGAATACTGAATATCCTGGAAATTGCAGTAATGATTCCAATTTAGTTTGCACATTTGATTATACTGTCTCTACAGGAGTGGCTTTTAAATGCATAAATCCTCCTGATGTTGCTCATTATGGCAGTTGCACTGGCGGATGTCCAAAGGGTGACATTTGTTTGAATAACCGATGTTTAACGATTTGTTCTGAGGACAACCCATATTGCCCTGCGGGGGTCACTACCGACTTGCAGGACACTTTCTGCCTCTATGAAGGTAATGAATCAACAGTTGCCACTGGATTAGGCTACTGTGCTTTTGCAAAAGAATGCAATCTTGCCCTGAGTGATTGTCCTGATGACCACTACTGCCGCATACATCTGGATGATCAGGTCTGGAAAACCTACTGCAGCGCTTATAGAGGCACAATTCCTACGGGAAACGCCTGCTTAAGACAGGAGGATTGTCAGCCTGGTAATATTTGTCATAATGATGAATGCAGAAAAACCTGCACTGTTGGAGAAAACAGTGAGTGTATAAATGGCGAGACATGTCAAAAAATTGGTACAACAAGTTATGGATTTTGTCTGCCTCTTTAAATTATTATACTACGTCAATGTCCTGAAATTAATAGAATAGAAGTTTCCGTTAAATCTTAATCCAGAATAAAGCCCTGTCTCATAATTTTTCCTGAAATTCCAAGTAAATTACATACTTCCAAAGCTTTTACTGTCAAGGATTGCTGGAAATAGATTATAACCTCAAAGGAAAGTAAATCACCCTGCTGGTCGATATTCCGGAAATGAAACTGTCCTGCGGCATTGAAGGATTTTCCATTATCTCTTACTATATTTATTTCAGATTTTGCTGTGAGGTCTGAGAAAAGAGTCTCTTCGAAAGACCCTTTTATGAATACACTGACGCCATAAACTGCAGCTTTGAGACGATTTGTAAGTGGTTTTTCATCAGAAAGGATTTTAACGCTTTTAAAAGTGAGTCCCTCAATGGTTGCACCATTCAGTTTTTCTATGAGATTATCCGTATCTTCAGGGAGATTTTCAACAGATATTTCAATGAGTTCACCAAAGCTTTCCATTCGCCATGGAAGGGCAGGGGTAAAAGATACTTTGGGTCTCGGAGTGAATCCTCCGGTATGAATTGCTCGTATCCCTACACTTCTCAACATTCGAGGAACAAGACGTATAAAATCAAGGTGGCTGAATAAAGTAGCCCGGCCATGCTTTTCATATTCAAGAAGTATACGCCCGGGATTATCTTTATAAATTTCAATCGAATTGGGGTTCTCAGTTATGTGCTCTAGATTGGATAAAACAGAAACTATTTTTTCCTTTTCCTCTTTGAGGTTACAATTGGCGCCACAGGCCATACATGTAATGCTATCCCCTGTTTTAATAAGACATGGTTTCGTCGTCTGCCCTTTAAAGGCCTTATCAAGTTCACCAAGAAGGAAGTCTTTTGTAACTCCTGTGTCAATATGGCTCCATGGCAGTGGTTCATTTTCTGGGAAACCTTTAAGAAAAGTATCTTTTTTAATCCCGGTCTGTTCAAAAGCTTCATCCCAGACTTTTAAATTTATGCAATCACGCCATCCATCGAATCGAGCGCCGTTTTTCCATGCTGCGTAGATTACATGACCTACAGAGCGGTCTCCTCTTGCAATTACAGCTTCCAGTACACTTTCAAAATTACTGTGAAGTTTAAGGGAAGTTCGCTTTCCTTTAGCGTATTTCATCAGGAACGCCCGATTCTTTTCGAGTTGTTCAAGACCTGTGAACGGAAGCCATTGAAACGGAGTGTGTGGTTTTGGTATGAAATTAGATATACTTGTGATAATTTCAACCCTGTTGGATGTAAATTTTCTACAGTGATGAAAAGCTTTTTCACTGAGGTTGATAATTTCCTCAAGATCGTCCTGGGTTTCCGTAGGAAGACCCATCATATAATAAAGTTTGACCCGGCTCCAACCCAATTCTACAGTTTTCTGCAGAGTTTCAAACAGATCTTCCGCTGTAACATTTTTATTAATAATGTCTCTCAGTCGTTGTGTTCCCGCCTCAGGTGCAAAAGTCAGCGAACCTGCTCGTCCCGTACGAAGATTTTTAAGAATTGATGTATCAAGATCATATGCCCTTAAAGAAGCGGCGCTGATAGAGACTCGGCATTGCCTTGCTTCGGCAGCCAGGAGATCGATAAGTTTTTCTATACCAGGATAGTCCAGAGTGGAAAGCGCGGTCAGCCCAATTTCATCATAGCCAAGATTTTTCATAGCTTCCCGGGCTTCGGATATGATTGTTTCGGGTTTTTTCACTCTGAATGGTCTATAAATGTATCCAGCCTGACAGAACCGGCATCCCTGATTGCATCCACGGGAAATTTCAACGGCTGCTCTAGGGAAAATTGCAAAATGGGAAATAAGGTTGGAAGAGTGAGGTGTGCCAAAAGCTTCGGTTCTGGCCATTTTCCATTTTCTGGACCCCTTGATTATTTGTAGTCCGTTTTCGGAATTTTCCTGAGTATCATAAAGGGAAGGAACATAGCACCAGGAGAGTTTATCAATTTCTGCAAGAATTTCTGACCTGGAAAGATTAGAGGACTTCAATTCTTTTAAGAAATTCATGAATTCGATAATAGTTTCTTCACCGTCACCAGGAATAATTGCATCAAAAAACAATGCTACGGGTTCCGGATGACTTGCGCAGGGACCTCCCGCAATAATAAAAGGATCATTTTCTGTGCGATCTTTTGAAAATAGCGGAATTCCTCCAAGATCCAGCATCGTGAGAATATTGGTGTAAGTAAGCTCATACTGTAAAGTAAATCCAACAACATCAAAATCTTTAAGAGCATGTCCCGTTTCAAGAGAAACCAGGGGCAAGCCTCTCTCTCGCAATTTTTCTTCGAGATCAATCCATGGAGCAAAAACTCTTTCTGCAAGCATCTGTGGATTATCATTAATAATTCGGTACAGGATTCTGGTGCCAAGATGGGACATTCCAATCTCATAAGTATCAGGAAATGCTAAAACTATTTTCTTCTCTATCTTGGAAAAATCTTTTCTTACGGTTCCGCTCTCACCTCCAAGGTACCGGAGGGGATTTTTTAGTTCAGTTATAAATTCACTGTACGGGTGGTTAAAATCATTCATATTTTGATAAAGCCTTGAATAGGGGTTTCAGGAATTGGTAAGAGAGAAGAGGCTACTTTATTGTCATTTCTTTCTTGTCGATGTAACTTTCTTTAGTATCAGTACTTTTTCTGGTAATTTCCCAGATAATATTCTTAATTACATAAGTGCCCTTGGATTCATATCCTCTTGCGATAGCATAACGCATTGAACCTGTAGCTTTTCCTTTAAAAATCTTTGATTTTTTAGAGATAAAACTAAAAAGATTCTTACCTTTTTTGACATGCTCAGTTACGTCTAAAACAAGTTGATCAGAGTCTGCATAAAGCCTTTTGACAAATTTGCCATTCACAAGGAGATCAACATCATAACCTGAACTGCCTTTGGCAGGTTTGGGAAAAGTAACAAGGTAGTATTTATTTGCAAGTTTCTCATCTGATTCTTTTGTTTCTGTTTTTACCTTTTCTCCAGGTTTAATATTATATCCTTGGGCTACGATATAAATATTACCCTTGGCATCGAATTTCACAGTAACATTCTTGAGTTCAACGTTAGTTATAAGGTACTTTGATAAATCGATTCCATTAATAAAAATTTTTCGCATCTGCGACTGGGCATCTGTGGAAAAAATGGCGGCGAAAAGGGTAAGTGAAATAAATAAAAGTTTTTTCATAGTATAACTCCAGAGTAAAGTGGATTTTCAAAATCTGAAAATCAAAGCAATAGTAAAAACAAAGCCCGAAACTCAGTTTAAGACTACGCAATTCGTATCCGAAAAATTCTCGAATAAAAAAAATAAGTAGTTCGTGTCCGGAAATTCAATTTTTATCATAATTGAGCATGTTTAAGAAAACATGCTATTCAGAACACTACAATAATTTCAGAGTCTTTATGCTTAATGTTCTGTGTTGAATTCCTTCGATAACTTGGAAAGATCGTATTACAGGACAGTAACTAAGTAATAGCAGTCGCAAGGTTTTTTAGCAAATTATTTTGTGAACTTCAATAGAACGAACAGAATATTTCAAAACTACTCTTGAACAGATCCGGATTTTTATTTCTTTTTTAGTTGAAATTCCATAATTCCAGTCGATTTACACATTTATTGTCCTCTACAGTTTTTCCATTTTTCTATTTTCTAGAAAATCTTTCTTGAAAGGGCATGGTATTGTTAAATGCGCTATTATTTGTTCTTTATTAAAATCTTTACTTCTGGTACATTAATTAGTTGATTGATATAAGGAAATTTAATTCAGGAGCTTCAATGAAATCAAAACGCTACAGAACTGGAATTAGATTCAGACTGATTCTTGGGACTGTTGCTATCGTTGGAATGGGCTTTATAATATTATCTGTGCTTACTTCAAGGCAGGCAGGTAATGAACTGAAATATCTTCTTAAAAATAAACTTGATGCTCATTGTAAGGGAACAGCATCAAGGATTGATGAGTGGATCAAAAATCGATTTCTTGATGCTCAGCACTGGACCAAGCAAGAACAAGTTATTGGTGTATATGAAACTCCAGGGAAAGAGTCAGATGCCAGGGCTGGTAGATTTTTCAAGCAGGTAGTTTCAAGTTATCCATATTATCAGAGTGCAAATCTTTTGGATTCAAAAGGTCATGTCGTCGCTTCGAATTTTCCTGATAAAATAAGAAATCTTTACCTCGGAGACAGATTGTATTTTCAGAAAGCCATTAAAGGGGAAATAGCGATCAGCAGTGTTCTTATATCAAGGGCAACATTTAAAGCTTTTTTTACAATAGCAGCACCGGTAAAATCACCTGATAATAAAAAAATATATGGAGTTTTGTATTCTCCTATTGATTTGGAGAAATTTACCAGCGAAATGATTGAACCGCTGGAAACAGATTATATTGGAACGCCTTTTCTTATTGATTCAAAGGGGCGTATACTTTATCATAAAAATCAAGAGTTTATCCTTAAAAGTTCTGATAATATTCTTTCGGAAAAATCTTTGAAAAAAATTCTTTCTTCAAGTAGTGGCATTATCAGGGACAGCAAAAATCAGGAAAAGCTATTAGGATACACAAAAATACCGACCACGGGCTGGTACATAATAATATTTAAATCCTCCTCAGATGCATTTTCTAAGGCTAACTATCTCAGAAAGTTTATTATTTTCATTGGTTTAATAATATTACTAATTGTAGCGTTTGGACTAATTATACTTATCAATCCCGTTGTGACTGGAATTATTGAAGTTTCTGAAAATCTTGAAAAAATTTCAAGAGATGGGTCACTTGATGTTCATCTCAAAACAAAAGATCAAACGGAGATTGGCGAGCTTGTCACATATTTTAATAATTTTATTGATAAGTTAAAAGAACATATTACCTTTATGATTTCAAGTTATTTCGAAACTCGTGATCAGATCCTTCGAACCTACTCAGATAGCGTTACAGGTATTGATCAGCGTGAGGATATAGATCTGAAGACTGAGCGTTTTAAAAAATCTCGTCTCAAATTTGAAAAAGAATTCCGAAAAAATCTCCGTTTGAGCTATATAGACCGGCAAATAAGAATAATGATTGAGGAGTTCAAAAAAGTTGATGAAGCATGGAAAGACAGTGAGGAGAGATTCCATGTAATATTTTCTCAGAGCTCTGAAATGATGTTTATTATCGATTCCACCCTCAGTTTGTGCGACTCAAACAAAGTTGCTATTGATTATTTTACAAAGCAAATCAATTCCGGGCCTGATGAAATACATAAAAAAATTAAAGACTTCATGAAGTCATTAGTAGAACAACATCATGAATCAGGTACTGCGAGAATTGAGATAAGCTTTGCTTTTCAGGGACAAATTAGAGAAATCAGTTTTTATATATCAGAAGTTGGAAGCAGTACAGGGCAGCACTATTATTTTATAACTGGTCATGACATTACGGAGTTAAAGGAAGCGGAAAGACGTGCTCAAGAAGCGTCAAGAGCAAAAAGTGAATTTCTTGCCAATATGTCGCATGAAATCAGGACACCTATGAATGCTATCTCCGGTTTCTCAGAACTTCTTTCAAGATCCGATTTGAATTCAGGACAGAAGGATTATCTGCGGAATATTCGTAGTGCAAGCAATTCACTTCTCCATATAATTAATGAAATTCTCGATTTTTCAAAAATTGAATCCGGAAAAATGACTATTGATATAGTTCCTTTCCGTATCGAATCTGTCATTTCTAATCTTATGGCTATATCGTCTGTCCGTGCCCGGGAAAAAGGGCTGCAGATGGACACGGATATTTCATGTTCAAGTACCCTGCTTTTTCAGGGAGACCCCTATCGGTTACACCAAGTTTTGCTTAATTTAATAAATAACTCCATTAAATTTACTTCAAGTGGTTTCATCCATGTTGGTGTTGATATAAAAAGAAATTTATCAAGCAGTGCCCAGGTAAAATTTACTGTAAAAGATTCAGGAATAGGAATAAAACCAGAAAAACTTGAAAGTCTGTTTTCACCCTTTGTACAAGCTGATTCATCCATCACAAGGAAATATGGGGGAACAGGTCTTGGTCTTGCGATTAGTTCTCAACTTGTTGAACTTATGGGAGGAAAGCTCTCTGTCGAAAGCACTTTTGGGGAAGGTACTACATTTTATTTTACTATTGAATTGCCAATTCAGGAGGAGCCATTTTCTTTACACCCGGATTTTGCTGAGTTGTCTACAGCTGTAATTGATGAAAATGAAAAATGTCTTATTTCAATGAGTTCGATGCTTTCCAGAATGGGAATCACCGTTGAAAACTTTAAAAATCCTGAAAGCTATATTAATACGGTAAAGAAAGGGACAGAATTCGATATAATATTTATATCAAATACTATTCCTGACTTTGGTTTGTCCACTGTTGTTAGTTTTATTAAAAATAATTCATCAAAGACCCATTTGATTATGTTGAAGAACTGGCTTTCTGAAAGCACTGGAACGGAAACAGAAAAAGAATCAGATTTTGATAATATCCTTGAAAAGCCCGTAGATTCTTCTGATTTATATAATACAATCGTAAATATAGTAGACTATAATGGAGTGGTGTATAAACCTGAAAAACCGCGACTTCAGTCTCTGAAAAGCCGTTCCTTTTACAAAAATTCCAAAGTATTACTTGTTGAAGATAATGAAATAAATACGGCACTGGCAAAAGCATTACTGAAGGAATTCGGTATTGATCCTGATTGTGCTGAAACCGGTGTTGCAGCAGTTCAACTGGCCACATCGACGGAGTACGATTTAATTTTAATGGATCTTCAAATGCCGGAAATGGACGGATATACTGCAGCCTTTGAAATTCGGAGAATGGGGATTGGTGTTCCAATCGTTGCACTTACAGCAAATGCTGTGAAAGAAGATCTTGAGAGAGCTTTAGAGTCAGGAATGAATGATTACCTAACAAAACCTCTGATTTTATATAAGTTTCATAGTGTTCTGGCAAAGTATCTAGGAAAAGTTGATGATAATTCCATTATTTTGACTACGGAATTAACTGAATCCCGGAAAAAATTGCCTTTATTTGTTGAAGGCATTGATTCTCAGCAACTTCTGGACAATCTGTCTGGAAACGTTGAACTTTTTAATGATTTGCTCATGCTTTATTATAAAAAATATAATAAAGTCTATTCCGAAATCAACGCTTTTATTGAAGATAATAACACTCAAGAATTAAGGCCGATTTTGCATGATCTTTCAGGGGTAACGGGAAATATTTGCGCCAATAATGTGATGGGGGCAATACGGCGACTACAGGAATCTATTCATCAGAACGCAAGTTCAGAAGAAATTAGAGAACGAGCTAATCATGCCTCCGTTGAATTACAAAACCTGACAACATCAATTGAAAAGTATCTCAAGACATTAATTTAATATCAACTAATACGCCTTAACCGAACAGCATCAGAAAAAAATATAATGAAAAACCTGTAACATGATATAAGCGTCACCTGAGGGAGACGAGTTGATGGAAAAGACTTCCGAAGAAATCAATCAGATCTGGACAGTGCGATCAATATTAAAATGGACTGTCGAAAAGTTCAGAGCCATTGGTATCGAAAATCCAAGGCTTGAGGCAGAAATATTTATTTCAAAAACTCTAAGTACCGACCGGGTTGGTGTCTACCTTAATATGGAAAGGCCGCTTTCCAATTCTGAGCGAGGTTTTTTGCGCAGCATGGTGGCAAGGCGTCTCAAAATGGAACCACTTGCATATATTATTGGGGAAAAAGAGTTTTACGGAAATACTTTTGCGGTCGATCATAATGTTCTTATCCCAAGGCCGGATACAGAATCTCTTATTGAAGAGCTCAGAACTTCATTGAAAAAGGAGTCCTTTCGGCTTCTTGATGTCGGTTGCGGAAGTGGCGCCATATGCATTACATGTGCGCTTTTGTATCCCAACGGGGAAATTACGGGAATTGATATAAGTTCCTCTGCCCTTGCTGTTGCGAGGAAAAATGCTGACAGACATGGAGTCAAAGTAGAATTATTGGAGAGTAATTTATTTGAAAGTATAGGCAAAAGGGAGTTTGATATCATTGTTTCTAATCCACCGTATGTTGGACTATCAGAAACAATTGGGGTTGAAGTTAAATGGGAACCTCGAACCGCACTTTTTGCTGGAGAAGACGGTTTAGATATAATAAAAAGGTTGATTATGTCAAGTCCGGATTACCTTGCTGCAAATGGAATTTTGCTGATTGAAACGGGGTATCAGCAAACCGAGCGTGTGGAAAAACTGATGGAAAAAGATTTTTTTGAAATAAGAACTGGTTTTGATCTTGCCGGTAATCCTCGTTATGTAACGGGAAAGTTGAATAGTTCGTGTCTGTAATTAGTTCGTGTCCTGTAATACGATCTTTTCAAGTTTACGCCGAATTCAGGCACAGGCCTCTAATAATAAATTCAACACCTTGAGGTTACTGTCCTGAGTTATATATCGGCAAAAAAATTAATATTTGTTCTCGATATTTTTAAACGAAAGCGAACAATAAAAATGGCAGACATTAATTGGAAAAGTAGTGCTAAAAGAAGGGCTCTCAGTGTTTTTGAAGAGCTTAAAATACTTTATCCTGTTGTTGAAAGTGCGCTTATAAGCTCCAATCCCTTTGAGAAACTTGCGGCAACGATTTTAAGTGCGCAATGTACTGATGCCAGAGTGAATATGGTTACGCCTGAGCTTTTTAAAAAGTATCCTGACCCCGCCTCAATGGCTGGAGCAGAGCTCCTTGATATTGAGACAATCATCCATTCTACGGGCTTTTATCATGCTAAAGCTGCGCATCTGAAAGGGATGGCGGAGATGATTATTGAAAAGTTCGAAGGAACAGTCCCTGCAGAAATTGATAAACTTATCCAGTTGCCCGGAGTGGCTAGAAAAACTGCAAACTGTGTTTTAAATGATTGTTTTGGCATTGCAAGTGGAATTGTGGTTGATACTCATGTCGCCAGACTTGCTCTGAGATTTGGTTTCAGCAAAGGTCCCAAGAACAATGCTGTTAAAATAGAAAATGATTTGATGGCAATATTTAAAAAAGATACCTGGATTGAACTTTCCCACTTGTTTATTTATCATGGAAGAACTATCTGTCACAGTAGAAAACCTCAGTGTCCTGAATGTACATTGAAAAATCTGTGTTTTGAATATAATAACAATAACAAGTAGTTATAAAAATATAATGAAAAATCTTTCAATTCAAATATAGTTCAGGAACCTATGTTTACTAAATACTATTTTTACTTTCAGAAATTTATAGAAACTTAATTGAAATGGTACCATGATTAAAACTATAAGTTTGTTTTTATTTACTCTAGTAAGCTCATGCTCCAGATCACCATCTTCTTCTAACGATGTTTTAGTTAAAATAAATACTTCGGTCTTTCATGGCATCAAAAGACTGAAGACAAAAGATTGCCCACCCCAGTCCCTTGTTGCCGATGTAAATGGCTATGCAGTTACCGTTGCTGATGTAGAAAAATTAATGAAAAACAAGGGCCTTTCTTCTTCAGAGGCTATTGAAAAAGCTGTTGCTGATGAACTTGTATGGCAGGAATCTCTAAAAAAGTTTGACCCTGATATTCTTAATTATTTTCATAAAGCAGTTGCCGCCTGGTATCTCATTGAGCAGGATTTTGAAAAAAAATATAATATTGAGTCCATACCGGATGAAAAATTGAAGGACTTATATGATAATATTCAAGGACCAGCATACTCAGCTTCTCTTACTTCAATAAAGTTTTATTTTGGCCACTCAGAATGGAGGCAGGGCATACAACTTGTTGTTAATATAAAAGATATTCCTGATAAGGAAAACATGGAGAGCGTTCTATCCATGATGAGACTGGTTAAAAGTTCAGCAAATTCATCAAATATTGTAACTGATAACGATTTCGGAAATCTGGCCTGGAATCTGCAAAACAGTTATTTTCGTGTAGGTTTTGAAAATGCACTTCCCCCGCTCAGTAAGAAAAAAATTGAAAATCGATTGAGGTTTGGACGTGATTTTGATTCATTCTTTATTGAGAAGCTTTTTGAGGCCCCATCTGAAGGGGAAATTATGGATCCCTTCATAACAAAATACGGTGCTCATTTTGTTTATTTAAAAAAAATAATACCTGAATTTAATAAATCTTTTGAGGAATCTAAAGAAGAGTTGAAGAAAAAGATGGGAATGGGATGGCTTATTAAAAGTTTTGAAAAATGGATATCTGAAAAGCGTTCTAAATATAACTATAGGATTTATCTTTAAAAATTAGTCTCAATCCGGGGCTTCCGGTGGAAAATACATGGCGTCATTATTTGCAGAATTTCTGGCAGAACTGGTTGGTGGAGTAAGTGGTGCCATCGGTGCAATTATTCAAGACTGGGAAGGTGAAACAGTTGATCATTTTGGTCATCTGGACGAAATGGAACTTTTAATAAATGCTGCTCAGTGGGGGTTAATATGGCGTATGTTCAGGTTTCAGTCTTCCGATGGCAGGTTGCAGGCTATCCGTGAAATTCTTATTGAAACGACTCAGCAGAAAATCCTTATTACAACGCTTTTTGATGATTATTATCTTGTTTTACTCATGAAAAAGAATACAAATCTTGCAGAAGCCGTTAACACCATCAGTGAGGTGAGTGTATTTATTCGCCGTGAGATGGGACTTTGAGAGCTTGCTGGTGATTAATGAAATTCCCGGGAAAAAGAAAAAATAAACATTATTTTCCAGTTACTGCGAGAGATCCTCTTATCCCTCAGAATGCAAGTGTTGCTAATTTTCCAACGCATGTAATTGGTGTTGATCAAACTCTGGTGGACATTGAAGCGAGGGTTGATGAGGATTTTCTTTTAAAGTATGGTCTGGTACGGGGTACATCCACGATAATTGATGAAGAAACTACTGAAAAAATTTATGCGGAATTGAAGTCCACGGAAGCAGTAACGCACGAGTTCGCTGGAGGTAGCATTGGCAATACTCTTCATAATTATTCGCTTCTTGCTGATAACCCATCAATTTTACTTGGGGTTATGAGTCGTAATATAAAAATAGGAAGTTATGCATATAAGTATTTATGCAATACTTCAAGCCGTGTTGATTTGAATTGGCTTCAACCGGTAGATGGCCCCGTTGGTCGTTGTTTTGCTCTCATAAGTGAGGATAAAGAGCGAACATTTGCCATTAATGCCGGAAAAATGAATGAGTTAAAGCCTCAGAGCATTCCAGAAGTAATTTTCAGGGATGCCTCCGCTCTGGTTTTAACTGCCTATCTTTTGAGGGCAGGTGAAAATTCTCCAATATATCATGCAACTAATAAAGCCATTGAGTTTGCAGAAAAGTATAATGTCCCCGTGGTTTTAACATTGGGAACGAGATTCATAATTGAAGAAAATCCCGCTATGTGGCAGGAATTTCTTGCGAAACATGTGACTTGTCTTGCCATGAATGAAGAAGAGGCATACGCCCTTACGGGGATTTCAGATCCACTTGCAGCTTCAGAAAAAAGTCTTGAGTGGGTTGATCTGGTTTTGTGTACCTGTGGTCCAAACGGTCTTTACATGGCCGGTTACACTGAGAGTGAAGCTAAAAGGCTGACAAAACAGCCTCTTCTTCCCGGTTCGATTCCTGAATTTAACAGGTATGAATTTTCCAGACCCATGAGAAAAAGTGACTGTGTAAACCCTGTAAAAGTATATTCACACATATCTCCATACATGGGTGGGCCAGAAAAAATAATGAATACTAATGGCGCCGGAGATGGAGCTCTCAGCGCTCTTTTGCATGATATGAGTGCAAATATTTTCCATCGCCATCTGGTTCCTAATTCAATAAAACACCGGTTTCCTTTTTTAACGTATTCTTCATTTTCTCAAGTTTGTAAGTATGCTAATAGAGTAAGTTTCGAAGTGCTTGCGCAGCATTCGCCTAGACTGATGAGAGCAATGCCTGAGAGGGAGGATTCCCTTGAGGAAGCTTATTGGGAGCGTTGATCTTAAAATTTCCATATCCGAAATATCCGGGAGTGAAGTTTTTCCATGAGCAAAATCCACTTAATTCAGGCGGATTTCCGAAATATAACTGTAATACGACTTTTTTCCGTGATCAGGTCGAGTCACGAGATTCGCATTGAACAGGATTTAAATAGAAATCCTATATGGCCACTAATAAAAAAATATTTACGGTTGCTGGCTTGGGATAACATTCTTACGAAAAGTAAGTGTACATTATTTCCGAACAGTAATGGAGTCTTGTTTGGAAAATACCAATAAATTCAATGGCAATATTAATTGATTTAAGGTCTTTTTTAAACCGAAGGCTTTTCTAAATGAAGAAACTTAATCCTCTTGAAAGTTCAGAAAACTCACTGTTTTTGAAGTACAGTTCTCTGTCCGTTATAGGCATGATAGCGATATCAAGTGCCGGCATTGTTGACGCCATGTTTTTGGGGAAGTTTGTAGGCGAAAGTGCTCTAGCAGCAGTTAATTTTACCATGCCAGTATTTGGGCTTATTGTCGGAATAACATTAATGTTTTCTGTGGGAAGTTCTGTCAGCGCAGGGTCACTTCTAGGGGAAGGAAGGGTAGAAAAGGCAGCCGGTATTTTTAGTCGTAGTGGTTTGTTTTTACTTATTCTTTCAATTATGTTTACTCTTTTGATAATTCCCACGGCTGATTTGTTGAGCAGGTTCCTTGGCGGGGATGCCCAAAGTGGTCCACCCTTACGTACTTACCTTATATATCTGATTATGTTTGCTCCGGCCTTTGTTATGGCGATTTTTTTCATGTATTTTGTTCGACTTGATGGTTATCCCGGCTTGGCAACCATGGCAATGATTTCTTCGAGTATAGCCAATATCGTACTGGATTGGGTATTTATAGTACGTCTTGGGTGGGGTGTAAAAGGTGCTGCGGTGGCTACTGGGCTATCTTACTTCATTGCTGATATATTTTATTTATGGCATTTCCTCTTCAGAACTACAAGATTCAAGTTTTCATTAAAAAAAGGTTCCATTAAGGATGTTCGTTTTGCTGCTTTTAATGGGTTTAGTGAATTTGCTAATGAAATCAGTGCTGGACTCATTACCTTCATGTTTAACTGGACACTTATGAAACGGATGGGAACAAGTGGAGTAGCTGCTTATACAATAGTAAACTATCTTCTCTGGCTTGGACTCATGATATGCTATGGAATATCCGATTCTCTACAGCCCCTTATTTCGACAAATCATGGTGCCGGAAAGTATGTAAGGATCAGTAATTTCTTACGTCTGGGTTTTTTAGCAACAGTTATTTTTGGTTCCATTCTCAGTTTATTGCTTTTAATGTTTCCCGAGAGGATGGTAGGATTATTTGTTTCTGGCAATACTGTAACATCTGAGATATCAATCAATTTTATAAAATATTTCTGGCCAGCTTTTATTTTGAGTGGAATAAATATTATATTCTCAGTTTATTTTACGGCAATATTACGGGCGGGCAGAAGCGCGATCATTTCTGTTCTTCATGGTTTAGTTTTTCCAGCAATCCTTCTGATAATACTACCAAATATTATTGGGGACCCTGGCATATTTCTGGCGGTTCCCATTTCGGAACTTATTACATTGTTTTTTGCGATAGGTCTTTTTATCAGTGTTCGGCCAAAGAAGCTTTCCGAGGCATAGGTAAAAAAGGTGCAATTTTCGTTGCTATAATTCGTTAGAGCCTGATATACTTTCGAGGTTGGAACTGACCGCGCAATTATGGTTGGCATCAATTTCATGTCCTGTTTTATGAATTTGGGTCAAAGCTACAAAATGACTCAATGTTTGACAATGAATTATTAAGTTTCGGGACATAAAAAATTTAACAGGTAGCCTTATATTTTATGGTTTCGTTTTTTCGAGTTATTGCCAGATATCCAAAAACAGTAATATTATTGTGTATTCTGTTGTCCATTTTTTTCACTGATAAAATAAGAAAGGGGCTTTTTGATTCCCGTGGAACTCTTATTCTTAATACAACTATAGAGCCTATTATGAGCCGAAAAAGTGGTGCATTTGATTTTTTTAAAGAAGTGCAGCGCATGTTCGGAAAAAATGAACTTTTAGTTGTCGCTATTACACGAAATGATCATGAAAAACCTGGTGTTGAGTTTATAGAAAAATATTTTGAACTGGGTGCCGAACTTAAAAATTTGAAGGGAATACAAACAGTTATTGGATTAATTGATATTCCTCTTATTTTTAGTGAATGTCCTGGAACATCACATTTTCATGAAAGGAATTTTTCAGGGTGTACGCCGTCGTGTGTCTCGCTAGATAAAAAATATCGCACAGAACTGGCGATTATTGCTGGAACAGAGAAATGTTCTACAGTTCCTCGTCGTTCCATGGATGACGTAAGAGCTCAATATGACGCGAGAGTTCAGAAAGTGCTCGAAGGTTTCGTCAATGAACCTGTGATTGTAAAGGATCTCATCGGTACTGCAGGGAAGACACTTGCGTATATGGTTATTTTCAATGACAATATTCGTCCTTCAGAGAGTTCTTACCAGAAGCCTGTAGCCGATCTTGCGGCAAAGTATCAAAAAAAAGGGATAATATTTGCCTGGGCAGGAAAAAGCAGGCTTGAACATGAAGCTAGTCGCATAATACAAAATGATATCAAACAGATCTTACCCTTGGGTATACTTTTGATGGTTTTTGTTTTAGCTCTGAGTTTCAAGAGACTGACTGGAGTAATTGTTCCACTGTTTATTGTAGGAGTTGGCTTGTTCTGGACGGCAGGCATATTTGCAATGACGCCGTACAGGCTGAATCTGATGACCATTGTACTTCCTCCACTTCTCATAAGTGTTGGTAGTGCTTATGTAATTCATATTCTGCACCAATATTATTATGAAGCCCCACTCGGGGGCAATTTCATTGAGCGGATTGTTGAAAAAATGACTACTCCGCTTATTGTTACTGCCCTGACAACGATTGCCGGATTTGCTGCTCTTACAATAAGTCCGATTCCAGCAATACAGGAACTTGGAATTTTTGCGTGTATTGGAATTTCAGTAATTATTTTTCTTTCTCTTACTTTAGCAGTTGCAATTCTTTCTATTCTTCCTCCACCTCGGAAAAAACCTGAAAATACAAAGAACTCTGGTGGGGTTCTTGACCGATTTTTGACCTTTATGGGCCGTATGATAATAGCTCATTCAGGTCGATTCATTATTGCCTGGATGATTTTAGGTGCTGTTGCAATCGCCGGTATTGCTCTTGTGCGCGTGGACAGTGATCCTAAAAACTTCCCCGATGACAGCCCTGTCCAGAAAGATCTTGAATTAATACAGAATAATCTGGCGGGAACCACCACCTTTCAAATGGTCGTGACTGGTAATGGAAAATTGCCAGCGTTCAATCTGGATACTTCAAAAAGACTTTATGACTATATTAACTGGATTTATTCTGCTAAAGAACTAAAAGAAATCAAAGGTGTAAGTCTAGATAAAATATATTCTCCTATTCAGTATCTGGATCTTTTTGTTCGCAATTTTGGAACAAATATTAAAAGTCTCGATCAATCGCAGTTTGATTTTCTCACCAGAAAACTAAAGGAATTTAAAGTTCCGACATTTGTTTCGAATGATGGCAAACATTTTCAATTGCTTGTTCGCATGAAAATAAACTCATCCACGGGATTGATCAAACTACGTGAACTTTTAAATCAATATTTTGTAGAGCATTTTCCCGGATATTCATTGCGGTTTACAGGGACTGGAATTTTAGCTTCTGAAAGTGCTGATAGTATTTCTAAGGGACAAATTACTTCCGTTGGCCTGGCGTTGACTGTAATTTTTATAATACTATCAATACTTTTCTTTTCAGTGAAGATGGGTGGCCTTGCCCTGTATCCAAACCTGGTGGCTATCGCTATATTTTTCGGGACGCTTGGTTGGTTTTCCATACCCGTTGGCGTTACTATAAGTGTAATAGCTAGTATTGCTCTTGGCATAGGTGTTGATAATACTATTCATTTTCTGAGTCATTTTAATGAAGAGGTTAAAATATCTCGGGATGAAAAGCAGGCTTCTCTGGATACATTAAGACATGTTGGGCCTCCTATGATATATACCACCGTTAGCCTTGGTCTTGGATTTGGGATATTTGCAATTTCAGACATGAGTGCTCAGGTGCTTTTTGGCGTATTAATGGCTTTTACGCTTTTTGTTTGCTTGATTGCTGGTCTGAACTTTCTCCCTTCAATAGTTGTTCAATCAAGACTTATCACGGCATGGGACTATTTATCTCTTAGTTATGACAGCAAGTTCATCAGCGAGATATCTCTTTTTAAAGGGATGAGTCTACGCACTACAAAAATAGCAACTCTCATGGCTTATACTGTCGAACTTAACGATGGGGATATTTTGTTTCAACCAAATGATAGAGGGAATGAGTTATATGCTGTGCTGGAGGGCTCTGTAGTAATAAGAGTGAAGACACCCGAAGATATTTGGAAAGACATTGGATTTTTTCCCCAGGGAAGTACACTCGGGGAAATTGCGCTCTTTCAGAGAACTTACCGAACAACACAAGCAGTTGCGGTTGGACACACTAAACTTCTTGTTTTAAATGAGAAAACCCTTCTCCGATTAAAAAGACGGTATCCAAAAATAGCATCAAAACTTCTAATTAATTTATCCAAAAACCTTCTCGATGCTATTACCAACACAAATCATACGATGGTTGATAGTCTATTTGAGTCCATGAAACCCTTGAGCCCGTTTTATGGAAAAATAGATAATATAGTCAATGATATAGAGAAGAAAGGCTATTTGTCCTACACAGGGAAAGCAAATCTTGAGGAAGTATTATCAAGGGTTGCTGAAAAAAGTCGGGTTGCGGACCTCGTCAGGCGAACCCAAAATGGTGAGATTGAAATAAGACCCCATGATGAAAAATTTATGTTTCAGGGTTTTACGGCAAAAGATGTAAATTTATTGAAGAAAATATTCACCGTTAAAAATTATCGTGTGAATGATATTATTTACAAACAAGGTGAACAGGGTAATTCGTTCGGGATTGTTCTTTCCGGAGTAACAAAGTTATCAGTAGTGCGTCCACAGGGTGAAATGACTGTCGCAACGGCTCATTATGGTCACCTTGTTGGTCATGGAAGCATTCTGGCTCCCGAATCAAGATACCATGAAACGGTTACAGCTCTGGAAAGCTGTGAATTACTAATAATCGACAAAGAAAAAGCTTCTGAAGTTCTGGCCAATAGGCCTGCGTTAGCAAGTCAATTTTCCTATAATCTTGTTTGTTCGCTGGCTGATCGTCTGGAAAATCTTATGATGAAACTTCATCTGGGTCAATTTTAATTACAGGACAGTAACCGCAAGGTGTTGAATTTATTATAGTGGCCTGTTAGGATTTTTAATAAAATCCTTCGCGAAGCGAATTTCCGGACACGAACTGATAAGTGTCTATCCGGAAATTCGAAAAAACGAGGTTTTCAACTTTCTTTAAAGGCCGGATAGATACCGCAAGGTGCTGAAAATATTAATAGTGTCTGGATAGGATTTTTAATAAAATCCTTCGCGAAGCGAATTTCCGGACACGAACTGATAAGGTCTTTTTCGACAGAAAGATTGTGAAAATGGATAGAAATCAGTTATTTGAACTACTCAAGGAATATCTGAAAGACACAGCAATGATTATGCATTCTCTTCAGTCAGAAGCAGTTGCAAGAGCCGTTGCACAAGCCATTGGTGAGGACGTAAATCTTTGGGGAGGAACAGCACTGCTCCATGATATCGACTATGAAATGACGAAGGCTACACCAGACAGACACGGCCATGAATCTATCCGGATTCTTGAAAAAGTATTGCCTTCGGAGTCAATAAATGCAATATTTACTCATAATTATGAACATAATGGTGCACCGGCTCCTGCGTCCGTACTTGATCATGGGATTCGCTGCTGTGAAACGGTGACGGGACTTATTCATGCAGCAAGCCTTCTTAGACCTGACGGATATGAAGGGATGGAGCCCAAAAGTATTCGGAAAAAAATGAAGGATAAGGCTTTCGCAAGAAATGTCAGCCGTGAGTGTATTCTGGAATGTTCCCATTTGGGTCTTGAGTTAAGTGAGTTTCTAAAAATTGCAATAAATGCTATGAGTGATCTAGAAAAATCCTGAAACGATATGATGGAGTAGAAAAATGAATATATCCAGAGAATTGCGTGAGGCCTCTTCCCAGTTTATCAAAGCTACGGAAATTGACCAATGGGTAGAAATGAAATGCAGTCTTGAGACTTCATGGGGGCAATCCTTTCTTTTGAAGTATCATGGCGCTTTTTTGTGCATTACAAAAAGTAGTTTTTCCACTCCCTGGGAAATGGTTGAATTGGATTCTCAGGTAACACCGTGGATTGAAGAGTCTGATTTTGAACAATTTCTTGTGATTACAGGAAAAAACGGTAATAAATATAGAGTGAAATTATATGCTCTTGAGAAAGATTCTTTAGATAATTTTCTTAAATCATTCGAGGATTCTTCAGATCATAGACATGTTTCTCCATCTATCAGGGAAGATGAACTAAGAGTACTTTCAGATTTTGAAAGCCATGTGCAAGGAATAGAAAAAGGCTCAAAACCTCAAGATGGAGTCGGGTTTATTGATCCTGTTTATGGTTCAAGTTCTAAATCCGTTGTTTTAAATAATGATGACAGGCAGGGCGCAGTCAGGGGCGTTGTAGAAAATAAGGATAATAGCGAACTGGAAAAAATTGCACGAAAAGTTGAATCAAAAGTAATTAACACAGTAAAAAAATTCACTTCAGAAAAGGACGGCAGTAGCATTTCTCCTTATGAAGATGATCCGCAATTATCAAAAGAATCGGATCTCTCGTGGCATGGAAAAAGTCATATTGAATCCTTGCGTACCCTGGCGGATTTGAGTATTTCCAAGGGTGAATATGCTAAGGCATTAAATTATTTAAAAGAAATACTTGTAAAGTTACCTCACGAAAGAAGCACAGTATCCAGTATATTGAAAGTATTAGAAAATATGCAGGATTATTCCGAGATGTCTTCTTTTCTGAGAGAAAGTGCACTTGCAACTTCTATTGGCCAGACAAGAGACTACTATTGTGATCAGGGAGTTATTTTAGCGAGATCCAAACTGAATGATGAATCTCTTGCTCAGGAATTTCTAAAATTAAAAGATGGCCTATGATTCAGAATATTGCTATTTTACTTCTTTTTGTATTTTTAATTATAGAATCAATACAAGCACTTCTAAGCAGGAATAACGGAAAACCAAGGGAACTTTTATCCACTGTTTTCATAGTACTGAGTTCAACTATCTGGATTTTTTCCGCTATTGATTTTTATCTAATCTCTTTCACAATATGCAAGTTTCCATCATTTGTTACGTGGATTGGCAATGCTTTATTTGCTTCAGGTATTGTTATCAGAACTATTGCTTTTATTCAACTTGGTCAATTTTATCATTACAATCTGAATATTAAAAATTCTCATCGCCTTATAATGACTGGAATTTATTCCCGAGTGAGACATCCACTTTATCTAGGAACTCTGCTGGTGTTTTTCGGATTTCCACTTGCTGTGCAAAGTGCCGGGGGTATTGCTTTGTTCTTTCTTTTAGCCGTTCCGGCAGTGTGGTACAGAATCAGAGTTGAGGAAAAAATGCTTTCCAGCCACTTTGGCAAAGAATGGAATGAATATGTCTCAACGACTTCGACTCTCTGGCCATTTTAAGCAAAAACGATTTCAGAGAAAAAAAATGCCCCGGAGATTAGACTCCGGGGCAATACCTAATTAGGATTTCCGCGGGATACGGCGTTTTACGATATCCGTATTACCTGAAGTTTTGAGATATTTTCCAATTTTTGACATCATTTTTGCACTGAAGCCCCTGAGCTTTCTCAGTTCGGAAATATTTGTGAACTGCTTTTTCGCTCGATACTGAATTATTAAATCAGCTTTCTTTTTACCGATACCAGGAACGATGCGAAGCTTTGAGGCTGGGGCCGTGTTAATGTTTACCTGACCAGAGATCTCATAATTATACTTTCTTTTTGCCGCAAATGCGGAAGTTGTAGCGAGGGCAGAAATAATGCCGGCAATGAGTAAAAAAATGATTGTTGAGCGGGAAGATGAATTTTGAAACATGGTAATATACCTCCGTTGGTTAATTCCCCGTTCATTCGGGGTGTTATGGTATATCGCACATCGCGTGCCAAGAACGTAAGTTGTTGTTAATATATGTTAAAATGGCAGATAGCCATGGTGGAAGGCTGTGAAAACGACTGAATATCGACAGGGAGGTTCTTATTCAGGCACTGTCTGTTAATAAGATCCCTGATTCCCTGTTCCTGAATCTGTTTACCTGACTTTCTGATTCCCTGTTAAAAAAATCAGGTATTCAGGAAATCAGTAGCAGCAACAGGAAAATCAGGGGCTTTCTCTTGAAGTCCTCCTTTGAATTAAGTTACTATCGTATTACTCCGCAAGCGGTCTAGTTTGTTCGTGTCCTGTAATTCGCTTCGCGAAGGATTTTATTAAAAATCCTAACAGGCCACTACCAGTAAATTCAACACCTTGCGGTTACTGTCCTGAGCAAAAAATCGGCGAAAAATTTGATTTCCGGTATTTCAGGACAGTA
>JAHJMN010000023.1 GCA_018821305.1 Myxococcota bacterium
CATCAGGAAATCAGGGGCTTTCTCCTGAAGCATTTCTTTTAAACGAGTCACTATCGTATTAATCAGGAAGCGGGATTTAGGGGTTTGTAATTACACGTTTATATTGAATGGTTACAACCTGATCCTGAACCTGTTTGCCTGATTGCCTGAGTCCCTGTTAAAATAATCAGGCAGCAGGAAAGCAGTAGCAGCATCAGGTAAGCAGGAGCAGCATCAGGGAATCTGGGGCTCTTTCCTGAAGCATTTCTTTTAAACGAGTCACTATCGTATTAATCAGGAAGCGGGATTTAGGGGTTTGATGGTTTTTTTCCTTTTTCCCCCAGAAGCGGCGCCTGCGGCGCCGCTTCTGGGGGAAAAAGGGCGGGCGTGCGTGTTTTGTCCAGGGGTTCGGATGCGGTGCATCCCTCACCCCTGGCTATTGACGATAATGTCATTTCATGACGTGCGGGTTCAGGGCCGAACGGCCCATCACCCTTCTGAGCATTGCTTCAAATTCTTGTAATTACACGTTTATATTGATTGGTTACGACCTCGTCCAGCCCATTTTCTGGATTCTGATTCCCATGATTAAAAGGCCTGAGGAACTTGAATCTGAGTTTATAAATATCAGTCCCTTTCTTTTTTGATAAATGGATAGAAAAGTTTTTATCATTTCCGTAGATGGTCCACTTTGAGGATCATAGTCGAGGGTTTCGACAGTGAATCCCTTTTCTTCTGCCATTTCTACGGAAAATGAGCATGATTTGAGGCACACAATTGTCGTAATGTGATGTTTTGTCAGGATATTAAGAGTTTTCTCATTAATTTTAAAAGAACCTGCGGCGACGGAGCCGGAATAAATGATTAATTGCTCCCCCGGCGTAACTTCATATGCGGACGCATCCTTTGTTGAAACATGGTCTTTATATGGCCCACTCCGCTCGGGAAGTTTTGTTGATTCTGCCCTGTCGGGTTTCGTGGTACAGGAAGTAGTTGCCATAAGGAGTAATAATAAAATTCTGCGCATAAATCGACTCCTACTGAAAGGCTTGCAGTTTACAAAAAAATCCAAAATTTTCATATATTTCTTAAGTCGCTTTTTTTTATAAATCCAGAATATCTAAATTTTTTAGATTATTTTTATAGATTTTTTTAAGACCAGAAGCCAGAGCACTGTAATCATCGAACTTTTTATCAAAGTAAAAGTGCTCAAGACAATTATTCTTCATAACCAGATGAATTCCATCTCTCATTAGAGTTATTTCTTTTATGTTATTATACCCACCGCTCAGTTGATCGTTAAATTCAAAATAAACTTCACTATTGTCCACTTCAAGTGTCGATGATTGCCACAATAAGTATTGATCATCAGAAATCTTCAGCAAAACAATCAGGATTCCGTCTTCATTCAACTCGCTGTAATTCATAAGTTACTATTTTTTCTATAAATTTAACTTTGTCAATGAAGTTGTCACTCTGGTTTTTTGTTTTTTGTTTGAATCAATAGAATTACTTTAAATTAAAATAACAAGAGTATAGAAGAAATTGACGGAAGGTTATTTTTCGGCTAATTTATTACTCAGGTAACAGATTGGACGAAATGCTATGTATATTTCTAGAACTATTGAAGAATTTTTGCGGGTGGCAAATACTCAGTTTCCTGTTCTGGTTGTAACGGGGCCAAGGCAGACAGGAAAAACTACGTTGCTTCGTCATATAGCTGAGGAAGAACGGGCATATGTTACGCTGGATGATCCTCTTCTCCGCTCCCTTGCCTATGATGACCCGCAGTTATTTCTGCAAAGATTTCCTGCTCCGGTTTTAATTGATGAAATTCAGTATGTTCCTGAACTTCTTACACATATTAAAATAAAAGTAGACACTGAGCAAAAGGCAGGAATGTATTGGCTTACAGGTTCTCAACAGTTTCATCTGATGGAAGGAGTATCCGAATCTCTTGCTGGAAGGGCTGCAATTTTGAATCTTTCCGGGTTTTCAAGCAGAGAAATTCAAGGCAGACCTCGAGGTGAACCTTTTATTGGCGGAAATGAGATAATTGCAACAACAGACCTTAAGGAAAGTCTAAAGTTTGTCTTTGATCGAATCTGGCGTGGTTCTTATCCAGCTATGTGGACGGAAAACTCACCGGACTGGGAGCTCTACTATAGTTCGTATCTGCAGACATACCTGCACCGTGATGTAAAAAATCTGATTAATGCAGGAGATGAAAGATCCTTCATCAGATTTTTAAGAACTTGTGCTGCAAGAACATCTCAAATGCTCAATATCAATGAACTCTGTCGCGACGCTGATATCAACCATGCAACGGGAAAACGCTGGCTTTCGATTCTGGAAAGTGCCGGAATAATTTACCTGCTTGAGCCATACCACTCAAATATTAATAAACGGCTAATGAAAACACCAAAACTCTTTTTTATGGATACGGGTCTGGCAGCTTATCTTTTGCACTGGTCAAGTCCAGATGTCCTTGAAAGTGGGGCAATGTCGGGGGCTTTTTTTGAAACATTTGTTGTTACAGAAATTCTCAAGAGCTGGTGGCATAACGGAAAAAGACCGCCAATCAACTGGTATCGGGATAAGGATGGCAAGGAAATAGATCTGATAATAACTAAAGGAGATGTCATTCATCCTGTAGAGATTAAAAAATCTGCCAACCCTTCAAAAGAAGATATCAGGCATTTCAGGGTATTGAACAGTCTTGGTATGAAAATTGGGGCTGGGAGCCTGATCTGCCTTGCGGATAGGAAACTTCCATTAAATGATTACGTACAGATCATCCCAACTATAATGATCTGACGGTGTTTTTTGTCCCTGACATTTTATTTAAATAAAATATTGCTATAATGTTACTTCAGAAATGGTTTTTTTATGAATTTAAAAAATATGGATCAGATTACACGGGATAATTTTCTTAAAAATGAACTTTCAGAAGAGAAAGTGCTGATGATTGAAAAATTCCACCTTGAATCCAGCCCTGATCTCTACTGGGTTTCCCGGAGAGAAAATTCTCATGAACAGATATTTTTTAAACATAGTTTTATTAAAAACAGCAGCATTCTACTCATTTTATTCCGTATCAATCGATTATGCTTTGGAAAAGTGAAGTATTTTGCTGAAAATATTAATAATTTTGAACCCATGTTTTATGATTACAAATTGGGATTTCAAACTACCCAGTTGTGGAATGCGGATTTTCTGCAGCATAAAAAGAGTGGTTTGATTATAGATCTCCGGTATCTGGCAGGGATCACTGAAATTGAAAAATTCAGGGAGTTCTGCAGCTCCCTGGAAGAAAAAGACAAAAACTAGACCGCTTGCGGAATAATAGGATCGAAATCTGGAACTTGAATTAAAAATTACGTTCTTTTTAATTATTAATTGATGTTGAATGCTTAACCGCTGATCCGGAACCTGTTTGCCTGACTACCTGAGTCCCTGTTAAAAAATTTCAGTTAAACAGGTAAGCAATTTGCGCAGGCGAATGCGGTAGAAGAATTCAGTAGCAGTAACAGGAAAACAGGGAGGCAATTTCGCGCAGCGGAATGCTTTAGGGGGGCTCTTTCCTGAAGATTTTCTTTAGAATAACTCACAATCGTATTACTAAGGAAGCGGTATAGAAGCATCATGAGTCTAATTCTTATCCAGGCTGAGTGAAATGTTTCTCAATGCCGAGTCTACAGAATCCAAGGCTTCAAATTTCTTGATGTATTTTTCAAGATCATTGTTATCTCTTGATTTGACTAGAAACTGATATAATTTTAATTCATAAATCCAGCCTACAAGGTTGGCATTCAGACCAGCTTTTCTCATATCTTCTTGTAAATCTTTTAGAGTTGATTTGTCTTTTAAGGTAACAAGTACCTGATTGCGGGGAAAAGTCCCATACCCGGGCACGGTAATTACATCGCTCCGTTTACCATCATAGGTTTTGTTGTTTGATGGTTTATAATCTGCAAACATTCTCGATCTTCTACAACTACTTTTTTGTGGTTGGCGTCGAAGACGATGATACTCCCGTCGACTGCGCTGCATCCGCATTCTTCGCTCCATCATTCTTTTTCGCATATTGGCCCATTTTAATCGCTGAAGTTCTTCCACTGTATATTCTTTTGAACGATCTACGGGGATTTGTGGCTTTGACAGTTCTTCAAGGGTGTATTCCTTTGCAGTTGTAACAGTCCTGGGTTTTGAATCAGGGTGTTTTGAGACAACCTTCCGACTTTGGGATTCAGGTAAAATTGTTTTCCTGCCTGCGATGGTTTTCTTTTTTTGTGGAACAATTTCCGGGTTACAACCGAAAACAAAAAGAATTAAAAAATATAAATATTTCATATCTTTCTCCAAAAAACACATTTAACTCATATTAAAAATCTTGGATAAAAGGATCGAAAGTTGTTTTACAAATTGTTTTTACAGGGCAGTTGGGCCGACCCGTATGGAGACTACTTTTCCTTCTTTGATAACGATTAAGAATCCGCAGTAATGATCTCCCACTACAATTAAACTTTCCGAGTCTCCTGACTCGAGGTTTGACCGGTTATCTTTATCCATAACATTACCGTATGATCCAAGGACTTCTGCGGGAGTTGATCCAATTTTAATTCCGCAACCGGTTTTACCTTTGAAAGTCTTTGTAATATAATAACTATTTAAATAATTGGGCTTCCCCTTTTTCAAATAATAGTAAAAACTGTACCCGGGATAATCCCAATCCTGAGTGGTTTCTCTACGATCATCCTCATATTTTGGTTTGGACTTTTTCGGCTTTTGGTTTTTCATTTTTTTCATGGATTCCTGGACTGTTGGCAAATACGTAAAAACACCGAAGGTTTCTTTTTTAACATATGCACACAGTTTTTCAGGATCCATGTATTTCAACCCCTTGAAAACACATTTTTTTGGTACGTGAGCCGTTACAGGTTTCAGTTTGGTAATTTTTTCCGCTGGTACCATGGTTTTTTCTGTGCTTTTAACAATAGGCGTTTTCTTTTCTACAGGATCCTTAGTTTTCTTTTTTGCAGGTTTCTTTGTTGTTTTTTCTGGTGGTGGAGCTTTCATTTGTGAAGGCTCATTTCGAGGTGTTTCCGAAGGGTTTTTCGCATCTCCCTTTTTTCCACATCCCGAAATAAAAAACATTACTGCCGTAAAAATCCATAATGCCTTCATATAACATTCCTCTTTCCAAAGTTTCAGGAAAAATACTACCCACACAATTATTTAATTGCAACGCTTTTGCCCCAATGTTGATCGGTTAAGCCGTGTTATTTGATATTGTTAAGAAAAAAACATACTTTAATAAAAGTAAGAAAAAATGATCGTGTTCACAAACCTGCCGTTCGCAGTAATCTTGGTATTGCGAGGCTGACAACCTTTCCCATGTTTGTGCGGTTCATATTAACTAAAAAACCCTGAAGTGCGCTTCCGTAATTAATTATAACTACGGCATTGTTCTGTTCCAGTTCCAGAAGAAAATATCTCCCCAGAGCCGGAAACTGCGCTGATTTGAGGTTTGACTCAACAAATTCATAAAAATCATTGAAGAGTTTTGTTGCTGTTGGTTGACTGTTGAATCCTGCAATTGATATTCCTTCTTTTTTATTCCAGATATCCGTTGCAACTACTGCATTTTCAAGACTTTCACGAAGTTCGGCAACAAGTGTTTCCGCTGTTCTTAAATCCATGATGTGCTCCTTTTTTTTGTTTATAAATGGTCAACTTAATTTTTTTATAGCTCCGGATTTTTTATTGTCAACAAATATTAAGGTTAGTTCGTGTCCTGAAATTCAATTTTTGTCAAAATTGAGCATGTTTACGAAAACATGCTATTCAGAACACTGCAATAATTTCAAGGTCTTCATTCTTAATGTCCTGTGTATAAATTCGTCATTAACTTGAAAATGTCGAATTACAGGACATTAACTACTTATTAAAAATCGTTTTTTCTTCCATTTTGTTTTTTGAAGTCTACTATAATACTTGCAGATAATCGGGAGTTTTTTATGAATGATGGCGTCGTTCTGGTAATAGATGATGAGAAAACTCTTTCGGAAATGCTTGGTCGAATTCTGACTTTTCATGGCTATCGAACATTTTTTGCTTACAGTGCGAAAGAGGGTATTGAAACAGCGAAGAAGATTCT
The DNA here is from genome assembly GCA_018821305.1 of Myxococcota bacterium. Taxonomy (GTDB): domain Bacteria; phylum Myxococcota_A; class Polyangia; order HGW-17; family HGW-17; genus JAHJMN01. The sequence continues at coordinate 6,140 of JAHJMN010000023.1, forward strand.
TCCGGATATTATTTTACTTGATTTAAAGCTTCCGGATCTGGACGGTATTGAGCTTATGAAGGCTCTTATGGACCTGAATTCTTCATTTCGAATTATAATTATAACCGCCCATGCCAGCGTTAAAAGTGCTGTAAAAACAACACAATTGGGCGCTCTTGATTATATTGAAAAGCCCTTTGAACCCGACCGTCTTCTTCTTTCCATCCGAAATGCTCTTGTAGAAAAGGCCCTGGAAGATGAAGTAAATATTTACCGGCACAATGCAACTTCTTTAAACCGGATGTCCGGAAAATCTGCAGTTCCTTCAGAATCAATGAAAAATGTGTATGATATTGCTCAGAAAGCTGCCAATTCTGACGGAGCAATACTTATCACAGGTGAAACAGGTGCTGGAAAAGATTTTCTCGCCAACTGGATTCATTCTCACTCGATTAGAAAAAACGGACCCTATTTTTCGCTGAACTGCAGTGCAATATCAAAGACACTGGCAGAATCCGAGCTTTTCGGTTATGAACCCGGAGCCTTTACTGGAAGTTCCGGACGAAAGCGAGGACTTTTAGAAATTGCCGCAGGAGGAACGTTGCTTCTCAACGAAATTGGAGAAATGGATCTTCAAACGCAGGCGAAGCTTTTGACTTTTCTTGATACAAAATCCTTTTTGAGGGTTGGTGGAGACAAACCAGTCAAAGTTGATACTCGAATAATTTCAGCAACAAATCTTGACCTTTTGAAAGAAGTCAAAGAGGGAAATTTCAGGCAGGATTTATATTACAGACTTAATATTCTTCAAATCCACCTGCCTTCTTTGCGAAAAAGAAAAGAAGATATTCCAGTAATTGCAATGCAAATTATTAATAACATTGAAATGAGCATGCCGCATAAAAAAGATATCTCAATTACTACCCAAGCAATGCATATTCTGATGCAATATCAATGGCCAGGAAACATAAGAGAACTTCGCAATGCCCTTGAAAGAGCACTCATCCTGAGCGATGACGGCATCATTAAAAGCGAGGATCTTGTATTTTTAAATCCTGCCAGTCAAACCACAAGGTTGTCATTTAATTTGCCCGAAGAAGTTCCTCTGGATGAAATGCTGGCAAATTTTGAAAGGGATGTAATCACTAAGGCCATTGAGTCTACAAAGACGAGAAATGCCGCAGCCAAAAAGCTTGGAATTACGCGACATTCTCTAACGCATCGTATTAAGAAACTTGGAATTGAACCTGATGCGTGATTTTCACGCAGGATGATTAAAAATCACTCAACGACTAAAAGAATAGTGAGAACAAGGGGTTAAAGATTTCATTTTTATATCATGTTAGAAAACTGATTTTTTTGCGTGAAAATCACGCATGAGATTTAAAAATTAAAAACTTAGTTTATTGTATTTATTGAAATATTTTAAAAACACAAACATGGCACACTATGTGCTCTAGTTACAAAGAAGGTGCAGTAATGAACACAATGCTGATTATTGAAGATAATAAATTGCTTGCTGAGTGCATATCCATGGTTCTGGAAAAGACTTTCCCGGATAAAGTTATTCTCGAAGCAAACACTCTAAAAGATGGCCTGAAAATTGTGGATTCCATAAATCCGGATGTGATTATTTTAGATCATGTCTTTTCGGAAGGATCCGGGCTTGAAATTCTTAATAATAATTCAGTTAAAGCGCATAAGCCGCAGATTATCTATACAAGTGGTTCTCTTGAACCCGAAGTAGTCAAAGAAATACAGTCTCTGGGAGTTAAAACCATTCTTGAAAAACCCTATGAAGTTGTAGATTTAGTTAAAATCATAAGTGGTTTTGAAAACAAAATGGGAGTATCCATTTCTAAAACGAATTTGGATTCTTCTTCGTTGAATAATATTGAAATACCTTTTGCAGCAAAGAGTAATCATTGGATTATCAACAGGCTATCCGCCATTTTAATCGCTTTTCGGTGCATGGAAAGCGAAGTACTTGAGGTTTCAGGAGAAATCAGCCCACAGGCAGAAGCTATTGCGAGATATTCCGATGAAATCACAAGTATAATTGGTGACTTGAGCAGGTATTTCAAAGAGCAAGGACACACAAAGGATGAGTGAGCAGGGAACGACAGTACTTCTGATTGATGATGATCCAGATATAAGTTGGATGATCAGTCGCTTTCTTGCCCGCTCCGGTTTTACAGTCACCCTTTGTGCAAATGGAAATGATGCAATTGAAGTTCTCCGCAACCGGGATTTCAATTTTGTAATCAGCGATATTCAACTTCCAGGCATAAATGGCATTGCAGTCCTTGAATGGATTAAAGCCAATAAGCCTGATATCCGAGTGATCATAATGACGGCATACGGCGCTGTTACAATAAAGCAAATCAGCATGGGAAAAGGAGCCATTTTGTACCTTGAAAAGCCGATAGATCCCTCTCTGATTATTGAAGTTCTCAAAAATGAAATAAAAAACGGAGAGGAAAAACTTTTTAAAGGAACTGCCTGTGATATTGAACTGCTTGAATATATACAGTTTTTACTTCTTACAAGAAAGAAAGTAAAGCTTCAGTTGTCATCGGACGGTAGTGATGCACTGATATACTTTGAATACGGGAAGGTAGTTCATGCAGAATACGGAAATTATAAAGGAATTGATGCTTTTTATGAAATCATCAAAACCTTTGAGCACGGTAGTTTTATTACAACTCCTATTCATGCATCACCGGAAGTAACAATAGAAAAACCCGGGGAATTCCTGTTGTTTGAAGCAGCAAGAATAAAAGATGAAGTCACATTTGGCGCAGGGGATGAAAATGACGAAGAACTGGAATTTGATATTTTTAAATAGTGTTCGAGTTGATTTTTATAATTTTTCGGATGCTAACAGGTGAAAAATGCAGGTACATCATAATGCAAAGGAAGCCCTCGATAAACTTGTTAACGACAGTGAGTGCATTACCGCACTGCTGATCTCCCGGGAAGGTGTCTCCATTGAAGAATCGGGCAACACTGGATACCTGAACACAACTGCCCTCGCTGCTTTGATTGCCGGTATGTTTACGGCGACAAGAGAAGTAGCCCGAATGGTGGGAGAAGAGCATTTTTCCATTTTACTTCAGCAAGGGACAAACCGTCATATCCATATTTCTTTAATTAATGAAACTGTGATGATGGTAATAATTTTTGAAGATTATCAGCGCATTGGAAAAGTCAGGTATGAGGCTAAAAAAGCCTCTGAAGTCATCGCCAATATCATGCAGCCGGAACCTGAGGCAAGCGTAGAAAAACTCAATGTTGCAGGTTTCAGAGAATATGCACTCAATCTTATAGACAGAATTTTTGATAAACCACAGGGATAGGGCTCAGGATATGCCGTATATAAATTATGATAAACAGGAAATTGCATTCAAAATTGTATATTTCGGGCCTGGGATGAGTGGGAAAACTACAAATCTTATTAAAATTCATGAAATTCTTGATCCCCAAAAGTGCAGTGAAATGGTTGTTTTGGATACTGAAGAAGAAAGAACTCTTTTCTTTGATTTTCTTCCATTTGATCTCGGAAGCATCTGCGGTTTTTCCGTGCGATTTAATATGTATACAGTGCCGGGCCAGGTTCAATATGAAGCTTCAAGAAAATTGATTCTGGACGGAGCGGATGGAGTTGTTTTTGTAGCGGATTCTCATCCTTCAAAACGGGAAGAAAATCTTCTGAGTTATCAAATGATGACGGAAAACTTTGTTTCCCACGGGTTTGATCCCGTTACTTATCCTCTGGTACTCCAGTTCAATAAAAGAGATCTGGATCAGGTTATGAATATATCGGAAATGAATGCATCATTGAATAAAGGTGGACATAAAACTTTTGAAGCGGTGGCTCTGAAAGGGCAAGGTGTTATTGAAACAATTAAAGAAGTTTCAAAACAGATTGTTACGAGATTTGAAATTTGATTCGTAAAATTTCTGAAATACAGGACAAGAACTGATTCAATTGGAGATCATTATGGCGATAACAGGTTCAATCAGCGATATCGGGATAATCGATTTGATTCAGTTTCCCCATAATAAAAAGAAAACCGGGGAAATGATTATAGTCAACGAAGATTTGGGAGAAATCAGATGTAATTATGTTGATGGTAGACTTGTTAATGTAAAAACTGATTACAAAACAGGTCTGGAGGGTCTTGTTGAAATAATCGATCTCACCAGTGGAGAATTTGAATTCAGAAACCAGACTACGGATCCTGAAATCCTGATTGATATGGATCTTCATCGGGCAATTATGGTTGCCCTGAAACTGAAAGATGAAAATAAAAAGAAGAGCAAGGAGCTCGAATTACTCAAGAATATCAATTTTGATCATTTGTACAAACTTCTTGAAAACATTATAGAAAAATCTGGGAATTTCATTCACTACGCTGTCCTTTCCTCCGCGGGTGTGGCTTTTAAATACTGGAGTTCTCCTGAAGCAAGTAATGATTTTGAAGCAATTGAAAGTACTGTAAGCCAATTCTGGACTTCAATAAAAAGATTTTCGCCGGGAAAGCTTCTCCTTGAAACCTCTGATTTCCTGATTAGTTCAATTTCTGCAGGCGATCATGTTCAGATAGTCTTTTTCTCTCCCGTCGGTGTAAGCCCCGGAGCCGTAACAATGGCTTTATCTAAAATAATTGCATCTGTTCGGGGGGAATCATGATCGATCCCGCTATTCGTCTTAAAAATGAACGGGAATTACTGGATTTTTTAACTTCCGGACTCATAAGAATGGAAGATGCCCGAAAAATCCTCGCCTACTGCGAATTGGCGGGCTGTGATATTAAAACAGCCTTCAGAAAACTTGAAATTCCTGTTGAAACTCTGAATCCAGAGGGAACGACGACAATTCCCCACCTGCATGAATTATTTCAGAAGCCCAACCCTGATCTTAAATTTGAAAATTTCATTTCATGTCCTGAAAATGAGTTTTCTCTTGAAATTGCAAGGTCTTTAATTGAAAAAAGGGAAAAGAATCTCTTTTATAACCCCCTTTATATTTATGGTAATATCGGTGTTGGAAAAACACACCTGTTAAGCGCTATATATAATCAGTATCAGGATAAATCCATTTTCATTACAAGTCTTGAACTTAAAAATATTTATTCCGCCCATCCTAATGCCAGTAATTTTATTATCAATTATATCAATAATTTTGCAATAATTTGCATTGACGATATTCAATTATTTGACTCCAGTGAACAGCTCCAACTTGAACTTTTTCAAATCTTTAACACTGCTCTGGCAGGAAAAAAACATGTTATTGTCAGTTCAGACGTTCCGCCCACAAGACTCAAAGGAATCGAAGAGAGACTTATTTCAAGACTGGGTGGTGGAGTAATTGCGAATCTCGGAATGGGTGACAGCAGTTTTAAAAGACGAGTGATCGAGGGTATGGATAAAGAAGGTGTATTTCCTCCTTCAGTGACCGACTTTATTGCAAACCACATTTTTGATAATATCAGGCATCTGAAATCAGTTATTCATCAATTACTTACCCTGAATGAAACAATGAAAATACCTCTAACGGTGGAAACCGCGAGATCATTCGCTCCAACAGGCCATGACTTGAATAACGCACCAGAGTGCAAAAACTCAGACCCAAACATTTCTGACAGCCGCCGAAAAACGAGAGAGCGATTTCGTCACATGGTTGAAAGTGCTGAAACCATGGAAGAGCAAAGACTTGCCATTGAAATCGCAATGAATGATCGCCTGCGAGAACTGCGGGAACTCGGGGAATCCGGAGAGGAATATGCAAAATTAAAAAAATCCATTGAGTTTATTCAATGCGGAGAAATAGGAAAAGCAATGGAGCTTTTCCAGATTTAAAGAATATAAGGAGTTGAAAATGTCAAACGTGAAAATGATTCTGAACGAAATCCTGAAAACTGACGGCATCCACGAAGCCCTCATTGTAGGAAGAGACGGTTTTGTTATTGAAGCTACAGGCAATATGGAAGCGGATATGCTTGGTGTTGCCGTTTCCACTGTTATCGGATCCATCGAAAGTATGGGAAACAACACCAATCAAGGCAAATTGTTCGAGGTCATGGCTGAATATGACCAGGGTACAATCATTGTTGCTCCCGTTGGTCGTGACGCTGTTTTGGGTGTAACCGCAAAAGGTGGTGCAAACCTTGGTGCAGTGCGTTTTGCAGTCAAGAAAAATATCCGTGAACTTGAAAGAGTGCTTTGAGGGTTAATGTCCTGAAATTCAGTTTTTCAATTTAAAGAAAATTTTTCAGGACAACAAAAGCAACGTTATAAATTTACTTGTAGTGGCCGGATAGAATTTATACTAAATTCTTCGTGAAGCGAATTTCCGGACACATCTTAATAAAAAGGAGATAGAAATGTCAAAAACTATAGATGCAAGAGTTGTTCAAGGTGTCCTTTATGGAATTTATAAATCTCTTTATGCCGTAGCTGGAGCATCGTCCCCCGCGGTAATGAGACAAGCCGCCCCACATATTTTGACGGCTTTGAATGCTCTGGGAGTTGATTTTACCTGTGTGGATAATATCGAAAAACTTCAAAGTAAACTTGGTGAAACACTAACTTCCAGTGGAATGTGCGATTCCATCAAATTCAATATCGAAGGAAACATTCTGAAAGCTGAAATCACTAATTGTTCGTTTTATGATCTTACGGAAAAATTGAAAAGTGAAGGAATTCCACCATTTGGATGTCCTTTTGCAGCACTTACAATTGCAATTGCGGAAAAAAATCTCGGCAAACGCGCCCGAATTAAAAATCTAGAACCTAAACCTGGTGGTAACCGTGGTGATACCCTTTTGGAAGTTGAATTATCTTAAAGGATAGACAATGTCCAGTTTCGCTTCAGACCTAAAACTTGGTAAAAAGGAAGTTAAAGTTGTTTCCGAAACAACAGAAAGTGGACTGTTTCTAATCAGTCGGGTCATTTACAAAGGACAATCGGTTCTGTCTGTAAAAAACCCAGTAACCGAATGTGGCGGCGTTTCCCAGTATCACCAGCAGTTTTCTGAAAATGTTAAAGACAGAATTAATGAATTGTTTAAAAGTGTTACGGGCCGTGAACCTTCCCATGCAAATATGTGCTCGTGTCTCGCAAAAAATACGGAGTTTTCTCTGGTTGCTGTGGGTAACGATCCCTGGTTTTCCGGCGGAATTTCGTCACTTCCCTTTGTGGAATGGTCGTCCCAGAGTGTTAAAGCGTTTTTATTCTGGCTCCATATTCACGGTGCCTTTAGCGGTGAACATTTCTCACTAGGTTCACTTTCAAGATTTGTCATTTCAAATGAAGAAAACAACCATTTTATAATTCCTTTTGAAAAGAGTTGGGTTTTTATTTCTACAGAAAGCACAATAAACCTCGGACAGAGTATACAATATGTTGAAAAAGCTCTGACCCAGTCATACTCAAGCCGGGATATAACAACTTGATCCATGAAACTGAAGCAGGAAACTCAATCCAAAAGTTTTTTTGACTCCGTTGAAGAAGGCGATCTTCAGGAAGTCCTAAAGTATCTGAAAAGGGATCCCTCATGCCTGTTTTTAAGAAATGATTATCAGGAAACTGCACTTCACAGGGCTGCTTTATTGGGAAATATCAAGTTAGTCATGTTGCTGAAAAACAACCAGAACATCCAAATGGAAGATATTTTTGGTTTTACACCCTTCGCGCGTGCAGCCATGAGCGGTCACAGGGATTTACTACCTTTTCTCGGCAACTTAACTGATACTCCGGATAAAAATGGTTCTACTCCCCTTATGTGGGCTTGTGCCAGACATCACTCAGATGTCATTTCTTATCTTCTCAAAGTAGGAGGCAATATTGATCATCGTAATTTGTTTGGTATGACTGCACTTTCAGAATGTGCCTTGCGAGGATACACACACCTGTGTCAAGTACTGCTGGAAAACGGTGCAATTATTGACATTCCCGATAACCATCTTCAAACGCCCCTTCACAAGGCCCTCTGGAAACAATACCCCGAGACAGCCTACTATTTATTAGATTCTGGGGCAGATGCAGATTTTGCTGACGAAAATGGATTTACCCCCATTATGTGGGCTTCAAAATGGGGATTTGAAGAAGTTGTTAAAATTCTCATCGAGAAAGGCGCTAATGTTCATCAAACAAGCATCCGGGGACAAAGTGCCCTGATGGAAGCGGCAAATCGAGGACATGTGAACATATTAAAAATCCTTGAATCGATAACATGTTCAAGCTGTTGATTCTGGAAATAAAAGTGAGATTTTTTCCATAAGTTCACTAACCCCAAATGGCTTTTGAATATACTGAACTTTGGATGATTCTGAAATCCTGTCCATAATTACATCACCTGAAAATCCCGTCATAAACAAAACTTTGAAATCATGATGTTTGTCTCGTATTCTATGAAAAAGCTCATGTCCGGACATTTCCGGCATAACAATATCTGTTATCAGTAAATCCGGGTGAGAGGGTCTGACCATAATGTCTAAAGCATTCCGAGGATTATTAGTTCCCTGCACTTTATGACCAAATCGAGTCAGAATTCCATTAATAAGCTCTACAATTTCAATCTGATCATCACAAACAATTGTAGAAACCGCTGAAATATCACGTATTTTTGGACTTTCACCAGTAATTGGCTTTGCAGATATACCACGAGAAGCTGGAAATAGAATAATAAAGCTGGTTCCGATGGTTTTAGGTTGAATGATGATGTATCCATTATGCTGTTTAACCAGGCCGTAAACAGTAGAAAGACCCAGGCCCGTTCCTTCGGGCTTTGTAGTAAAAAAAGGCTCAAAAACATGGGCAAGGTGCTCTTTGGGTATACCTTCCCCCGTATCTGAAATTTCAATTTGGAAGTAGTTACCGGGAATAATTCTGGTCGTTTCATGAAATTCATTACCATCATAGTATTGAGTCTTTACTATAATAGAAAGTATTCCACCCGACTTCATTGCTTCTTTGGCATTTACTACCAGATTTAAAATTATCTGTTCAAATTGCGATTCGTCCGCATCTATTACAGTATTATTTGAAGCGATCTGCATCGTAAAATCAATTTCCTGCCCAAGAGTCTGACGAAGCATGTCTTCCATTTTTTCGAGAATATGGGTTGGATTTATCGTTTCAATACGAAGCATTTTTTTTCGACTGAACGCAAGTAATTGAGCCGTCAGATTTTTTGCAGTATATGCTGATGTTTTTATTTTTTCCAGGACACTCCGGGTACGATTACCTTCAGGAAAATCCATGATTAAAAGGTCAGCAAACCCAATAATTGGGGATAGAAGATTATTAAAATCATGAGCGATACTTCCGGCCATTTTTCCAACTACCTCAAGTCGCTGAGAATTATTTAACTTGTCTTTAAGTAACTCCTGTTCTTGTTCCAGAAGTTCTCTAGAGAGAGCGCTACTTATTATTGAAGAGGCAGTACCAAGAGCGCTGATAAGTGCTCTGGAGGTTGATGCACCAAATTTTTCAAAAGCAATAAAACCTGGAATATCATTTCTTATTTTCAGTGGAAATATTATATCAGTTGTTTGATTTTTTATGCTATATCCAGATTTGTTAATTACAAGAGTTTGTCCAGTTTCAAGTTTGTCTTTGTGCACAGAGTGATTGATAGTCTTAATTATTTTATCGAAATAGGCCGCAATATCTTCAAGCTTGTTCTTTGTCCAGTATGATTTTATGCGGAATTGGTTATCCTCACGCAAACCAATTAATATTTTATCAAAACCTGCTGCATCAGCTATCTTCTCGAGGACAACTGCGGAATCAATAGTGCTTCCAAGGTTGTTTATAAAATATTCTGAAGCATAGGCTACAGCTTCAAGAATTTGATCTCTGACAACAATGGATTTATGGGCATTAATTTGAAAAGACACATCACGCGAAATACCTATGAGAGCTTTATCATTGTTCCAGATTCCCTGATTAATAATAGTTTCCACTGGAATTACAGTACTTTTCTTTGACAACAGAGGAATTGAAAACCTGTTTTCACCTGGCTTAATAGCCTCAAGCATTTGATATATTTCAAGTATATATTTGGGAGGAAAAAGAAAGCTAACATGTTTTCCTTTCAATTCGTCTTTTTCCCATCCAAGTCTCTTTTCAAGAATATTGCTGATAAAAAGAATCTTTCCCGATGTACTGAAAACATAAATCATGTCTTCGACATTGTTTAAAATAGTTGTGAGGTTTTCTTCCGTGGTTTTTAACTCAAGTTTTACCTGATAATTGTCAAGCATATCTACTATTTGAGTTACAATATTTTCAATAAAACTTATGATTTCAGGACTTTTTTCAATTTGTTTTTGGAGAGAAGCGATAAAGCAAGCATAGTTTCCATTTCCCTTTGTAGTCGAAATAATTAAAACCGTCGATTTTTTCGGAATTTCCGAATTTCTTGGAGTTGGAATAATTCCGGAAATACCTCTCTGACACATTTCAAAAGGCAGGCTAAGTTGCAAAACATTATCAATAAGAGAATCCCTTTGCCCATGTTCCAAAACTGGAATAAGTTTTTTCTCTCCACGTTCAATTGAAAAAAATATTAAATTTTCAGCATTAAGCCACGAAGCCAATCCATCTATAAAACACTCCCAAACCAACAAAATATCTGATACATTTTTCAGTTGTTCCGATATATCTTTCTGTAATCTAAAACCTTTTTCAAAAAATTTTACCGAAGTATGATCCCGCACAGCAGCAATTATTGTTTGAGATTTATCGCCATTATTGATCATGCTCGCATTAAGTAAAAGATACCTTCTTTGATTATAAATATCAAACAGATACATTTCATAATCTATTACACTATTTTCCGTTTCAATTCTCTTAAAAAAATCTTTTACTTGATTCCGATCACATGCAAGATCGATTAGATGGAAATCAACAACCTGAGATTTTGAAAAACCAATGCTTTCTTCAAACGAAGAGGATACATCAATTATCTTACCAGTTAGGTCAAGCTCCATAAATATTTCATGTGAATATTCATATATTTGATTAAATTTGCTGCTAAGATTGGTTTTCTTTGAATCTGATTGTTTCACTTCTTCCAGTCTTCTGGACGTTCCAATAATTTTTTCAGAATGGTCCAGCAAAACATATTTTCCTTGTGAATTTATCCAGTGTAGGGTTCCATCCTCTTTTTTTAACTGGTGCACTATATCAAAGCCGTTCTTTTTTTCGATACAACTACTTAAAATAGAAATTAACTTTGAAGAATCTGGAAACAAAGAAAGATCAATATCTTTACCATGAATTGGAATATTCGGTTCAGGAAGCCATAAGTGAGCAGGATTACGAGAAAGCACAGTAAAAAATTGAGTTGTTAGATCAATTTCCCAAGCGGAAATATCTGCAGTTGATAGTAAAGCATCAAGTCTGTTTTGTAATGCATTAACAACCAGACATCCATTCAACTTTTCAACTTTAAGAACCGTTATAATCAGTTCATTATCATCCTCAGAAATCGGGACTTTGTATACTTCAACAAATTGACTCTCATCAAAGGAGGCATATATTTTTTCTTTAAAGAATTTTGCATCTACTGGGGATCCGCAGATGCAACTCTGTCCACAGGAGGTTGTCCCTTTTATTGTGTCATTCACAGAACATTTTTTTTTGCACTCGTGTTGAAAAAGGAAACGTTTCAGAGAACAGTTAATTACATTGAATGTTTCTCTTTGATCAGAAATAAAGGCGGGAATATACAAATGTTCAATAATCTTAAAACAATCAGACAATCCATGTTGAGTAGATAACGGCAAGTCTACTATCTTTATATCATGCATTTATATTAAATCCCTGGAATTGCTACTGAACAAAATATCCTACTACAAAAATAGTACTTAATCTTTTGTTGTCAAACAAAAATTTTATCTATAATAATCTTCAGTATTATCAACAAATATTGTAGACTTTTATCATTCAAGGAATTCTGTTTATTTGAAAGTTTATGAGGCAATTAAAATACAAAGGCGGAAAGTTCAAAGGCAAGAACGTATCCTTACACATTTATTTGAAAGTGGAGCTGAAGGGACTCGAACCCTCGGCCTACGCATTGCGAACGCGCCGCTCTCCCAACTGAGCTACAGCCCCGGAACATGACTCATGTTGTACCCGTCATCCGAATTTGGTCAAGCTGATTTTCTATTGTAAATTTCTAAATCTTGCTTTATACAAATAATGGCCCTTTTAAAGAGCCTTTTGATGCACCATAACTTTAACTAAAGGAGGAGATAATATGAAAAAGCTACATTCTTTTGGAATTTTGGCAGTTATAATTGGATTGATTTCCTGTGAGAAGCATGATGACAAGTCAGAAAAACTTTGTGAACGATACTCCGAGTGCAACGCTATGGAATATGATGAATGCCTTTCTTCAATTGGCTCCCTGTCCCTTTCCAGTGATTGCTATGACTCAATGATGGATACGACTTGCGAAGACCATTTATCTGCGCCACCGTCCTACTTCGGAACATGCTTTCCGTACTGCTCTGTGGAATCGAGGGAATGTCGAAATGACAAAATTTACCTCTGCAATGGAACCTATGAAATGGTTTATAATTGCGAAAAAGTATGTGAATATGCCTACGATGGAGCAGAGTATACCGGGACTTGTGGTACAGTTGCCCCCAACGGTGAAATTTCCGCGGAAGAAGTCTGCTGGTGTCAGTATTAATACAAATGATTTCCACATGTTCTGTCTGGTATTTAATAAAAAATCAATCCAGGCCTCTTGCTGAATAATACGATTATAAAGAATTGCTTCAGGCAAGAAGACAGGATCAGTGCGTAAACATTCAAAATTAATGTATAATTACAAGTGGCGGGATAAAATTATTCAATTTCCTAATTACGATTTTTTTATTCTGCAAGCGATCTAATCTTTTGATACTGGAATACTTTCAAGCTTATGGTCATTTTCTCGATACACTGCATCATCGGTAATTATCCTGGTAAGTGCCGGTGCTTTGGGGCCTGAGAGTTTCTCATTCATTACTAATTTCCCATTTTTGATTGTGAATTTAACACTCATCACTGTCCAGGTAGTCTTTTTACCGTTTATGTATTTACTTGCATACGCGCTTGCTACGTATTCGCCATCTTTGGAAGAGACTTTCTGGACAATTTCCCTCTGGAAACTAATACCCTTGCATATGTATGCTGTCCTTCCACGATCAATCTGGAACGGTCTGTTTGCACTGCCACTGTCTGAGACAATGACTTTACCGTTTTGTTTTATATCTCCTGTGAAATCAAAACCTCTGAAATTCTTTTTTGAGGGGAACCATCCATGAGTTTCTGGTGGAGCAAACCATCCGCAAACTCTTGATCCAACACTGCCTTTTGAAAAAGTGAAGTATGTTAACTTTGTCCACCTTCCGATTATATAATAGTGGTTTTTTCCTTCGAATTTATCATTTTTAACAACAAAGTCCGTTGTCCATACTTTTGTCTTTCCATAGAACATATCTAATGTATATTTACCTACTTTAAATTCTTTAATCTTCCATTTATTCCCCTTCGCTGCTGGCCATTGATTTTTAATTTCCTGGACTTTTGCAAAATCACCATATGCTTTTGGTCTGAAATTAAAAGTTGCCCATGCAAAGGATTTTCCTGCGGATGTTTTAATAACCACTTTAAGTTCCGTACCAGCGTCAAGACCTGATGTCCACCAGCCCTCCTTTGGTGACCATGAACCGTCTTCTGGAACCACGTACAGAATATTATCAGAAACACTTTTCAAAGTTGGACCTTTTTCACGAGCCTCAACATTGAATGCAATAAAAATTGATACTAAAAACACAACTATTTGAAATCTTTTCATTATTATCTCCTTTGTTGAAATGACCACACACCCTGAAATACAGATAGCAATCAATGAAAATTTCTTCGTTTTTTCTTTTTAAACGTTATTTATGTAAATTACAATCCAAATATGGCATTTTCCAAGAATAGCATGTTCCTGCTGCAAATTGCTTCACGAAAGAATTTCACTGACTTTAAGAATGAAAACATTGAAATTTTTAAAGTGTTCTGAACAGCATGTTTAGGAAAACATGCTCAATTTTGAAAAAATTGAATTTCCGGACAGTAACTATTTAGGGGAGATTATGATGGAGGAAAGTTTATCGTTGAAACCGTATTTTACAAGGCAAGGAACTGATTTGTAAATTGTAATAGCGCGGCCACGGAAGTTCGGGCGGGCATAAAGGGTTGCTTTGTAACCTGGAGCAAGCCAAACACCGGAAATGTCGTTATTTACAACACCTTTGCGGCGTAACTGATCAATATTATAGGCTTTTGCTTTGAGTTTAACCATATAACCTCTCCATCCACAATGCTGATATACTGCGGCAGTATGTTTCGGGCGCGGTGGAGGTGGAGGCGGTGGGGGAGCTGTTACGATAAGTGATGAAACTTTATCGTTGAAGCCGTATTTTACAAGGCAGGGAACGTTGCCTTTAATAACAAGACTGCGACCACGGAAACCGGGTCTGCTGTATACAGTCACTGTCCAACCGGGAGTTACGGCAACACCGGAAAGATCGTTGTTGCGAATACCTCTGGCTCTGAGATGGGCTAAGTCATAAGAACCTGCACCAAGGGTAACTCGATACCCACGATATCCGCAATGCTGATAAACCGTGGCACTTGCACTGGCCAGTGACGGTATAATCATTGCGGCCAGTGTAGCGGTTAACAGAAATAATTTTTTCATTGTCCACTCCTTTTCTTTCTGCCGGCATTCCGGCTTTTACTGAAGTTAATTATAAATAAAAATCTGAAAGTCTCAATCGGTTTTATAACCAAATTCTGTAGGCTTTGATTGAAGAAAATCATTTTTTATTCAGATTTTTTTATTTTTTTTTGGAAATTATTGAAAATAAACAAAAAAAAAGCCCTCCGAAGAGGGCTTTTTAATATCTAACCGATAGTCAGATTATTCGTGTACACATGGAGGACATGTTGCAACAACGTGATCCTTTGTAGGATCCGTAGCATGGCAGTAACGGCAGGAGAAGTCACCACAGTCAACAAAGCCATTTCCGTCGTTATCAAGACCGTCTGCGCAGGTTACAGCAGTACCTTCGCAAACCGTAACATTGGGATTAAAACGGCAGGAATTATCCTGACAATCCATAAAGCCGTTTCCGTCGTTATCAATACCATCGGAGCAGGTTGCATCCGTTACTTCGCGGCCTTCCTGACAGTCTACTGAGTTATAGAGACATGCGAAGTCAGCACAGTCAGTAAAGCCGTTTCCGTCGTTATCAACGCCGTCAGCGCAGTCAGTTTCGATGCAGGCTGGATCATCTTTGCAGTCGTTGTCGTTACAGTCGATGTATGTGTCGCCATCGTCATCAAGGCCATCGGTGCAGTTTTGTTCAAATTCTCCAGCACAAGCTGTATCATTGGCACAATCCCAGTCTTCGCAATCAGTATAGCCGTCACCATCGTTGTCAGCTCCATCATCACAACTGGATTCTTTACAAAGAGTAACATCCGGGTGATTGGAGCATGAAGGATCAGCACAGTCGATCATACCGTCTTCGTCATCGTCTGTGGAGTTAGAACAAAGGTCATTGGTGTTTTCAGCTTTTGGAGGACATGCGGGATCGCCGATACAGGCAAAGTCTTCACAATCGGTAAAGCCATTACCATCGTTATCCTGTTCGTCATCGCAGATTTCGTCAGCAACCACGGGGCAGGCATTGTCATCAGCACTTACTTCGATATCTGCAGCTGTTCTGGGGAGAATGTAGTATCCGTAGAAATAAGTTACGATACCGGTTACTTTAGAAAGGCATGCACCTTCGGCAACGGTGGAGAGATCCATTAGGTCATCCTGAAGTTTTGTTCCCTGATAGAGGTTTACTTCGAGGCGGCCATTTCTATCCTGTTTGGTAGTAACGCGAACGTTTTGAAGAGTTACTAAAACACCTTCATAAGGTTCGGCGTCAGCAACAGTATTTAAATCTGTGATATCGATCTCAACTGGAGCCGGAACGCTTGTGGTGCCCTGAATAGTTACTGTTGGGCTTTCAATTTCTGTAACGCCATCTTCAAATTCATTGTTATAGTTGTATTCAACTTTAAGACCTGTGATATCTACGAGATCGCCAACTTTAATGTTAGTGAACCAGGGAGCTACGAGATCCATGTTGTAGACCATTACTCCGCTGTAAGGGCCACCATTAGGTTCTGCAACCCATATGTTTCCCTGAAAGGATCCGGATTTATCAACAGCTGTTACTACAACACCTTTAAAATCAACAGCATCACCTTCCTGAATAAAACCGGGATTTGCAGGATTTTGAGCGGCATAAATGGTGTCGTCATTGGGATTGTTTATGTTGTTTGTGTTGTTGTTGTTTTCGGAATCGTCATCATCACGGCAACCGGTGAATGCAACGAAAAGCATAGACATGATAAATAAAAGACGTGTAATTTTCATAGTAAATCTCCTTGAAGAAAATTAAAAAAAGCAGGCTGTAAAACCTTCACGTAACTGTATACCACATTTAATCAGTCAAACACTGAAAAAATGTTAATTACTTGACTGTTATGTCAGAGTGAGGAAATTATTTGGTTTCTTCGACTTCTTCGATTTTCTTTTCGAAGGTGACGAGTTCAATAAGAGCCATGGGAGCGTTGTCGCCGCGTCTGGGATAACTCTTTACGATGCGAGTATATCCACCTTCGCCGTCTCTTTTAGCCATTGCAGGGGCAACTTCTTTGAAGAGTTTGGTGAGGAGCTTTTTATCGGGAACAAGGCGTGCAGCCATTCTGTAATGATGAACGAGTTTTGCTCTCTGCTCTTTTGAAAGCTCTTCAACGGGCTTACCGAGGATATCACCAAGGGAAATACCCCAGGTAATAGTTTTTTCAGCAAAGCGACGAAGTTCTTTTGCCTTTGTAATGGTGGTCTTGATACGGCCATGTTCGATCAGAGCACTGATCATATTGCGGTACATGGCTTTTCTGTGGCTTGAATTTCTACCTAATATTTTACCAGATTGACGATGTCTCATAACATACTCCTGCTTTTCAGCTTATTTCTTGGATGCACCAACGCCCTTGGGAGGCGGTCCATCCGCCGGCCACCAGTCTATTTTCATACCGAGGGTAAGGCCCATTTCTGTCAATATTTCTTTAATTTCTTTCAGAGATTTACGACCAAAGTTCTTGGTTTTGAGCATTTCCTGCTCAGTCTTCTGAACTAACTGGCCAATATATTTAATATTTGCATTCTGCATACAGTTTGCACTGCGTACAGTAAGTTCAAGTTCATCAACACTCTTGAACAGGAACTGATTGATTTCGGATTCACTGGCGCCATCCATATCGTCCGAAGGCTCATCCTGCTCATCAAAGGTAATGAAGATCTGAAGATGCTCTTTCAGGATTTTGGCGCTGAAAGAGAGAGCATCTTTGGGATGGATTGTTCCATCACTCCAGATTTCCATAACAAGTTTGTCATAATCTGTACGGCGACCAACGCGAGCGTTGGAAACGGTGTAGTTGACTTTGCGGATTGGACTGAAGATAGCGTCGACAGGGATTGATCCGATGCCGAGGGTCATATCTTTGTGAATTTCCGCGCCAACGTAGCCTTTGCCAGTACGAACACTGAGCTGCATGTTTATTCTGCCACCATCACTGACGGTGCAGATGTGATGATTGGGGTTTACGATTTCCATATCATCCACAAGTTCGATATCCGATGCTGTAACCGTTGCGGGACCCGTAACGTTCAGATTGAGAATAACGGGTTTGGGATTGGATTTACGGAAACGAACACCTTTAAGGTTGAGAATAATGTCGATGACATCTTCTACAACATTTGGAATGCTTGTAAATTCGTGTAAAACGCCATCAATTTTCACTGAAGTAATGGCTGCGCCCTGCAGTGAAGAAAGTAAAATACGACGCAGGGAATTACCAAGAGTAATACCAAAACCGCGTTCCAAGGGCTCACATACGAATTTACCGTAGGTCCTGCTCAATGTTTCGTCGTCGACAGAAACGGCGTTGGGACGTATCATTTCCCGCCAGTTTCTGGCAACCCAGTTATAAACGTGATTGCTCATCTTTACCTCTTTTTCGGGATCCACTCCGGCTGTCTCAGAAACCACTCCCGGAAAACATATTACCCGCAATTGACAGCAAACGGGAAAATATCAGACTCTTCTGCGTTTGGGAGGCCTGCAACCATTATGCGGAACCGGAGTTACGTCTTTTACGAGCGTAATTCTGATACCGGATGCGGCTACAGCGCGGAGAGCAGATTCTCTACCAGCGCCAGGGCCCTTCAGGTTTACAATGCAACTCTTCATACCGTGTTCAACGGCTTTCTTAGCAGCATCTTCACCTGTCAACTGAGCAGCAAACGGAGTTGATTTTCTGGATCCTTTGAAACGGAGTCCAGCACTTGACCATGAAATAACATTCCCACTGAGATCAGTCATTGTAACAATAGTATTGTTAAAAGTGGAATTGATGTGTGCAATGCCACTTTGAATGTTTTTCTTGACTTTTTTCTTACCACCTCTGCGTCTTGGAGCTGCCATTACTTACCTACCTTCTTCTTTGCACCGACTGTTGCGCGTCTGGGGCCTTTTCTCGTTCTTGAGTTTGTATGAGTTCTCTGTCCACGAACGGGAAGATTTTTCATATGTCTCAATCCACGATAGCATTTAAGATCCATGAGGCGTTTGATATTCATGTTGATATCGCGCCTGAGATCACCCTCAACTCTGTAGGTTGCGTCGATGATATCACGAATCACTTTTACATCAGTTTCATTGATCTCATCAGAATTCTTACCGTAATCGATATTGGCTTCTTTAAGAATTTTCTGAGCGGTCTTTCTACCGATCCCATAAATATAGGTAAGAGCTATTTCGATTCTCTTGTTTTTTGGAAGGTCTACACCGGCGATGCGCGCCATTCTCACTATCCTCCTGACGACTCTTAAGTCGACTCGTTATCCTTGTCTCTGCTTATGTCTGGGATCTTCACAGATTACCCGGACAACACCTTTGCGTTTAATTACTTTACATTTATCACATATTTTTTTAACTGAAGCACGAACTTTCATTTTTATCTCCTGCTAAGGACCAGTGGTCCATTCTCAGTAACAGCAACACTGTGTTCGAAGTGAGCTGCGAGTTTGCGATCTTTCGTGACGACGGTCCAGTCGTCATCGAGTATTTCTACAGCCCAGTGGCCCTCAGTGACCATGGGTTCTATAGCAATTACAAGCCCGGGATTCAAGACCATTCCGCGACCTTTTGGACCATAATTCGGCACCTGAGGCGGCTCATGCATTGCTGTACCGATTCCATGACCAACAAAATCCCGGATTACACTGAATCCTTGAGATTCTACCCAAGTCTGAACGGCATTTGAAACATCTCCAAGTCTGTTTCCGGCCACCATCTGTTCGATGGCTTTTTCAAGTGAAATTCTAGTAACTTCCGAAAGTCTATGTGCAGTTTCAGAAACTTTTCCTATTTCATAGGTACGTGCACTGTCACCGCAAAAGCCTTTATAAAAGGCACCAAAATCAACACTCAAAATATCACCTTCTTTTAAAATCATAGACTTTGAAGGTATTCCATGCACAACAACTTCATTTACTGAAGTACATAAAACCGCGGGATAAGGAGCTATTCCATAACCCGGGGCATAATTCAAAAACGCAGATCTCGCTCCCACTTTGTCAAGGTACGCTCTGGCAGCGACTTCCATATCCCAGGTAGTCACTCCCGGATTTGCCATTTCCTGGCAAATATCAAGCACATCCGAAACAATCAGATTTGCCTGACGTAGTTTTTCGATGTCCTTAGCGGACTTCAACTGGACGAGCATTATTAGTTGATCTCAGTCTTTTGATCAAGACAGAATGTTAATTATTTTTGAAAATACTTCCTCAAGCTCACCATCACCATCAACTCTTCTCAGTATTTTCTGTTCTGAGTAGTATTCAACCAGGGGTTTTGTCTGCTTCTGGTAGGCTTCAAGTCGCTGAGTAACTGCTTCTTCTGTATCATCACTGCGTTGAATTAATTCAACTTTACAGTCATCGCAATGATTTTCGACCGTCGGTTTCAGAAAACTGATATGAAACGGTCGTTTGCATTCCGGGCAAGATCTCCTGCCAGTAATGCGCGGTACAATCATGGAAAAAGGTACGTCTATTTCCACAACGTGATCAAGTTTTATATTAAGATCTTCTAAAACTTTGTCCAGAGCCATGGCTTGGGGGATCGTTCGGGGGAATCCATCAAGGATAAATCCCTTTTCGAGATCTTTCATTCCCAGGCGTTCTTTAACAATGCCTATTACAACTTCGTCCGGTACGAGAGATCCGCCATCCATATATGTGGAGGCGAGTTTGCCCATTTCAGTTCCGTTTTTACGGGCTTCTCTGAGCATATCCCCTGTTGAAATCTGAGGTATACCTAATTTTTCAACAAGTTTTACAGCCTGAGTTCCTTTTCCTGAACCAGGGGCACCTAGAAGGATAATACGAGGCATTGTCTATCTCCTTTAAGCTGGGCTACGACCGCGGATTCTCGGACCTGTACCCCTGCCACCACTTCCGCCGCCAAAGCCTTCATAGTGACGCGTAATCAGATGTCCTTCGATCTGCTGAACAGTATCAAGGGCAACGCCGACGACGATGAGGAGGGATGTTCCACCGAAATAGAACGGGACGTTGAATCTAGCGCTCATAAGGTTTGGAAGTACGCAAACCAGAGAAACATAAATTGCACCACCCCAGGTGATTCTGGTAAGAACGCGGTCAATGTACTCTGCTGTACGCTGTCCCGGTCTGATTCCAGGAATGAATCCACCTTGTTTCTTCATATTGTCTGCAACATCCTTAGGATTGAATGTTACTGCCGTATAGAAGAAGGCAAAGAAGACGATCATTGCTACATAAATAAGGTTGTAGCGCCAATCCGTTGGGTTGGAAAGTGGCTGAATAAATCGGCGAAGTGTCTCATTGTCTGTAAATGAGGCAATCTGAGCCGGGAACATGAGTAAGGAAGATGCGAAAATCGGAGGAATAACGCCAGCCATATTCACCTTCAAAGGAAGATGACTGGATGCGCCTCCGTACATGCGCCGCCCAACAACACGTTTGGCATATTGTACTGGTATCTTTCTATAAGCCCTTTCAAAGAAAGTAATTACAGCAATTGCACCTATTGCAATAGCAACAATTATGGCAAGATTGAGAATACCAATGTCACCGCGGCTGAACTGACGATAGAGTTTTATTACTGCGTCAGGCAGATTGGCTACGATACCGGCGAAAATGATAAGGGAAATTCCGTTACCAATACCGCGTTCAGTAATCTGTTCACCAAGCCACATGATAAATACTGTACCAGCGGTGAGAGTAAGAACGGTCATAAGACGGAAACCAAGACCGGCGCCAAGTACAAGCCCTGGATATGCGCGGTTTTGACTTTCAAACCAGGTTGCCATGAAGTAACCCTGAACGATGCAGAGAAAAACAGTTCCGTAACGGGTATACTGGTTTATTTTGCGTCGTCCTGCTTCGCCTTCTTTGTTCAGTTGTTCCAGGTGAGGAACTACAACCGTCAAGAGTTGAATAATAATTGATGCACTGATGTAAGGCATAATGCCTAGTGCAAAAATTGATAACTGGGAAAGAGCACCGCCGGAAAACATGTTGAAAAGGCCAAGGAATGTACCACTGGCTCCTGACATGATCTGTTTCATAATGTTACGATCCACACCGGGGACCGTTACAAAAACACCGACTCTGTAAACTGCAAGTAAGAATAGAGTTAACAGTAATCTCTTTCTAAGTTCTGGAATTTTTGGAATATTTGCAAATCCGCTTGCCATGTTTTTAAACTGTTCCTTTAAGAGTAAAAAATTTTACGCGGTCAGATTAATATACATTTTGTGGAAAAAAGCAACTAGTCAATGAGGGTAATTTTACCACCAAAAGACTCAAGCTTTCTTCTGGCTATGGCGGATGCTTTGTGAACCTGTACACTGTAGGGAGCTTTTACTCTGCCGTCACCGGAAAGTTTTACTTTCTGGCTTGCGTTTAAAATGCCCATTTTTGTGAGAGCAGCAACAGTAACCTCGCCGCCTTTCGGGAACCATTTTTCAAGATCCCGGAAGTCAACTATGCGGTAATTATTAACCGGATCAATAACTGTAACTTTTCCGTCCTTCATTTCAAGTGCTTTACGAGCTTCTCTCGAAATTTTATGAACTGAAATGTTATATTTACCGTTAAGCTTGCCTACGGCGACAACAGCAACTTTTGTTTTACCTTCAGGAACAAGTCCTGCGGATTTCATTGCATCAAATGTCACGTCGACAGCGGAATCTCCCTTTTTGGGGAATTTCCTGGTAATCTGACCAAGGGTAACGGTAGCATATTCATTGGTAGATGAAACAAGATTTACGCTGCCGCCCTTTTCTTCGATTATTTTCCATGCTGCTTCGGTAACTTTATCGGCGGTAATTTCGTATTTACCGGAGATTTCTTTCGTACCGAGTACTTTGAGCATGGTTGCATCATTTCCTGCATAACCGTTTTCACGAAGAACTTCAAGATTTACTTTCCCGCCTTCGGGCATAATTCTTGTGAGTTCTTCAAGGGTCAGGAGACAATATTCCTTACGGAAATTATTGTTAAATCCACGTTTGGGTACACGTCTCTGAAGTGGCATCTGACCGCCTTCGAAACCAGGGCGAATCTTTCCGCCTGTTCTCTGCTTCTGACCTTTGCAACCCTTACCGGATGTTGAACCCTGTCCACTTGCGCGTCCACGACCAAGGCGTTTACGATTTTTTACAGAGCCTTCGTTTGGTTTTAAATTTGAAAGTATACTCATCATTTACTCCATTTCTGTCTCACAGGGCTCGATTTCAACAAGGTGAGAAACCTTACGGATCATGCCTCTGATTTCCGGAGTATCTTTGAGAATACTGACTTTACCTGTCTTACGCAGTCCCAGACCGATAAGAATTTTTTCAAACTTTTCAGCTCTGGCAATGGTACTCTTTACCTGCTTTATTTTAATGTAGGTAGCCATATCTAACTCCTGATATTCTGATTATCAATGCTCGATTTTAACACCGCGTCTGAGTTCGACGGCTTTTGGACTGCTCATTGTTTTGAGCGCCTCGAAAGTCGCTTTCAGAACGTTGTGGTGATTATTTGTTCCGATACATTTCGTAAGTACGTCATGAATGCCAACAGCTTCCATAACAGCTCTCACTGCACCACCGGCGATAACACCAGTACCTTTTGCAGCAGGTCTTAAAAGTACATGACCTGCGCCATAGCGACCGATGATCTCGTGAGGAACGGTAACACCCTCAAGCGGAACATTAATCATAGTTTTTTTGGCTTTTTCAGTAGCTTTGCGGAGGGCTTCGGGAACTTCATTGGCTTTGCCAAGTCCATATCCGACTTTACCTTTTCCGTCACCTACAACAACCAGTGCTGCGAAACTGAAGCGGCGACCGCCCTTCACAACCTTAGCAACGCGGTTGATATAAACCAATTTTTCAATAAACTCACTGTTTCCTTCTGGCAAACTGTGCATCACAGAAACCTCTTATATTCCAATCAGTTAGAAATCGAGTCCGCCTTCTCTGGCGCCTTCGGCAAAAGCGGCAACTCTTCCATGATAAATAAAGCCAGCTCTGTCGAAGACAACCTGGCGGATGTTCTTTTCAATACAGCGTTCGGCAAATTTCTTGCCTAATAACTTGGCTTGATCTTTCTTGTTTTTACCCTTTAGTTCATCGACAAACTCTTTAACAAGAGTTGATGCTGCAACAAGGGTTTTGCCTTCGTTGTCATCAATGACCTGTGCATAAAAATGGGATAAAGATCTGTAAACGTTAAGCCGCGGTCTTGCTTCAGTCCCAGCTACTCTTTTCCGTACTCTTACCTGACGGATTTTTCTCATAATGCGCTTAGTACGTTTCATTGCAAACCTAACCTTTTCAAGGATTAACCCTTGGTTTTTCCTTCCTTCTGCCTTACGAACTCACCAGCATACCTGATTCCTTTACCTTTATAGGGCTCCGGCGGTCTGAGTGCGCGAATTTCACTTGCAACTTGGCCGATAAGGACCTTATCAAATGATTTCAGAATAACGGTAATACCTTTATCCTGAACTTCGCCAGTTACACCCTTCGGCAGCTGGTAATATATCGGATGTGAGTAACCGAGGGAGAAAACAATGAAGTCTCCTTTAGCCTCTGCTCTATATCCGACGCCAATAATGTTAAGGTTTCTAATAAATCCATCAGAAAGACCTTTAACTATATTAGCAACTTTGGCTCTTACCATACCATGATTGATTCTGGTCTGCTTTTCCTCGTTTTCTCTGGAGAATGTAAGTACTCCTTCTTCGAGGTTGGCTTTAATACCAGCAGGAATAACTTCAGTAAGTTCACCAAGTTTTCCTTTAGCATGGATGGTGTTTTCTGTAATTTTAACTTCCAATCCTTTCGGAATGGCTATTGGTAATTTTCCTATACGAGACACCCTCAGCCTCCTTGCAGTTACCAGATGGCGCAGATAATTTCTCCGCCAACGTTGTTTTTAATAGCTTCCCTGTCGGTCATGACACCATGACTGGTGGTAACAATGGATACACCAAGACCATAACGTACACGGGGAATTTCGTCCTTTTTGGCATAAATCCTCTGTCCAGGGCTGGAAATTCTTTTCAAACCTTCGATAGCTGACTGATTATTATCATTATATTTCAGTTCAACTGTGAGGGTTTTGAAAGCGCCTTCCTCAGCTACAGAGTAGTTTGTAATAAAGCCTTCTCTTTTAAGAACTTCACATATGTGCATCTTCATTTTGGATGAAGGCATTGAAACAGTTCTTTTCCGGGCTTTAATAGCATTACGTATTCTTGTTAAATAATCAGCAATAGGATCTGTCATCGACATATCAGTCTCTCCCTACCAACTTGCCTTAATAACGCCAGGTATCATACCTTCAAGTGCCAACTTTCGGAGGCAGAGGCGACACATATCAAATTTACGATAATATGCTCTTGCTCTTCCACAGTGTGGGCATCTGTTGTGGTGTCTTACCTTGAATTTAGGCTTCTTTTCAATCATTTTACATAAACGGGCCACTTTGATCCTCCTATTTAATTCCTGAAGGGTACGCCAAAGTGTTTCAGCAACGCCCTGGCCTCGTCATCAGTTTTGGCCGTAGTAACCATGGTAATGTTAAGGCCACTTAATTTTTCAATTGTGTCGTAACTGATTTCAGGGAAAATAATCTGTTCCTTGATACCAAGCGTACAATTTCCACGACCATCAAAACCTTTGGCACTAACGCCTTTAAAGTCTCTGGTGCGGGGGAGTGCGAGGGCTACAAATCTATCAAGGAATTCAAACATAACTTCCCTGCGAAGAGTAACCATAGCTCCAATCTTCATTCCCTCACGGAGTTTGAAGTTTGCAATGGAGTTTTTTGCACGGGTTACAACTGGTCTGCGGCCGGTGATGATTTTGAGTTCTTCAACAGCAGCTTCCAGAAGTTTTGGGTTGTGAATAGCTTCGCCAAGACCAACATTGATAACAATCTTGGTTAGACGGGGAATTTCCATTACGTTACTGTAATTGAATTCTTCCTTCATTTTCTTCGCGATGGTTTCGTTGTAGCGAACCTGAAGTCTGGGAAGCTTTTCTCTTTTAATAGTTTCATTCTGAAACTTTTCTTTTCCTTTTTTGCCTTTACCGGCATCGCCTCTCGGCTGACCTTTTTCTTTGGCCATAACTAAAACCTCCTAAAAATCAGGCTTTTCCGCTTTCGATTATATCACCGCTGGATTTTTTACCGCGGGCTATTCTAACTTTTCTGCCATCAGGAAGAACTTTTGTTCCAATTCTAGTACCGCGTACGAGCGTTTTTTCATCTTTTCCGCCGGCAGCTGCTGCTGTTGCAGGATCTACGGGCTGAACATTTGAAATATGAATTGGAGCTTCAGTTTTTGTCTGAGTTCCCTTCTGGTTTTCACCAGTGGCTTTCTTGTTTTTAACTACTATATTAACGCCCTCAACTATAACTTGTTCTTTCTTTGTAAGAACTCTGAGGACTTTTCCGGTTTTTCCTTTGTACTTACCGGTAATAACTTTTACTAGATCGCCTTTTTTAATTCTCGCGAGCATTACAGCACCTCCGGAGCAAGGGAAATAATTTTCATGAATTTCTTTGCTCTGAGTTCCCTGGCAACGGGTCCGAAGATACGTGTGCCGATAGGTTCCAAAGCTCCGTTAAGTAATACAGCCGCATTATTATCAAACTTGATATAAGAACCGTCTTTTCTTGATATCTCTTTTGCAGTCCTGACAACAACAGCTTTAAGTACTTCACCCCGTTTAACCTTGGCAGTGGGAATTGCTTCCTGTACAGCAACAACTATAACGTCGCCTATAGAAGCATATTTCCTTTTTGATCCGCCAAGCACCTTAATACAGAGAACACTTTTTGCTCCTGAATTATCAGCGACGTCCAAAATAGTCTGCATCTGGATCATCGTAACACCTCATACCCTGGGTTTATCCAGGTTTCCTCTCTACAAGTTTCTGGACTCTCCATCTTTTAAGTCTGGAAAGAGGCCTGGATTCACTGATCACTACCTTGTCACCCTCGCGATATTCATTGCGTTCATCGTGGGCAAGGTATTTCTTATATTTGGTAATAAATTTCTTATAAAGGGGATGCCTTACCCGCCGCATTACCTGGACCACTACAGTTTTGTCCATTTTTCCGGAGGATTTCACAACACCCAGAAGTGTTCTGTTGTTCCCGCGCTCACTCATTTTCCTGCCTCCTGCGGCTAATTTTCTTATCGGTCATCTCCGTAAGAACTCTGGCTATATTTCTTCTATTAGCTGCTATTTTATTATTGTCTTTTAATTGACTTGTGGCAGCCATAATTCTCAAATCGAATTTTTCTTTTTTAAGTTCAGCCAGCAAACCTCTGAGCTCTTCTAGAGAACGCTGTCTGAGCTGTGAACTAGCATACGGTGAATCTTTCATATCACGGCCTCTTTCTTCACAAACCTGGTTTTAATAGGCAGCTTGTGATGAGCAAGTCGAAAGGCTTCTCTTGCTGTTTCTTCCGGAACTCCAACAACTTCAAACAGTACGTGACCGGGTTTTACTACACATACCCATTCTTCCGGAGAACCTTTACCTTTACCCATACGAGTTTCAGCTGGCTTCCTGGTAAGAGGTTTCTGTGGGAAAATCCGAATGAAAACCTGACCACCGCGTTTGATATGTCTTGTGATGGCAATACGACCAGCTTCAATCTGCCTGGCTGTAATAAAACCGCATTCAACAGTCTGAATTCCATATTCGCCAAAGGAAACGCTATCGCCACCCTTAGCCCTGCCGGTCATGCGGCCTTTCTGTACTTTTCTATGTTTAACTTTTTTCGGGCTCAGCATTTTAATAACCTGCTTTCCTTGGAAAAACTACTGATTGTCTGTTGACATGTTTCTGTCGACGAGAACATCACCTTTATAAATCCAGCACTTAACGCCAATGGCGCCGTATGTAGTTCTGGCTTCGGTAACACCATATTCAATATCAGCTCTGAGTGTGTGAAGAGGAACACGACCTTCCATGTACCATTCACGACGTGCCATTTCAGCACCGCCCAGACGTCCGGAAAGGAACACTTTGATTCCTTTTGCGCCCATACTCATTGAAGTCTGGATTGCTTTTTTCATAGCTCTTCTAAAGTTAACACGTCTTTCGAGCTGTCTTGCAATATTTTCAGCAACAAGTTGTGCGTTTGTTTCTGGTCTTTTTACTTCCTGAGGCTCAATATAGATTTCAGAGTCGGTTACGGCCTTGAGATCTTTCTTGAGTTTTTCAACATTAGCGCCACCTTTACCGATTACTTTACCTGCAGAGGATGTAATAATGGTAACGGTAATCTTTTCAGATGTACGGCGTTTAATTTCGATTCCGGCGATACCGGCATCGGGAAGTTTTTCAAGTATGAAACGGCGAATATGGAGATCTTCCTTAAGCCATTTTGCATATTGAGCTTTTTCGTACCATCTTGAATTCCAGGTTCTTACGATACCCAGTCTCATTCCTATAGGATGTACTTTCTGTCCCACGGGTCACTCCTATTAAACTTCACCAACTGTTACAGTTATGTGACTTGTTCTTTTGTTAATTCTGAATGCTCTACCTCTAGCTCTGGGTCTCCGCCATTTCATGATGGGACCTTCATTTACGAAAATGCTTTTAATACAGAGTCTTTCTGAATCGTCAAGACCTTGATTTTCAGCATTGTAAACAGCACTCATAACGAGTTTCTGAAGAATTTTAGCTCCGTATTTCGGCGTAAAAGTCAGAAGAGCCATAGCTTCATCGATTTTCTTACCGCGGATCATATCGGCGAGCATCCTCATTTTTCTGGGAGCAACCCGGAGATTTCTGAGGATCGCGCGAGGATTTTCCTTACGCTCTGCTTCATATCTTAGTTTCTTAGTTGCGTTCTTCGTATAAAGCGACATGATCTCTCTCCTCAGCCTTTCTTGGCCTTTCTATCGGCTGCGTGGCCGTAGAAAGTACGAGTAGGAGCAAACTCACCAAGTTTATGATCAATCATTTCTTCGGTGACATACACTGGAATAAATTTTCTGCCATTGTGGACAGCAATGTTGAGCCCGATCATTTCAGGCACAATAGTGGATCTTCTGGACCAGGTCTGGATTGCTTTTCTGGATCCTTCAGCCTGAGCCTTCACAATTTTCGCCATCAAATGGTGGTCAACAAATGGTCCCTTTTTTCTAGAACGAGCCATCTTTATATCCTCACTTATTTAGAGTTTCTTCTCTTTACGATGAACTTTTCAGTCCGTTTATTCTTCCTGGTCTTATAACCCTTAGTGGGTTTTCCCCAGGGAGTAGTTGGGTGACGTCCACCGCAGGAGCGTCCTTCACCACCACCCATCGGATGATCGACTGGGTTCATCGCGACACCACGGTTATGGGGGCGTTTTCCAAGCCATCTATTACGACCGGCTTTTCCGACTTTAATATTTGAGTGACTGCCATTTGAGCATGTGCCAACTGTTGCCCGGCAGTTAATGTTAACTTTACGAAGCTCTCCAGAGGGCATTCTAAGAAGAGCATAGTTACCTTCTTTTGCCATTACCTGAACGCCATTACCTGCTGAACGAGCAAGTTGTCCACCATGACCGATGTGAAGTTCAACATTGTGAACCATTGTTCCGTCGGGGATGAAACGAAGTGGCATTGCGTTACCGGGGATGATATCAGCGCTTCCGGTGTTAACGGATACGATTTTGTCACCAGCTTTAAGACCATTTGGAGCAAGAATATATGCTTTTTCGCCGTCAACATAGTTAAGGAGTGCGATAAAAGCTGTTCTGTTTGGATCATACTGTACACTGTCCACAACAGCGGGGATACCGGTCTTAGAACGTTTGTAATCGAGCATACGATATTTACGTTTGTGACCACCACCCTTAAAGCGGGAAGTGATGCGACCATAGCTGTTTCTACCGGCTTTATTTGATCTCTTTGCGAGAAGAGATCTTTCAACATTATAACCTGCGGTGAGTTCGCTAAAATCGTTTGAACTCATGCCTCTGCGGCCCGGGGAGGTTGGATTATATTTTACGATACCCATTTTAGTTTCTCCTGACTACATAGCATCTTTGAAGAAATCGATTTCGCTTCCTTCGGAAAGGGTAACGATTGCTTTCTTCCAGTTACGCTTTTTGCCTTCGATTCTTGATCTTTTAACTCTTCTAACAACATATTTTCCCATTACATTCTGTATATTTACAGCTTGTACTGATACATTGAAAAGTTTTTCGATGGCTTCGCGAACCTGAATTTTATTGGCATCAGCTGCTACTTCAAATACGTACTTCCGTTCCGTATCTTGAAGGTTTACGGCTTTCTCTGTCATTATAGGCCTGATAATAATATCTTCCAGGAATTTCATTTTCTACCTCACCGGCCGGGCAAGTCTGGAATCAAGTTCCTTTGCCACATTCACGTTCATGATAACTATGTCATGATTAAGCACATCGTATACATTGATAGCTTCAGGAGGAAGCCATTTATGTTTTTCGAGGTTCCGGGTAGAAAGCACAAGATTCGTGTTTTCTCTGGATTCGATTACGAGAGCTTTTTTAGTTTTGAAATTGTTAATAATACCAACCATTAATCTTGTTTTGATTTCGGGTAAGGTAAGATCATCTACAAGAACAATTTTCTTCTCATTTGCACGAAGGCTAAGAGCACTGATGAGAGCAACTCTCTTCTGACGCTTTGGAATAGCCTGAGCATAACTGCGTGGTTTTGGCCCGAAAGCCATACCGCCACCTACATGCTGTGCAGCACGAATAGATCCCTGCCTGGCACCGCCGGTTCCCTTCTGTTTGAAGGGCTTGCGACCACCACCACGGACTTCAGCGCGTGTCTGAACCTTATGAGTTCCTGCTCTTCTTCCTGCGAGTTGTGCTTTAACTACCAGCCACATTGTGTGCTGCTTGACTTCGCTTCCGAAGATGTCATCAGAAAGTGTTACTTCACTGACTTTCTGACCTTCTTTATTGTATACATCAAAGTTCGGCATTGTGATTTCTCCTAAAACTTTCCTATCAGGTCTTGATCTCAACTTTGATACCGGGAGCAATATCAAGCTTGAGCAGAGCATCAACTGTCTGAGGAGTGTGCTCAAGGATGTCAATCAGCCTTTTATAAGTTCTGATTTCAAACTGTTCCCTTGATTTCTTGTCAACATGGGGTGAACGAAGAACACAATATCTGGAGATTTTGGTAGGTAGAGGAACGGGTCCTGCAATCCTGGCACCATTTTTTCTCGCAGTGTCTACGATTTCCATTGCTGACTGATCAAGAAGTTTATGATCGTAAGCCTTTAACGTAATTCTGATTTTACTTATCTGCATCGCTGCTCCTAACAAAGATCAATAAAAGATCAAATCACCTGATTTTTCTTTAATAGTTCATCCACATTCTGAGGCACGGGAAGGTAATTTGCAAACTGCATAGTGTAAGTTGCACGTCCCTGAGAAAGTGACCTCAGCTGTGTAGCATATCCGAACATTGTTGCCAAGGGTATTTCTGAATTAATTATCTGTACTCCTGGTCGATTTTCGAGACCAAGTACTCTTCCACGCCTTGTTGCAACATCACCCAGAACGTCCCCGAGGTAATCCTCAGGAGTAACAATTTCAACGTCCATAACCGGTTCCATTATGATAATACCGGCTTTTTTGGCAGCATCCTGAAGAGCCATTGAGCCTGCAACACTAAAAGCAAGCTCAGAAGAGTCCACGGGATGATAAGATCCGTCTTTTACAACAACTTTGAGATCTACCATGGGAAATCCGCTTTTCAGCCCTCGGGCCATAGCTTGAGAGATCCCTTTTTCAATCGCCGGAATATATTCTCTCGGAATAGATCCGCCGATTACAGCATTTTCAAAGATCAAACCACTACCTTTTTCACCGGGTTCAACTTCAATGTGGCAATGACCATATTGACCACGACCACCACTCTGTCTCACAAACTTACCTTCGCCGGATGCTTTACGTGCGATTGTCTCACGATAAGCTACCTGAGGTTGTCCAACGCGGGATTCCACACGGAATTCCCTGGTGAGTCGATCAATGATGATCTCCAGATGAAGTTCTCCCATACCAGAAAGTACTGTCTCACCGGTTTCGGGATCAACATTCACTCGGAATGTGGGATCTTCCCGGGAGAGTTTTCCAAGAGCTGAAGAAAGTTTCTCGGCATCTGCGGAAGATTTCGGTTCAACTGCAATTGAAATAACAGTTTCAGGAATATCGACAGATTCAAGAATAATGGGATTTTTAATATCACACAGTGTATCACCGGTGGAAGCAAGCTTGAGTCCAACGGCAGCACCAATGTTTCCCGCAACGATTCCATCAACTTCTTCACGCTTATTTGCATGAATTCTCAGAAGACGGCCAATGCGTTCTTTTTTATCCCTGGTGGAATTCAGTACTGTATCGCCAGACTTCAAAACGCCACTGTAGACTCGAATGAAAGTAAGTTGACCCACGTAGGGATCTGTCATAATTTTAAATGCCAGAGCACTTACGGGTTCACCATCACCGGCATACCGGATGATTTCAGAACCGTCTTCATCTTTTCCATGAATTTCAAATCGATCTACGGGGGAAGGAAGATACTCCAGAACCGTATCTAAAAGTGGCTGAACGCCTTTATTTTTAAAGGCAGAACCACAAATTACAGGGGTAATTTTGAGAGAATGAGTCGCTCTTCGAACAGCAGAAATAAGATCTTCCGAGGAAATATTTTCTTCTTCAAGAGCAAGCTGCATGAAGTCTTCGTCGACGTCGGCAATGGCATCAATGAGTTCAAGGCGACGACGAGTTACTAATTCTTTATATTCCGACGGAATTGCCACTTCCTCGTAACTTGAGCCGAGGATATCTTTCTCCCAGATGAGAGCTTTTTCTCGTATAACGTCAATTACACCCAGAAAATCTGCTTCAGCACCTATAGGCATCTGAATAATTACCGGATTAGCTCCAAGACGGGACTTCATTGTGGCGACAGCTCGATCAAAATCTGCTCCCTGTCGATCCATTTTATTAATGAATGCAACGCGGGGTACTTTATATTTATCAGCTTGTCTCCACACTGTTTCGGATTGTGGCTGTACACCGGCAACGGCACAGAAGACAACCACACCACCATCTAAAACACGCAGAGATCTCTCAACTTCCATTGTGAAATCTACGTGTCCCGGAGTATCAATAATATTTATGCGATGAGCTTTCCAGTAACAGGTCGTAGCAGCGGAGGTTATTGTAATACCACGCTCTTGTTCCTGTTCCATCCAGTCCATGGTGGCAGTGCCTTCATGAACTTCACCGATTTTATATGTAACGCCGGTGTAAAAGAGGATTCTCTCAGTAACGGTGGTTTTTCCGGCATCAATGTGGGCCATAATCCCAATATTTCGGACATCATGGATTGGGCAGTCTCTTAAAGGACTTACCTGAGCCAGAATTTCATTTTTGTTAACGATAGAATCACTCATAAAAATACAACCTGGAATTCAAAACGCAAAGATCCCCGTATCCACATTCGCAGGTTCGCAAAATGCGCCTGGCGAGCAGTGATCCTGAAGGGAGATCGCTTTCAGGATTAATAATTATTTGTTACCAGCGGTAATGTGCATATGCTTTGTTAGCATCTGCCATTTTGTGGGTGTCTTCTCTCTTTTTGACGGAGTTCCCACGATTATCAGCAGCTTCCATAAGCTCGGCGGCAAGTCTTTCTCTCATGGAGTTTTCACCGCGGTTTCTCGAATAGCCGATAATCCATCTCATTGCAAGCGCAAAAGCTCTTTTCGACCGAACTTCAACGGGAACCTGATAGGTACTGCCGCCGACGCGTCGAGATTTAACTTCCACTTTCGGTTTTACGTTATTGAGAGCTCTTTCGAATACTAAAAGAGGCTCTTCATTTAAACGTTGGTTAATAATGTCAAAAGCGCCATAAACGATACGTTCAGCGGTACTCTTTTTTCCATCAAGCATGATTCTGTTGATGAATTTGGTGATCTGCTGACGCATTTCCATATGCGCAGTTCTGAACTTCGGATCTGGAATAACTTTTCTTTCCGGGGCACGTCCTCTGCGTGACATATAACTACCTCTTATTTCTTCGGTCTTTTTGTACCGTATTTACTTCTTCCCTGACGACGATTGTTAACACCAGCCGTATCAAGGGTTCCACGGACAACGTGATACCTTACACCGGGGAGATCTTTTACACGACCGCCACGAATAAGAACAACGCTGTGTTCCTGGAGGTTGTGGGATTCACCCGGAATATAAGTTGTTACTTCCATACCATTTGAAAGCCTGACACGGGCAACCTTCCGGAGTGCGGAGTTCGGTTTCTTCGGTGTAGTAGTGTAAACACGGACACATACGCCCCTTTTCTGCGGGCAGGATTTAAGTGCCGGAGCCGTACTTTTGGCTTTAATAATGCTTCTTCTTTTTCTGATCAACTGATTAATAGTCGGCATTTCTAGCTCATATCCTCAAAGTTGGTTACGTCTCCCACAGGGGAGAAAACGCTGGGTATTATAGGTAAGGACACCTCAGTGTCAACACCATAATTTCGATAAATGACTGTCCGGAGCACAAAAACCCCGGAAAAAGTCGAAAAAAATGCCCGAATCAACAGATCCGGAGATCTTTTTAATAAGATCCCTCATCATCCACGTCTTCGAGATCTGTTTCTTCTGTATCAACGGCATATGTAAGGCGATTATATGCAGCAAGACCTGTACCGGCGGGAAGAAGACGACCGATAATAACGTTTTCCTTGAGTCCACGCAGGTAATCCACTCGACCCCAGATAGCCGCTTCCGTAAGAACACGGGTGGTCTCCTGGAATGAGGATGCTGCAAAGAAACTTTCCGTAGAGAGTGAAGCCTTGGTAATTCCTAAAAGAAGTGGTTCTGCTAAAGCAGGTCTTCTACCTTCGCCCAGTAATTTCAAGTTTTCGATCTCGAATACAACCTTATCAACCTGCTCGTCGATGAGGAAGTCGGAATCGTTGGGCTCAATCACTTTAACTTTACGCATCATCATGCGAACGATCATTTCAATATGCTTGTCGTTAATCACAACGCCCTGAACGCGATAAACTTGCTGAATTTCTTCAACGAGATATTTTGCAAGACGCTCAATACCAAGAACCTTAAGAATATCATGCGGATTGGGCGGCCCTTCCATGAGAGCGTCACCTGCATGAACATATTCACCTTCGCGAACTTTAACGTGTTTCATCTTAGGAATAAGGTATTCCTTTGATTCACCCTTCGGTGGAGTAATAATAATTCGCTGTTTACCTTTTACATCAGGTCCGTAACTTACGGTTCCGTCGATTTCGGTAATAATTGCATGCTCTTTAGGTTTGCGTGCCTCAAAAAGCTCAACAACGCGGGGGAGACCACCGGTGATGTCTTTTGTCATCTTGGCAGTTTCAATGGGCAGTTTTGCGAGAACATCACCCATACGGATCTCGTCTTTGTGGTTCACAAGAACATAGGCTTTTGCCGGAAGACGAATTTCCATGATGTGGTTTTGTCCTGGAACCTTTTTAGGTTTTCCATCCTTGTCAACAATGCGGACGCGGGGTTTCAATGAAGCATCTTTGGATTCCGTAACCATTTTACGTGAAAGACCAGTACCTTCGTCAATGGTTTCACTCATCGTTTGACCTTCTTCAAGATCTTCAAACTGAACAAAACCATCTACTTCAGCCAGGAATGTTTCGGAATACGGATCCCATTCACTTAAAAATGCGCCTTTATCTACTAATTGCCCATCTTCTACTAAGAGTTTTGCACCATAAACGAGATCATAAGTTTCTTTTTCTCGTCCAGCTTCGTCGCGAATAATTAACTGTGCATTACGGTTAATGATAACACGTTCAATGAATTCACCCGTTTCCTGATCAAATTTTTCAGCGTATTTGACTTTCTCGAGATGAACAGTACCACGGGTCTGAGCTTCGATAGAAGATTGTTCTCCCTTGGTAAGTGCCGTACCACCGATGTGGAAAGTTCTCATGGTGAGCTGTGTTCCAGGTTCACCGATAGACTGAGCGGCAATAGTTCCCGTTGCTTCACCAATTTGCACCATTTGACCGCGGGCGAGATCTCGACCATAGCAATAAGCACAAATTCCACGAAGAGCTTCACAGGTGAGCACGCTTCTAATTTTAACTCGATCAATACCAGCCTGTTTGATGCGCTCTGCTTTTTCCTCATCTACGATTTCATTGTTATACACAATGATTTCATCCGTATAAGGATCAACTACATCTTCCTGAACAACACGGCCGAGGATACGTTCATTGAGTTCTTCAATTGTACGACCACCGTCAGTCAGTTTTGCAAGGTCAATACCCTTGGTTGTACCGCAGTCAAGTTCCGTTACAATTGCATCCTGGGCCACGTCAACAAGACGACGGGTAAGATAACCGGAGTTTGCGGTTTTAAGAGCGGTATCCGCAAGACCTTTTCGTGCACCGTGAGTAGATGTGAAATACTGATGAACAGTAAGACCTTCACGGAAGTTTGTAGTAATTGGTGTTTCAATAATTTCGCCGGAGGGCTTGGCCATAAGACCGCGCATACCAGCCAACTGCCTTAACTGCTGAGCACTACCACGAGCACCGGAGTCGGCCATGATATAGATAGGATTGAACGAACCCGTTGTAACTTTTTCACCCGTACGGGGATCTTCTACAACTTCCTCTTCAATTTCCTTCATCATTTCTGCAGCAACTTCTTCAGATTTATTTGACCACAAGTCAACGATTTTGTTGTGCTTTTCACCAAGAGTAATGAGACCTTCACTCTCCTGCTGAATGATGCTTTCAAGTTCTTCTTCCGCCTCACGAAGCATTTCTTTCTTCTTAGAAGGAATATGCATATCGTTGATACCAATCGAAATACCTGCAAAAGTAGAATATTTGTAACCAAATGTTCTAAGGTTGTCTGCAAGCAAAACAGTTGCTTTTTCGCCCTTGAGTCTGTAACAGCGGTCAATGAGAGCAGCAAGAGCTTTTTTATTCAGAACTTTGTTTATGGAATCAAAAGGCATACCCGGAGGCAGCAAATCATATACAAGTACACGACCTGTTGTCGTTCTGAAGAATTTAATTACTTCATTTCCCCAATCATCATATGATTTAAGGCGTACTTTAATATTAGCATGAAGGTCAATTTCGCCCTGATCATAACCCATTCTTACTTCATCTATTCCGTCATAAACTCCGGAGAAAGGAATTTCACTATTTTCACGGAAACGACCTTTAGAGAGCGGACGTTCACGGGTAACATAGTAAAGTCCAAGAACGATATCCTGGGTAGGAACAATAATTGGTTTTCCAGAGGCTGGCGACAGAATATTGTTAGTACTCATCATGAGTACCCTGGCTTCCATCTGGGCTTCAATGGAAAGTGGCACGTGTACCGCCATCTGGTCACCGTCGAAGTCAGCGTTGAATGCAACACAAACAAGAGGATGAAGTTGGATGGCTTTTCCCTCGATGAGTACTGGCTCAAAAGCCTGAATACCAAGACGGTGAAGAGTAGGAGCACGATTTAAAAGTACCGGATGTTCCTTGATTACCTGTTCGAGGATATCCCAGATAACATCCGCTTCAGAATCCACCATTTTCTTTGAGTTTTTAATGGTGGTGGTGTGACCCTGTTTCTCTAATTCATGATATATAAAGGGTTTAAATAACTCAAGTGCCATCTTTTTGGGAAGACCACACTGATGAAGTCTCAGTTCAGGACCAACTACGATGACCGAACGACCAGAATAGTCGACGCGCTTTCCAAGAAGGTTCTGACGGAAACGACCCTGTTTACCTTTCAACATATCAGAAAGGGATTTCAGGGGACGTTTGTTGGTACCGGTAACGGATTTACTCCGACGACCATTATCAAAAAGGGCATCCACCGCTTCCTGCAGCATCCTTTTTTCGTTTCGGATGATGATGGAAGGAGCTGTAAGTTCAATAAGTTTTT
Organism: Myxococcota bacterium; assembly: GCA_018821305.1. Classification (GTDB taxonomy): domain Bacteria; phylum Myxococcota_A; class Polyangia; order HGW-17; family HGW-17; genus JAHJMN01. The sequence goes on from JAHJMN010000023.1 coordinate 43,861, forward strand.
TCAAACGATTGTTACGATTGATAACTCTTCGATAGAGATCGTTAAGATCTGATGTAGCAAAACGACCACCATCAAGAGGTACCAATGGACGAAGATCCGGTGGAAGAACGGGAAGAACCTTCACCATCATCCACTCTGCTTTATTCGTAGAAGTACGGAATGCATTGACGGTTTTCAGACGCTTGGCCAGTTTTTTCCGTTTTGCATCATTTTTTTCGGTTTGCATCTGATCTCTGAGATTTACCGCAAGAGATTCAATGTCTACCTGAGTTAAAAGTTCATAAATTGCCTCTCCACCGGTCTCAGCTCGGAAACTTCCGTAACCAAATTCATCGGTAAGCTCTTGATATTCCTTTTCCCTCAGAATTTTTCCTTTTTCAATATTTGTTCCCAGTGGATCTGTAATGATATAAGCTTCACAATACAGAATAGCTTCGAGATTTTTAATCGAAATATCCAGAATATTACCAATTCTAGAAGGAAGAGATCTTAAAAACCAGATGTGAGCAACAGGAGAAGCAAGTTCAATATGACCAAGTCGTTCTCTTCGAACCTTGGATGAAATAACCTGAACACCACATTTTTCACAGACAACAAGTCTGTGCTTCATTCTTTTATATTTACCGCAGTTACATTCATAATCTTTAACGGGTCCGAAAATCTTTGCGCAGAAGAGACCATCACGCTCGGGTTTGAATGTGCGATAATTGATAGTTTCCGGCTTTTTTACTTCACCGAAAGACCATTCCCGGATTGCTTCCGGAGAGGCGAGCGAAATCCTGATGGCGTTAAAATCCCTTGTTTCCTGTGTTGGTTCGAAGAAACTGAAGATATCTTTCATTAAGGTCAACTCCAATCCCGGTTTTATCCGGGTTCAGTGATTAACTGGTTCATGTCCGGAACAAAATTTTTGTTTTAAAGTTCCGGACATGTACTGTTCAGGAAAAACCTGAACTGTTCAGGAAAACCTAGAAGAACATGCCGTCACGAAGAGTCGTAACGATGGGAATATCGTGTCTGACGGGAGAATCCTCAGTGATTGTTTCCAGATTCAGGCACAGACTCTGCATTTCTTTCAGAAGAACATTGAATGATTCCGGAAGCCCGGGTTTGAGAGTATTATCACCCTTAACAATTGCTTCAAACATTCTTGTTCTTCCAGCCACGTCGTCAGACTTGACTGTAAGGAATTCCTGCAGTGAGTATGCTGCACCATAAGCTTCTACAGCCCAGACTTCCATTTCACCAAGTCTCTGACCACCAAACTGAGCTTTACCACCAAGTGGCTGCTGAGTTACAAGGGCATATGGTCCAGTAGAACGCGCGTGGATTTTGTCATCGACAAGGTGATGCAGTTTGAGAACATACATAACACCAACGGTTACAGGTCTATGGAATGCATCGCCGGTACGACCGTCGAAAAGAACCATTTGACCTGATTCATCCTGCCCCGCCATCTGGAGAAGGCTCTTGATTTCCTCTTCAGAAATACCTTCAAATACCGGCGTGAAGAAATGAATACCGTTTCGTATTTTGTTAGCCCAACGCTTGATATCGTCCGAATCCAGAAGTTCAATTACTTTTTCCGCCTGAGGAGTCGGATAAAGTTTTTTGAGTTGGTGGCGGATAACTTCCGTCTTCCAGTCAACGGTTTCAATATACTCATTGATCTGATGACCAAGTTCCAGAGCAGCTAAACCTAGATGTGTTTCAAGAATCTGGCCAACGTTCATACGAGAAGGAACGCCCAGAGGATTGAGTACGATATCAACGGGAGTACCATCGGGCATGTATGGCATATCTTCTTCTGGAAGAATACGGGAAACAACACCCTTATTACCGTGACGTCCTGCCATTTTATCGCCAACGCTGAGTTTACGTTTAATAGCAAGATATACTTTTACTTTTTTGAGAACGCCCGTTCCAAGTTCATCACTTTTCGTAAGACGAGTGATCTTTTCTCTGTAGAACGTTTCGATATCATGAATTGTATCTTCCAGAGATCTAGACAAACTTTCAAGTTTGTTTTCGACAGATCCGTTTGAATCTCTGATCTGAATTTCCGGCCAGTAACGACGGGGAACTTTATTCAGAGAAATCTCATCAATTTCAACACCCTTGGGAAGAAGAACTTTACCAGTATCATCAATAAGTCTTGAAGCAGTTACTTTACCGAGAATGAGTTTTTTCATGCCGGCATAGTAGCTCTGACTGACTATTTTTATTTCGTCAGCCTGGTCTGTATGAAGTTTTTCTTTCAGTTCATCTTCTATTTCTCTGGAGCGTTTATCTTTTTCCTGCCCTCTACGGGAGAAAATTTGAGCACCAATAACGATCCCCTGTACTCCAGGAGGAACGCGAAGCGATGTATCTTTTACATCTCCAGCTTTTTCACCGAATATAGCCTTTAACAGTTTTTCTTCAGGTGTAAGTTGTGTTTCACCTTTTGGTGTAACTTTACCTACGAGAATATCACCAGGTTTTACTTCGGCACCGATGCGAACTATTCCCGCATCATCAAGATCTTTTAATGCTTCGTCGCTTACGTTGGGAATATCTCTTGTTATCTCTTCACTTCCAAGTTTGGTTTCCTTGGCATCACATTCGTATTCTTCAATATGAATGGATGTGAAGGCATCTTCTTTGACCAGTCTTTCATTAATAAGGATTGAGTCCTCAAAGTTGTATCCAGACCAGGGCATGAAAGCTACAACGACATTTTGACCAAGAGCAAGTTCGCCCATCTCCGTTGCAGGACCATCAGCAATAACGTCACCGGCTTTTACACGGTCGCCGACATCAACAATCGGTTTTTGATTATAGCAGGTGTTCTGATTTGTACGACGGAACTTTACGAGAGTATAAATATCAGGTTTTACATCTTTTCCGAGATCTATTGAATTTTCATCAATGTCTGGTTTAACAACGATGCGAGCACCGTCAACCATAACTACTGATCCATCACGCTTGGCAACGACGCAAACACCGCTGTCTCTTGCAATGTGAGGCTCAAGTTTTGTTGCAACTAAAGGAGCCCGGGTTTTTACAAGAGGTACAGCCTGACGCTGCATGTTTGCACCCATGAGAGCACGGTTAGCGTCGTCATGTTCAAGGAAAGGAATAAGTGAAGCAGCAACGCTTACGAGTTGCTCTGGAGCAACATCCATAAGGGTTATCTCTTCCGTAGTGATATTAATAACCTCACCGGAATGCCTTACGGATGACCAGTTAGGCTTAATATAACCTTCTTCATCGTAGGGTATTGTAGCCTCAACTATTTTATGATCTTCTTCTTCAAGAGCTGAATAGTAACGAATGTGACCATCAGTATCCACAACTTTGCGTTCAATAACATCACGATACGGTGTTTCAATGAATCCGAACTCATTGATTTTAGCATGAGATGCCAATGATGCGATAAGACCGATGTTTGGACCTTCCGGTGTTTCAATCGGACAAATGCGACCATAGTGAGTTGAGTGAACGTCGCGAACGTCGAATCCTGCTCTTTCTCTTGTAAGACCACCGGGGCCGAGAGCAGAAAGACGGCGTTTGTGAGTAATTTCGCTCAGTGGATTAGTCTGATCCATAAACTGGGACAACTGGCTTGAAGAGAAATATTCTTTTACTGCACTGGCCACTGGTCTGGAATTCACCAGATCATGAGGCATACAGGTTTCCATTTCTCCACTGGTGGCCATTCTTTCGCGTACCGCGCGTTTCAGTCTTTCAAGACCTGCACGATACTGCGCTTCAAGAAGTTCGCCAACGGCGCGAATACGTCTGTTACCAAGATGATCAATATCATCTATGGTTCCATGATTTTCCCTGAGTCTAAGCAGATAACGGATTGTTTCGATAATATCTTCGGAACAAAGAATTGTCTCTGTTTTAACAGGCTTATATTTGAATTTCAAATTGATCTTCATACGACCGACGCGACTGAGATCGTATCGGTTGGGATCAAAAAACAGACTTTCAAAATATTTTTTTGCTGTTTCAAGAGTCGGCGGCTCCCCGGGGCGGAGTCTTTTGTATATTTCCAGAATAGCTTCTTCTGGAGAATTTACTTTATCGACCGTCGTCGTTTGTCTCATGTAATCATGAACATGACGATTATCAATAAAGAATGTCTTAAATTCGCTAATAGCTGCTTCACGGAGTTTCTTGAGCACTTCACGGGTAACGATCTGATTGCATGTGGCAAGAACTTCCCCAGTGGAAGGATCAATAATATCTTCAGCTATGATTTTAGGCGTAAAGCCTTCTTTTCCGAGAAGGTATGCATCAGGAACGATATGAATATCGCCACCGAGTTTTTTGGCGTCTCGAATACGCTTTTTAGACAGTTTTTTCTTTCTTGGGATAAGAATTTCTCTTGTCTCTGAAGCAATGATGTCATAGTTAAGACTGAAATTCAAAAGCTTGTCGAGATCAATTTCTTTTTTCCAGGTACTGTCATCAAGAGGCCTGATGGTCTCTGTAAAATAATATGTATTGAGAATAGTCGGCGTATCCATTCCAAGAGCACGAAGCAGAATGGAAGCCGGCATTTTTTTGCGTCGATCGATTCTTACATAAAGAATATCTTTCGCATCAAATTCAAAATCAAGCCAGCTACCGCGGGCAGGTATAAGTCGGGCACTGTAGAGAAGTTTCTTGGAAACGTGGCCCTTTCCTTTATCATGATCAAAAAATACACCAGGACTACGGTGTAACTGAGAAACTACAACACGTTCAACACCGTTTATCATGAAAGTACCATAATCGGTGATGAGCGGAATAGTTCCGAAAAATACTTCTTCTTCTTTGAAATCACGAATTTCCCTTGCTTCGGAAACTTCAGGATTTTCTTCATCTTCCGTCGCAGGTTTATCCCAGATTATGAGCCTTATTGTAACACGTACTGTTGCTTCATAAGTAAGCCCACGCTGACGACATTCTTCAACATCGTACTTTGGTGGTTCGATTGTATATTTTACGAATTCAAGAGAAGAGATTCCCTGGTAATCGGTTATAGGGAAAATGTCCTTGAAAACTTTCTGCAGACCAGTGTCTTTCCGGTCATCAGGATGAACATCCATTTGCAGGAAATACTCGTATGACTCTTTCTGAAATGATATCAGGTTAGGAATTGAAACGGGGCAGTGGATCTTACTGAAAGTTCTCCGGAAACGGCTATTCCTTTGTATAAGAGAGGACATTTACAACTCCTGGAGGTAAAAAACAAAGATATCCGACGCTGGTTACACTTCCCAGCGCCGGATACCCGGAATCTTTTCGGTCATTTTATTCCTGTCGATCTGACAGGATCTTATTACTTAACTTCGACCTTAGCCCCAGCTGCTTCCATAGCCTTCTTAATTGATTCAGCTTCGTCCTTTGTAACAGCCTGTTTCACCATTGCGCCGTCTGCGGCCATATCTTTGGCTTCTTTGAGGCCAAGACTTGTGATCTGACGGATGGCTTTAATAACTTCTATTTTATTAGCGCCAACTTCTTTGATGATTACATCGAATTCAGTCTTTTCTTCTACTTCTGGTGCAGCAGCAGCAGGAGCAGCAGCAGAGGCTACAACTGCAGGTGCAGCTTCAACGCCCCATTTGTCCTCGAGTTCTTTTACGAGGTTAGCCATGTCCATGACTGTCATGTTGCTGAGAAATTCTATTACTTGTTCTTTAGTTACTGCCATTTTGTCCTCCTAAAAAATATTAAAATATAATACTAACTGTTATTTTCATCCATTTTGTTCTTTTTTGCGTTAAGCACAAGCAGCATACGCTGAGGAGCCGCAAGCATAAGCTTGAGCATTCCCTGCGGAACTGCAAGCATAGTCGCAAGAAGCATTCCCTGAAGTTCCTTTTTGGAAGGCATCTTTGAGAGAGCTTCAACACCTTTATCATCAAGAACAACACCATCAACATATCCGCCATGAATGCGGAATTTGTCAACTTCTTTGGCAAATTTCACAGAAACTCTTGCAGGTGCTGCAGGATCTTCTTTTGAATAGGCGATTGCAATCGGTCCATGGAGAAGTTCATTAATTACTTCAGCTTTTGTACCTTTTACAACGTGAGCCAGAAGAGTGTTCTTGATAACTTTGTATTCGCAGTTGGCTTCCCGGAATTCACGTCTAATGCGAGTGATTGTTTCAACATTAATTCCTTTGAAATCAATCAATACCAGGGAAGGTGCAACATTTATTACATCCTTCAGATATTCTAACTGGGCGTCTTTTTGAACTCTGTTCATATCTGTATCCCTTTACTGTGACAGGACTGAAAGAACCTGAGAAACATCAAGTTTTATTCCAGGTCCCATGGTGGGGGAAATAGAAATACTTTTTACATATGTTCCCTTGGCGGTTGATGGCTTCAATTTAATAAGCGTATCAACAACAGCCATGATATTTTCGGCGAGTTTTTGTCCACCGAAACTAACTTTGCCTACAGTACAGTGGATGATACCGGCTTTTTCAACACGGAATTCAACTCGACCACCCTTAAGTTCTTTTACGGTTCTATCGACATCGAAAGTTACCGTTCCAACTTTAGGGTTGGGCATGAGCCCCCTTGTACCAAGTATACGGCCGATTTTACCAACAAGAGCCATAACATCTGGTGTTGCAATGGTCTTGTCGAAATCAAGCCAGTTTTCTTTCTGGATCTTTTCGACCAGGTCTTCGGCTCCAACAAAGTCTGCTCCAGCGTTTAAAGCTTCCTGTGCTTTATCGCCCTTTGCGAAAACGAGTACCCTTACGACTTTTCCAGTACCGTGGGGGAGAACAACTGCACCTCTGATCATTTGATCAGCGTGTCTCGGATTAACACCGAGTTTTACAGCTATATCCACCGAGGCATCGAATTTTGATGTGGTAATCTTTGGGATTAAATCTGTGGCCTCATTCAGAGAATATCTCTTGAGTCTGTCGACTTTTTCAAGAGCGGCCAGATACTTTTTACCTCTTTGCGGCATAGTTACTCCTTTTGCCTCCCACCGGCATAATTGCACGGTGGTAACGGGAAAAAATAGACTCAGTCTACTACGTCAATACCCATCGAACGAGCAGTTCCTTCGATGGTTCTGATTGCTGCATTAAGATCGGTGGTGTTAAGATCCACCATCTTGAGTTTGGCAATATCAGCAACCTGATTATGGGTTACTTTGCCAACTTTATTTTTATTAGGCTCTCCACTTCCTTTTGCAACGCCGGATGCTTTAATAAGCAAAATAGCGGCAGGAGGTGTCTTAGTAATAAATGTAAAGGATCTGTCTGAATAAACGGTAATTACCACAGGGATAATCATTCCATCGTCCTTCAGAGTTTTTGAATTGAAAGACTTACAGAATTCCATAATATTAACGCCGTGCTGACCGAGAGCGGGACCAACGGGCGGAGCAGGTGTTGCTTTTCCTGCGGGTAACTGAAGCTTAATTTGACCAATAACTTTTTTCATGAAATCACCAATATTAGCGTTATATAGTTAATAAACGCAAAAACCGTCGCATGTATACTGTATGTAAGACAAGAATACAAGTGGTTTTTTAACTTTTTTCAACCTGTGTGAAATCCAGCTCGACAGGAGTTGCTCTTCCAAAAATTGAAACAAGTACGCGGAGTTTCTGCTTTTCAGGTTTAACTTCTTCAACGATTCCCTGGAAGTTACTGAAGGGTCCGTCGGTAACTCTGACTCTTTCACCATCAGAAAAGGAGATCTTCGGCTTGGGTTTTGTGGCACCTTCCTGGATCTGAGCCCTTACAGCCTCGATCTCATGTTCAGGAAGAGGAGCCGGTTCTTGACCACCAAGAAATCCGGTTACTTTAGGTGACGACTTCACCAGATGCCATGCTTCTTCACACATTTCCATCTGGACAAAGATGTAGCCACTGAAGAATTTCCGGGAGGATGTCCTGCGCTCTCCGTTTTTAATGTCAACGACTCTTTCCATAGGAATAAGAATTTGACCGAAGAGATCGCCCAGGCCTTCCGCCGCGGCTCTTTCAAGAATGGATGCTTTTACAGACTCTTCAGCCTGAGCGTAGGTATGAACCACGTACCATTTCATAGCCATGGTATTTCTCCAGAAGTCTAACTGGTAAGAATCCAGTCAGTTACAAAGGACCAGAACCAGTCAAAAGTGAACATTATAATGGCAGAAATGAAAACCGTAATAATTACAACATATGTTGCACTGCTGGTTTCCTGCTTAGTAGGCCAGGTAACTCTTTTAAGTTCATTAACTATAAGACTTACCCATTCAAAAGCAGATTTCCGCATCCAGTAGCGACCTACAAAAATCGCTCCGGCGGCAACACCGATTAGACTTACCCAAAGTCTTTCAGGTCTGGCAAAGTAACCCCAGATCCACTCAGTCAGGTTAATCATGATCCATGACATGACTATCATGCCTACCAGAAAAACCAAATGTATATATTTTCTTTCGCCCATATGTATACCTCGAAGCCTCGAAGGCGGCAGGGCAGGAGGGATTCGAACCCACATCCCGCGGTTTTGGAGACCGCTGCTCTACCGTTGGAGCTACTACCCTATAGGGAGGCGATTATTACACCTCCCGAGAAACACTGTCAATGATCTCAACAATATTTTTTAGAAGTCTTTTGAACTAATATGTTGAGATCTGAAAACGGAAAGAATTGAGGAAACCGGGAAAACTACTTGGTCTCTTTATGAGATGTATGCTTCCTGCAGAACCGGCAGTACTTATTGAACTCCAACTTATCGGGAGTTGTACGCTTATTCTTAGTCGTAGTATAATTACGGTTTTTACAATCCTTGCATTCAAGGGTTACTATTACGCGGTTACCCATGAGAAACCCTCACTATTCATTAATTTCAGTTACAACGCCGGAACCGACTGTTCTTCCACCTTCACGGATAGCGAAGCGGAGACCTTTTTCGGCTGCGATCGGAGTAATGAGTTCAACGGTCATGGTGATATTGTCACCGGGAAGAACCATTTCAACGCCATCCGGAAGCTTAATGATACCGGTAACGTCTGTTGTTCTGAAGTAGAACTGTGGTCTATAACCATCTTTGAAGGGCTTGTGACGGCCGCCTTCTTCTTTTTTCAGTACGTAAACTTCAGCAAGGAACTTGGTGTGCGGTTTAATTGAACCGGGTTTTGCAACAACCTGACCACGTTCTACGTCTTCTCTTTTGATACCACGAAGGAGGAGACCTACGTTGTCGCCAGCCATACCTTCATCGAGGATCTTGCGGAACATTTCAACACCAGTACAGGTGGATTTTGTTGTTTCGCCAAAGCCAACGATTTCTACTGCGTCGCCGGTATGTACCTGACCGCGTTCAATACGGCCGGTAACAACGGTTCCACGACCAGTAATCGTGAAAACGTCTTCAACGGGCATAAGGAAGTCTTTGTCGATCTGTCTTTCAGGTTCCGGAACGTTATTATCGCAAGCGTCCATAAGGGCCTGAATATCCTGACTCCATTTATCGTTAGGATCGCTGGTCTCGAGGGCTTTAAGAGCTGAACCTCTTACAACCGGGAGATCGTCTCCTGGGAATCCGTATAAAGAAAGGAGTTCGCGAACTTCCATTTCAACGAGATCGATGAGTTCTGCATCGTCTGCATCCATCATGTCAACTTTGTTGAGGAAAACTACGATATAAGGAACGTTAACCTGTCTTGCAAGGAGAACGTGTTCTCTTGTTTGAGGCATCGGACCATCGGGAGCGCTTACAACGAGAATAGCTCCGTCCATCTGAGCGGCGCCGGTGATCATGTTTTTAATGTAGTCGGCATGTCCGGGGCAGTCGACGTGTGCGTAGTGTCTGTTTGCTGTCTGATATTCAACGTGAGCTGTATTAATTGTAATACCGCGTTCTTTTTCTTCGGGGGCTTTATCGATTTCATCGAAAGCTACGAATTTAGCGCCTCCCTTTGTGGCGAGATACTTGGTGATGGCAGCTGTAAGAGTGGTCTTGCCATGGTCGATGTGTCCGACGGTACCAATGTTTACATGCGGCTTATCACGTACAAATTTTTCCTTTGCCATTAGCTGTCCTCCAAAATGCCCATTCGTAAGGGCGTGAATTATGTTGTTAAGGTGAGCCCACGATCGGACTTGAACCGATGACCTCCTCCTTACCAAGGAGGTGCTCTACCTCCTGAGCTACGTGGGCAGCTCCCGGGATTGGAGCGGGAAACGGGATTCGAACCCGCGGCCCTCAGCTTGGAAGGCTGATGCTCTACCAACTGAGCTATTCCCGCAAAAAATTGTGGTGGGGGGTGGATTCGAACCACCGAAGTCACCGACGGCAGATTTACAGTCTGCTCCCTTTGGCCACTCGGGAACCCCACCAAGGGTGTGCTGGATAAAAATCCAGCAGAGCTGGCGATGGGAATCGAACCCGCAACCTGCTGATTACAAATCAGCTGCTCTGCCGATTGAGCTACGCCAGCGAACGCAATCGCGCGTGACTCAGCTTTATAGGTTATGCATTGCTCCTTGTCAAGTAAATAAAGCAGTATTTTTCTTTTTTTCTTACATGGAAATTCATGGTTTGTAGTTGTGAAAAATCCATCAAAAACAAAGTGATAACCCTAATAAACAGGCATGTATTAAATAATATTCTTCACAAAAAATGCGCATAAAAAACCGAATAAAACCACAGTTTTGAGATCTTCGTTTTTCCGGTATTGCTATCTGAAAAGGTTCTTTTACATAAAAAACCTTTAAAAATCAGGTTAATCTTTTTAGAGAACAGCCGTTATAACACTATAAGGAGTTTTTTATTCAGGTAATGTCCTTTAATGCCGAATTTTCAAGTTAACGATGAAATTCAACACTGGACAATAGTAATTAAGAAGTTGAAATTATTGTCGTGTTCTGAATAGCAGGTTTCCTGAACATGCTCAATTTTGATAAAAATTGAATTTCCGGACACGAACTTTTTAAAAATATCTGTTCATCCGTTCATCTACATATTGAATTGATATACGGTTGTGTTAAAAATAGTATTTGGTACCTGATTGTACCAATTATAATAAATATTAAGTGGAGTAACGATTTGACTGAAGAAACCACACAAATTGTAAGTTTAAATAGTCTTCGAGGGTCCAGGAAAAAAGCCTATGCGTGCCTCATAGTTATCTCAGGAACCGCCGTCGGTCAGATGTTTCGTATCGAAGAAGATGAAATGACCATAGGCCGAAGCCATGCAAACACTGTGCCCCTCCTTGAAGAAGGCGTTTCTCGCAGCCACTGCAGACTTATAAATCTTCCCGGCGGCGAAGTAATGCTCGAAGATCTTAACTCCACAAATGGAACTTATGTTAACTCTGATAAGATTTCCCGGCGACTTCTGCAGGACGGAGATAAAATTCAGGTTGGTCAAACAACGATTTTGAAATTCACATATCATGATAAAATTGAAGAAGAATTTCAAAAGCAAATGTTTGAAAGTGCCCTGCGTGATGGCCTGACTAAGGCTTATAATAAAAGATATTTTCTTGAACGCCTTGAGAGTGAATTCTCATATGCAGTCAGGCATAAATTCCCTCTTACGCTGGTAATCATGGATCTTGATCACTTTAAAACATTTAATGATACATGGGGTCATCTTTGTGGTGACGCTGTTTTGGTAGAGCTTTCCAAACGGATCCATCGTTCAATTCGGAGTGAAGATGTATTTGCCCGTTACGGTGGTGAAGAATTCGCACTGATCGCCCGTGGAATTGCTCACGATAACGGTATGATTCTCGCGGAACGCATGAGAATTGCAATTTCCGATTATCCCTTCCCCTGGGAGGATAAACCTCTTAAAGTAACCATGTCCCTGGGGGTTTCTTCTATTCCTTATCATAATATTCTTACCACCAGGGAAATGATCGAATGGGCTGACAGAGCTCTTTACAGTGCTAAAAACGCCGGTCGCGATCAGGTCCAGACACTCTGATGTCCCCCCTTGCCTTCCTGAAAAAATATAACATCCCTCTCATTTTACTTTTCGCAGCGGTCTCACTGGCTGTTTTTACTGCATGGATTGGATTTTTTGTAAGTGATGACGCTTTTATTTCTTTTCGATATGCTCGAAATCTAGCCCGCAGTGGGGAGTTGGTTTTCAATTCCGGAGAAAAAGTTGAAGGATACACAAATTTTCTCTGGACTCTCACTCTTTCATTCTTTTCGCTCCTTCGAATTCGCCTTGAAATTATTGTTCATTTTTTAACTTTCATCTCCGCAGTTGCTGTTTTAGCAGCCGCAGGAAAAATACTGAAAGATTCTTTTTCTGTGTCTGTCCCTCTTGTTATTCTTGCTGTTTTCTCATGTCTGTTTAATGGTACTTTTGCTTTCTGGACCACAGGTGGACTTGAAGGAATGGCTTTTACGGCCTTTTTCCTGTGGGGTGTTTACCTGACTTTTGAATTGCCATCCTCACGTCGATGGGTTTTACTTTATTTTCTAACCTGGAGCGGATGCATTCTTACGAGACCGGAAGGTATCATGCTTGCGGGGATTTCCGGCTTTTTCGTATTTTTCCAGAGTATTTTACGAAAATATAAAGATTCTATACCATATTTTAACAATGTTTTCATCGCGGGGTCACTGCTCGTTTCTGCTTTTATCGTTCACAGCCTTTTCAGATTTTTTTATTACGGTTCACTCATCCCAAATACATGGTACACAAAAGTATATGGTATTCCGCCTGATTTTCTTATAAAACATGGAATTAACTATGTAAAATCTTTCTTTTCTTACTACTGGCTGTTTGCCTTTTTACCCCTTATAGCAGCCGTTTTTATTAAACCGGAAAGAATTACCCGGGCCATTTTACTGATAGTTTTATCTTTAAGTCTGACTATTCACATTGTCCTTTCCGGCGGGGACTTTATGGCCATGCATCGCATGATGTTGCCCATCTGGCCGATTTTAATAATTCTTTTATTCAGTTCCCTTAATGAGGCTCATATTTTTCTTCAAAAACACTTCAGATATACATTTATAGTAACTGGTGCAATTGCCATTCTTTTTGCCACTGTTCAGTTAACTCAATCATTAAAAATACTATCAAAGAGTAAAAAATCCGAAAAAACCTGGTTCGGAATGGAATCAGTTGCGGGAATGAAAAACTTTGTTTCAGATCGAGTAATTGCAGGAAAAAGGTTCAAATCCCTGTTGGGCCCTGAAGGCCATACTGTAAAAATAGCTGTAGGTGGTGCAGGAGCTTTATCATATTTCAGTGAAGGCAAAATCATTGATTCTTTTGGCCTCATGGACCCTGTAACTGCAAAGAAAAAAGTAATTCCAGGTAAGTTTTACAAACCCGGTCATCTCAAACAGGCATCCTGGAGCTACATAGCAAAACTTTCTCCCCAAATCATCTGTACTCCTGGAATTGCCACCATGGGGATGGGGCCTCCGTCTTTAAAACATCGCAGACGAATTCAAACTTACTGGAAAAACTACGCTTATTTCTGCATTCGCGGTAACTACAGTCGTGATGATCGGGGACGGCCACGCAATTCTTACTGCTGCTTGATTCAAAATGACTTTCGTAAAGACATCGTTCGGGTGAAATAGTTCGTGTCCTGTAATTCAATTTTTGTCAAAATTGAGCATGTTTACGAAAACATGCTATTCAGAACACTACAATAATTTCAAGGCCTTCATTCTTAATGTCCTGTGTACAAATTTGGTGTAAACTTGAAAATTTGGTATTACAGGACATTAACTAAATAGTTCGTGTCCTGTAATTCGCTTCGCGAAGGATTTTATTAAAAATCCTAACAGGCCACTATAATAAATTCAACACCTTGCGGTTACTGTCCTGAGCAAAAATCGGGCGAAAAATTTGATTTTCGGTATTTCAGGAC
>JAHJMN010000200.1 GCA_018821305.1 Myxococcota bacterium
CTAGACCGCTTCCTGAGTAATACGATTGTTACTTAATTCAAAGAAAGCCTTCAGGAGAAAGACCCTGATTGTCCTGTTACTGCTACTGATTTCCTGTTTACCTGAATTTTTTTACAGGGACTCAGGTAGTCAGGAAAACAGGTTCAGGATCAGGTCATAAACATTCAACATCAAAGCATAATTACAAATGGCAGGATGAAAACATTCACTTTTCCCGTTTCGATCCTTTTACTAATGAAGCGGTCTAGTGGCCGGATAGAATTTTTAATAAAATTCTTCGCGAAGCGAATTTCCGGACACGAACGATTTATTTGAATCCAAACGCCGATATCCAATTGCGGATTAAAAGGATAGAAATCATGATCCGCGGATTCAACATCGAAGAAGGAAATGGTCTAATTTCAGTGCCAGTGAAGGCGTTTTGACAGGTGAAAATAAAACGAGGGGAAAACCAGCAAAGTTAGAAGCATGGATGTTATCAAACCCCCGGCGATGACAATAGCCATGGGGGCCTGGATCTCATTTCCCGTCTTTGTTGAATAAAAAATCAGGGGAACGAGGGCCAGCAGGGATGTGAGAGCTGTCATAAGTACAGGGGCCAGTCGTTCAAGGGAACCCCGGACTACGGTGTCGAAAAGTCCCGTTGATTCTTCTTTTTCGAGTGTTTCCCAGTGGCTTACAAGAATTATTCCATTACGTACAGTTATGCCAAAAAGCGTAATAAATCCAAGAAGAGAAGGAACGGAATATGGTGTTTTCGTCAGATACATTGCAAAAAGGCCCCCTGCAAGAGCAAAGGGAACGTTCAGGAGCATGAAGGCGGCCTTCTGCCAGTTGCCAAAAGCAATTATAAGAATGACGAGTATCGCAATGGTAATAATTACAGCGGAAATTGTTATTGCTTTCGAGGCCCGCTTTTCACTTTCGAACTGACCTCCAAAATGCACTGAGTAACCTTCGGGTAATTTTACCTGATTGTCCATGGCTTTTTGAAGCCTTCGAACTGCCCCATCCGTATCAGATGTACTGAACGAAGCAGTTATGAGTATTCTTCTGGTGCCATTTTCCCGTCTTATAACCTCAGGGCCTGAGGCGTTTTTATAATATGCGATTTCACTTACGGGAATGTATCCCCGGCCCGTTGTGGAAATTCTCAAATTATCAAAGGTTTCCTCAAATGATGAATGTTTACTCTTTTTGAACTGAAGATAAATATCCCGATAGAGGCCGTCTGTGAAGATCCATCCGCTTTTCAAACCGTATAAGGCCATTTCAAAGAAATCCGCCGCTTCCCCTGTTCCAAGGCCCGCTTCCGGCAGCGTGAAATGTTTCAGCCTGATGTGCTTTTGGGCGGTGGAAGTTTGAGGTTCAATATTTACATCGGTTAAACCGCTGATCGTGCCCATTAAAGCCGCCGTCTGATCCGCGAGGTCTTTAAGCGTATTCAGATTATCGCCGGTTATTTTCACTGCAAGTGCGCTCCGTGCCCCGGACAGCATGTGGTCTATTCGATGTGAAACGGGTTGACCCATCTGGAATTTTATCCCCTTAATCAAGGCCAGTTTCTCCCTTATTTCAGTGATGGTTTTCTTAGTAGAGCCTGATTTAAGAGCCACTTCGATTTCGGTGCCCGTAATGGATTGGGCATGCTCATCCTTTTCAGCTCTTCCGGTTTTTCCTGCAACGGAAATAACACCGGGAACTTCAAGGATTGCTTTCTCAGCTAAAGTCGCAAGTCTTGACGATTCATCTAGATTCAGTCCCGATGGTACACTTACCGTGATATTCAGCGCCCCCTCATTCCACTCGGGAAGAAATCGTCTTCCGGGTTTTGACATCACCGTGGCCGCCCCCGCAATGACTATAATTACGATGGCAATGGGCCCGAGGGGATATCTCACCGTTGCGCGAAGAGCAGGGGAGTAAAGTCGTTTCAGTACCCTCAGCACAGGGCTTTCGCCATGTTTTTCCTGCCGGTCAGGATGCAGGAGAAGAAAACTCAACGCAGGAGTGAGTGTTATGGAAATAAGCAGCGAGGACAGATTTGCCGTAATATAGGTAAAGCCGAGGGGGGCGATAAGCCGTCCTTCCATACCTCCGGTAAAGAAAACCGGTATGAAAACAAGAGCAATAAGGATGTTTGCAAAGAAAACCCCTTTGAGGACTTCTCTGGACGCTTCAAATATAACTGAAGCCCGGCCGGGCCGCTCTTCTTCCGGCAGTAGTGCTGCCATATTCATGCGGCGCCAGGAGTTTTCTACTCCGATGATGCAGTCATCTATTAAAACACCGATGGCAAGGGTGAGCCCTCCAAGGGACATGGTATTTATGCTTACGGAAAAATACTTCATAAGAATGAAAGAGATAAAAAGAGACAACGGGAGAGCCGTAATTGATATAAAAGCTGTTCTCCAGTTGAGCATGAAAATAAACAGGATAATTGTGATCAGGGCCGCGCCCCACTTCAATGATGAGGTTACGTTATTGATTGAAGTTTTAATGAATTCCGCCTGGTTGTAGAGATCTCCCGTGAGTATCACCCCCGGGGGTAATCTTTTGCGGATCTCTTCAATTTTCTTCCTGATTCGCCTCGTAAGCTCAACGGTATCCACATCCGGTTGCCGGATTACAGTAAACATTACACCAACTTTACCGTTAATTCGCGACTGCCCTGTGGGTAAAAGTACATCTCTTTTAATGGAAGCTATTTCCGAAAGAGGGATAAACGAGCCGTCTTCTCGTTTTATGGCTATCTGCATAATTTCTTTTTCCGATTGGTATTTTCCAAAAATCCTGATCATCGACTGACGGTGGTTACGGGAGGCAAATCCGGCAGAAGTATTTCTCGCCGTTTCAAGGGCTTTTCGGATTTCCTGCCAGTTGACTTTGTGGTGCTCAAGTTTGACAGGATCGATTGAAACGGAAAAAATCCCCGTGAGTCCCCCGGAGGTAACAACACGGGAAACTCCTTGAATCTGCTGAATCTCACGCTGAACCATGCGGATGCCTGTATCCCGCAAGACCGCCTGTGAAACGCTGTCCGAGGTGATTCCAAAGGACATGATTTCACCCATTACCGAAGCCTCCGGAGTAATTACCGGGGTAACTGTGACCTCGGGAAGAGTCACCGTCTGCAGCTTTTCCGCCACCTGTTGTCTTGCTTTGAGTATGTCAACCCCCCAATCGAAATCCGCCCAAACCATGGAATATCCGAACATTGATGCGGAGCGGGTTCGCCTTATCCCTTTAAGTCCTGCCAGAGCCATTTCCACGGGAAGTGTAACTAAAACCTCCGTTTCCTCTGGCGCCATCATTCCCGTTTCGGTGATTACAGCAACGGAAGGTGCCGTCAAGTCCGGGAATACGTCCCGGGGGGAGGACTGAAATGCGAATATTCCCATAGCGCATATGAGAAGCGCAGCGAAAATGATGACCGCTGGACGCCGAATGCTGAAGCTTATAATATTTATCATGAATTTCATGGGTAAATCCCTTTGTCAGTGCACATGTGTTGCCGCGGGTTTGGCACTGGCAGCGGCAAATTCGAGTTGAGCCGCGTTTTTTATTACGATTTCATCGCCCTTCGTTAAACCGTCAATTATTTCCACGTTTTTTCCGTCAGTGATTCCCGCTTTGATGATGCGTCGTGCAAATGTGTCTTCATTGATTTTAATAAACACATATACTGCCCCGGAATCTTCAATCAGTGCGCTTGAGGGAACTGCCAGCCGAAGTGTTGTCTCTCCGGCCACTAAACTCAGATGCCCTTTCTGACCAGGTTTGATTGAGGAATCCTTGTTTTCCACACTGAAACATGTGATTGCAACACCCATTTCCAGCGGCCGCTGGGCGTACAGGTCCAGGCCGATGGGGCGTTTTACTTCTGATGTAATAAAGAGCCCCGACGGTTTCCTTCCCAGAACGGACTTATCAGATTCAAACAGTCGGCTTTTTATGCAAAGGGATGTACTATCAATTACTTCGACAATTGTATCCCCTTGATTGACCCAGGAACCCTGAATAATCGCTGCCGCCTTAGTGCGTCCGGATATTGGACTACGGAGGGCATAACCGTTTGTTTTCAGTAATTCTCCGTTTGCGCTGCCAGTGCTTTTTTTCACTTTACCCGCTGCAAGATTTAACTTTGAAAGGCTCGATTTGACATCGTTTTCCGCTACTATGACACCTTCCAGTGGTTCAAGGCCCTTTTTGTGCAGTTGCTGAAGCCTTTTCAGGCGTTTTTGCGCTGCTTGATACCGTTCCCATTCAATGGAAGCTTCGATCTTCGCACTACGGGAATTCCAGCCGCTTTCCACAGGGATAACATAACCAACTATGGCACCAGATTTAACCGGTGATCCCGCTCGGAGAATGACGTCGGAAATCCAGAATCCCGAGGCCGGCGCTTTCATTTTCGCAGTATTACCAGGGGTAATTATCGCTTCCCCGGGGATTGTCCGGCGAACTTTCAATTTTAATTCAATGACCTTCCCCGTTACTACACCGGCAATCTTTGCTTCCTCTGTGGTCATTTTTATTCCAACAGTGTTTTCAGTCTTTTCGTCACCGCCGTGTTCATGGCCGTGCCCGTGATGTCCACAGCCGTAAGCAGCCAATAAAAAAATTATTATAGAGTTTTGAATGTTTTTCATTGTTTTCCCTTATCCCCCGGGAAGTTTATTTTTAATTTTCTCGAATTGTTTTTAGAAGAAATCAGACACAGGGTGGACGGAAGGGGGGAACAGAAAAACCGCTGAGAAGGTTACCGGCCTCCCTGATGGACGTCCGGGTGCGGACGGCGGGCACGGTGCGGCGTTTTTCAATGAAGGAAACAGGCATCACAAATTGAGCTGTCTTCTGACAACCATTTTCACAGCAACCGTGCATATGGCCTTCTTCGCCGGAGTTGTGCTTATGATGGGGGCCTTCGGATTCAAGAATGGAAAAATGTCCGAACGCAAAGTAATGAAACAGGTTTTCCGTAACTTCATGGGAAAATGGAAGAATGAAAAATATAATAAGAACTGCAATGCAGTTTTTAGCCCGGCTCATAAAGTGGTTGTACCGGGAGTAAGACAAATTGTCAATGCAATCGACACTGCCCCCTTCCGGAGTAATGCGCTACTGAGCAATTTTCAGGAAATGCTTCAAGAAAGAGCCCCTGCTTTCCTGCTTTCCTGCTCCAGCATTCCAGCATTCCTGCTTTCCTGTTCCGGTCTGCCTGAAATTTTTTAACAGGGAAAGCCCGGTAGTCAGGTAAACAGGGCACAGGGTCAGGTCGTAAATATCCAATATCAATGTATAATTAGTTACTGTCCTGAAATACCGAAAATCAAATTTTTAACCAATTTTTTGCTCAGGACAGTAACCGCAAGGTGTTGAAAATATTATTAGTGGCCTGTTAGAAATTTTAATAAATTTCTTCGCGAAGCGAATTACAGGACACGAACTAGACCCAATGTTGATCGGTTAAGGCGTATTAGTTGATATTGTTAACAAAACTAAATGCAGTTATAAGGATTTAACTATTTCAGGGAATCAGAAACAGAAACA
>JAHJMN010000201.1 GCA_018821305.1 Myxococcota bacterium
GTTAATGTCCTGTAATACGATCTTTTCAAGTTTACACCAAATTTGGACACAGGACATTAAGAATGAAGACCTTGAAATTATTGTAGTGTTCTGAATAGCATGTTTTCGTAAACATGCTCAATTTTGATAAAAATTGAATTACAGGACACGAACTAAGAAAACTGCCTATGCCGATTTCGGTTTTAGACGATTGTTTTGAATCCCCTGCTGAATAACAGTTCGCCGAAAACAGGAGAGCTATAATGAATCCAAAGGCCAGTAAGAAACGTGAAATGATCCTGGATGCAGCGATGAAATCCATACTCGAACACGGATATCGCAAGACCACTCTCGAGGATATCGCCGGTGAATTGGGGCTTACAAAGACCGCGCTTTACTATTATTTCAAATCAAAAGATGACCTTGTACTTGCCCTTGCAGACAGGCAGCTTATTACACTTTTAGAAGATCAAAAAAAGATTCTGGAATTAGATAAGGATATCATGGATCGGCTCTGTGACATTATTGACTACAAAGCTGATTTCACTGACAAAGTGACATCCTCTTACAAAAATATTTTTGAAGAAATATTCGAAATCGTCCCATTTCTGAGAAACCGGATTATTGAGCACACATCTCAATCAATTAATATGATTATCCAATACATGGAAAAAGCCTGGGAAGGTAAAAAGCCTCCCGTTAATATCCCGGCTTTTTCTGCATTCTTCGAGTTTTCACATCAGGTTTTCGGAATGAAGCTCTATGCCAAGCTTTCAAACGAAGGTCTTGCCTGCAGTACTGAGGAATTCGTCATAGAAATTAAAAATATAATCCGAAAGGCACTTACTCAAAATGATTAAACTGAACATTTTCGCTGCCTGTCTGACCCTTTCAGTATGCTTTTCCGCAAATGCACAGGTTAAAACTATTCCTCCCAAGTTCGAGAATAAAACCGATCCTGGTAAAATAACAACGAGTTCCCCGGTAACAAAACTTGCAAAACCAAATACCAGTGTGCCGGTGAAAAAGGACCCGGAGAAAAACGAAATAAGTTCTTATTCCGTTTCAAAGCCCGTGAATTTCAGTTATGGAAAACCACTGACGCTCAAGGATTCAATTAAAACTGCCCTGAAAAAAAACCCGGAACTCAAACTTGGGGAACTTAAAATCGAAGAATCACGCCTGCTCTATCAGGCCCAGCAGCGTAATATCCTGCCTAAAATCTCCCTGGAGGCTACTTTTCTTCGTTGGGACAGTGCCCTTCCCATGTCATTCGGATCGCCATCCAATATGGTGATCCCGGAAGATTGCCCCATTGGTTGCATGAGTTTCCTTGCTTCCATGTTTTCGGACCTTGGAAATCTGCGGGAGATGTACACCCAGAATTACAAAATTACCGTAGTACAGCCCATTACCGCATCCTTTGCCATTTTAAATATGATTAAAGCACGAAAGATTGATATTGATGTTTCCGAAATCGAAAACGATCTCAATATACTCAGTGTAAAATTCAAAGTTGTTAATGCATATATTCAAGTACTTCAAGCTCGTGAATTTCTTAAAGTCACTGAAAAGTCGGAGATTCTCCTGAGGGAACATCTTAAAAGAGCAATGAAATTCTACAAAGCTGAGTTAATCAGTAAATCTGAAATTCTGCGCCTCAATACTGCCCTTGGAAACGCAGTTCAGCAGCGTCTTGAAGCTCAATCCGGATACTCAATCGCCTCGGAAGTTCTGAAAATGCACATGGGAATTTCCGATAAAACCGTTTTCAATCCAACGGAAAATTTTCCCATTCCGGCATCCCCCGTGCAGATATCCTTTGATGAAGCACTCCGCACCATGGAAGCAAACCGCAAGGAAATAAAGACACTTAAAAAGAAACTTGAAATTGTCCGACTCTCTCACAAAGCATCCCAAACCATGGCCCTTCCCAGCGCAAATGTAATGTTTCAGTGGGAGCACAATGAGGGACTCGGGAGCCTGCAGCCAGCTACTTCCTGGTTTGTTGGAATCAATCTCTCATACACTTTTGAATGGAATAAAAAACTCCTTGAAGCGGATCATGTTAAAGCCCAGATGTACCGTATTATGGCTGCAGAGCGGCAACTTAATCTGGCCTTACGGGTTAATCTTAAAACAAGCCTTGAAAAGGTCCGGACATCGTGGAACAAGATTTCCATTGCTAAAACTGCCCTTAAAGAAGCCAGAGAAACTCTTCGACTGGAAGAACTGCAATTTTCCGTCAGCAATAAGACATCCATTTCTCTGCTTGATGCCCAGACCCGCTACGATGGGGCTTCGGTAAATCTGGTTAACAGCATTTATGAATATTACAAAAATGTCGCCAATCTCATGTATGCCATGGGAACCGGTCATATCAAGGGGAGTAACCTCACATGGTAAAAAGACTTATTTCAATAGTTATTTCATTATCTATCTTTGGTGGAATCGGATTTTTAGTTTATTCAAATGTGCAAAAAGGCATCGCTGCCAAAAAGAATAAGGAAAAGCGCCAATTGGAACTAAGCCGTATAGATCGACGCATGATGGTCATAACCGAAACCGTAAAGAATGAGGAAATTCACTTTTCCGTAAATTCCACTGGTACAATAGCATCAAATCTTCAGATGACTGTGTTTTCCATGCTGCCGGGAGAGATCAAATCACTTAAAATAAAAGAAGGCGATACAGTTAAAAAAGGAGAAATTCTTGCCAGACTGGATGCCTGGAAAATCGCACTTAATTACCGGCAGGCTATGGCTGGAGTAAATCAGGCTAAGCTTAATCTACAAAACATGACTATCAATTACAATAGAATGAAGACGCTGTATGAACAGAAAGCCATTTCCAAAAGTGAGTTTGAAAGGGTTGAAACCGGTTTTAATGTTGCAAAACAGCAAGTTGATATGGCTCAGGCCGGTGCATCTCTAGCCTCTGCATCCTGGTCCGACGCCACAATTAAAGCACCCATGGATGGCACTATTATCGTTAAAAACGTCGAAGAAGGCGACCTTATGAGCTCAGCTCAAGCCATGAAAAATTCCCCTCTTGTTGTCATCGCTGATCTGAAAACAATGAAAATCGATTTCCATATACGGGAAAAGTATATTCCGTGGCTGAAAAAGGGGCTCAAAGCCACGGTGCGAACCGATGCCTGGAATCATGATTTCCCGGCAACGGTGGATACCATAGGGGAAATGCTGGATCCCGTTTCAAAGACTCTGAAGGTAACAGTTTTAATAGACAACAAGCCCATCGATCTTATTATTAATGGGAAAAAAGAACGAATTGAAAAGCCGCTGAAAATCGGTATGTTTGCCCGGATAAATCTCAAACTGGAAAACCGCGGGCAGAAGATTGCAGTTCCTCTGGATTGTGTCATTAACCGTAATGGGTTTGACTATGTCTTTGTTTATAAAAATGGAATAGCAATTCGAAAAATTGTAACCACCGGAATTGAAGATGATAAAAATATCGAAATACGCAAAGGCCTTGAAATCGGGGAAAATCTTATAACAGTTGGACATCGCGCCGTTTTTGATGGGCAGAGTGTAAGACTGATGAAAGAAGATCCTTTTAAGCATGAAAAGGCTGTGGTGAAAAAATGAAAATAGTTTCACTATCGGTTCGACGACCACTGGCCTCAATTATTATCTTTCTGTCTCTAACACTACTTGGAGGATTCTCTTTTTACTTCCTTAAACTTGATCTCATGCCGGATCTCAGTATTCCAGTCATAACCGTAGTGACACCCTACCCCGGAGCAGGGCCGAGGGAAGTTGAGAATAATATTACAAAAGTAATGGAAAACGGTCTCGGTGCCGTTGCCGGTCTTGATAAAATTACATCAAAATCCGAAGAAAACGTTTCCGTCGTAACCCTTTCTTTTGACTGGGGAACATCATTATCAGATGCCACTAATGACATCCGGGACAAACTGGATCTGGCGAAAAGGCAGCTTCCGACCGATGCAGAAAACCCCTTTATTTTTAAATTTGATTTTTCCATGATGCCCGTTTTAATCATGGCAATCGAATCTAGCCCTGAAAGATTCCCTACCCTCAGCAAATACATTGAGGACAACATTGCTGTTCAGATTAAAAAAGTCAATGGTGTCGGGCAGATTGTGGTCATGGGAGGTGTAAAAAGGCAAATAAGGGTTGATATAGATGCTATAAGACTTGAAAACCTTAAAATCCCCGTAACACGAATTGCACAGGTTATTGCGGCTTCAAATCTTACCGTTCCCATCGGTAAAACGGATATTAACAGAACATCATTTCTCGTTCGGGCCCCGGGGGAATTCAAATCCGTTGACGAAATAAATGATCTGGTCCTTGGCATGAACCCATATACTGGGGCAAGTGTACGCATTTCAGATGTAGCAAAAGTGTCCGATGGTACAAACGACCAGGAAATGTTTGTGCAAACGGCAAAAGGAAATGCCGTTATGCTAGTGGTAAACAAGCAATCCAACGCCAACACTGTTGAAGTTGCTGGAAAAATTCTATCAAAGGTAGAGGAAATCAAAAAGACTCTTCCCAAAGATATCAGCATTACAGTTATCCGCGACATGTCTGAAAACATTAAAAATACCATCAGCAATCTGGGAAAGGCCGTTTTGACCGGGGCTGTTTTTGTAGTTATTGTGATTCTGCTCTTTCTTCGTAATATCCGGGCGGGATTTATCGTCGGAATATCAATCCCAATTTCACTTATTATTACATTTTTATTCATGTATATGCAGGGATATACCCTGAATATGATATCACTGATTTCCCTCTCAATTGCCGTGGGAATGGTCGTGGATAACGCAATTGTTATCCTTGAAAACATAGTTCACTACGTTGAAAGAGGTGTAAATCCATCAGAAGCGGCGGTGCAGGGAACAAACGAAGTTGCGGGGTCCATTATTGCATCGACCCTGACAACGGTTATCATTTTTGTTCCTATCCTTTTTGTCAAGGGAATGATCGGAATTCTGTTTTCCCAGCTTGCATTTGTCATCTGTCTGACTCTGATTGTATCTCTTTTCGTCTCGGTCCTTTTAGTGCCGGTTCTGTCAGCTCTCATGGTCCGAAAATCTAATCCGCCGAAAATCATTGCGGTTCTTTATAACGCTTCCGAGTGGTTGTTTGTTCAACTTGAAAAGGCTTATGCCGGGGCTCTATCCTGGTGTCTTGGTAATAAATTAATTGCTTTTTCCATTATAACCGGAACTGCACTTCTTTCCGTGGCCCTTATACCCTACATCGGGACGGACTTCATGGAGCAAATGGATAACGGATCAATCCGGGGAGTTGTCGAAATGCCCGCAGGGACAAAGAAGGAAGTAACTGGCAGATATGTGAAGGAAATCATTGCCGAGATTAATGATAAAGTTCCGGAAGCTCAGGCAATTCTAGGAAGCTGGGGCAAAAGTGATGAAAGCGCCATGCAAAGTTCCATGACAGGTGGTGACGCCGGGGACAACATCGGTTCCATTATGATTGCTCTGGTGAACAAATCCAAACGTAAACGCAGCGATAAACAAATTGCGGAGTCTCTTCAGTATATAACAACCCGTTTTCCTGGAGCGAAAATTTCCATAACTGCTGGAGATGGTATGGATGGAATGATGTTCGGTGGTGGCAAACCCGTAGAAATTGAAATTCTCGGGGATAATGAAGATACTGGACTCAACTTCGCTAGAACCATTGAAGACCGACTCCATACAATTGATGGCCTTACAAACATTGAAGTCAGCATGAAAGACGGTGTCCCGGAGTATTCGATCAATCTGGATCGCACAAAGGCTTCCCGTATGGGAATAAGCATGTACAGTCTCGCAACATCCATCCGCAGTGCATTCAACGGGGCCAAGATTACCAAGTTCCGGCAAGAAGGTGATGAGTACGACATCTTCGTGCGTCTGCGGGGGGATGATCGAAAAAGCATGCTGAATCTCCTTGCGTTCAAAATTCCAACGGCGGGAGGTTCCTTTGTTGAACTTGGATCTATTGCCGAAATCAAGCAATCTTCTGGCCCCTTCAAGTTTGAACGCAAGAATGAAGAGCGTATCATTAAAGTTTCGGCGGAAATCACTGGTCGAGATCTTGGAAGTGTTTCCGAAGATGTAGCACTGATGGTTAAATCTCTCAAAGTTCCCCCGGAGCTCACTGTTAGAATCAGCGGGGAACGGGAGGAACAGCAGAAAAACTTCAAGATGCTGGGGCTAGCGCTGATTATTGGAGTTCTGCTTGTATATTTTGTTATGGCTGCTCAATTTGAATCCCTTCGTGATCCTCTTATCATTATTACGGCAATTCCTTTCGCAATGATGGGAGCCCTCTGGGCCTTTGTAATGGCCGGACAAACCCTGTCCATGCTGTCTTTTATCGGGCTCATCATGCTGGTGGGTATCGTCGTAAACAATGGGATCGTTTTAATCGATTACATGAAAATACTCCGGGCCCGTGGATACTCCATCCACGATGCTGTAATGGAAGGCGGAAAAAGCCGTTTGCGCCCCGTATTAATGACCACAATAACAACGATCGCAGGCATGATTCCTCTCGTAACATCCACGGGGCAGGGCTCTGAAATGTGGGTTTCCATGTCTACAGCAGTCATCGGCGGACTCAGCGTCAGCACGTTTATTACTTTGTTTTTCGTGCCGATTATTTACACCTTCCTTGAGCAGGGAAGCGAACGACGCGCACTCAGACGCAAAGATCAGAAACGTAAACTAAAACTGGAAGAACTAAAAATTACGGAAGGTGCATGATGGAAACAACTGACAAAAACCTGCTCATTTTACTTATATATAAATCAACAATGGAAAATATAATCATGGAATACCTTGAAGATACGGAAATCACATACTATACCAGATGGCATCAGGTTCAGGGCCGGGGTTCCAGCTCTGATCCCCATTTTGACGACCATGTGTGGCCCGGAACGAATAACGTTCTTGCAATTGCCGGAACAATGAAGGAAAAAGAAATTGTTTTTCGTATCGTTTCTGTGCTTAAACAGAAACTGCCGGGAGAAGGAATAAAGGCTATTTCTCTGCCTGTTGAGGATTTTACATGAAGTTATTACTACGACATGAGTCAGTTACCGGATATGACGTGTCATTCACCGAAAATGCATGCTCATGTTCTATTACCCATAGCACTATAAAACCCGTCCCTTGACTATTTTGCACAGAATATGTTCTGTAATTTATAAGGAGTTGAAATGGATCCTGTGAAATCAAAATACAACGTAAAACCTGCGGAAGGTAAACTTGGCGTCCTGATTCCCGGAATGGGCGCTGTAGCTACCACCTTTATCGCTGGTGTCGAAGCCGTCAAACGTGAACTTGCTAAACCCATCGGCAGCCTCACATCCCTCGGACGCATCAGAATCGGCAAACGCACAGAGAACAGAAAACCACTTATCAGGGATTTCATTTCCCTTGCAAGTATTCATGATATCGAATTTGCCACCTGGGATGTACACGGTAAAAACGCGTGGGAAACCGCCATGGAGTCCGAAGTTATAGATGCAGGAATGCTTTTAAAACTCAGGCCGGCCCTTGAGAAAATCGTTCCCATGGATGCAGTTTTTGACACAGAGTGGGTAAAGAATATTGAGCCCCAAAACGTTAAAACAGCCCCCACAAAAATGGATCTGGCTCAGATGCTGTTCGCGGATATTGAAAAATTCAAGACTGATAAAAACGTCAGTCGATGCGTCATGCTGTGGTGCGGGTCCACGGAAGTTTTCACGGAAATAAGTGAAGTACATCTTACTGTTGAAGCCTTTGAAGAAGGACTCAGAACAAATCATCCGGCGATTTCTCCATCCATGATATACGCTTATGCTGCTATTAAAATGGGAATCCCGTTTTTAAACGGCGCACCGAACCTGACAGCGGATATACCAGCAATGACTTCTCTTGCACGAAGTAATAAAGTCGCCATCGGCGGTAAAGACTTTAAAACCGGGCAAACCCTCATGAAAACAATAATCGCACCGGGTCTCAAATCCCGTATGCTCGGAGTAAAAGGCTGGTTTTCCACAAATATCCTCGGAAACCTTGATGGTCTTGTACTTGATGATCCCGGTTCATTTAAAACAAAGGAAACAAGTAAACTTTCCGTTCTGGAATCCATTCTGAACAAGGAAGAAAACCCTAATCTTTACGGAGATCTTTACCATAAAGTACGAATCAATTATTATCCACCCCGTGGTGATAACAAAGAAAGCTGGGACAATATCGACATCGTTGGCTGGATGGGTTACCCCATGCAGATAAAACTCAATTTCCTCTGCCGCGATTCCATATTAGCAGCCCCTGTTTGTCTGGATCTCGCCCTTTTAGCAGATTTTGCACAGCGCGCGGGACTCAGCGGGATCCAGGAATGGCTCTCGTTTTTCTGGAAATCCCCCCAGTGTGCACCGGGAATTGAACCAATCCACGATCTCTTTAAACAACTTAACAAGCTTGAAAACACCCTGCGTCACATTATGGGCGAAGAATTAATCACAAACCTCGGCCTTGAGTACTACGAATAATCCAGGACATTATTGAAAAGAGATTAGACTGGTTTTTGGCCTGATGAATGCCAGGAACGAAGGTATCCGTCCAGAGATGAGCATCGGTTTCCGTCCGTTGTTTCCATATATTTTTTATTAAATTCTCTGGAAATTTCCTGACAGCAGGATGGATTGTCAATGGCTTTTTCAAGACTTGCAAACAGCTCTTCTTCGCAACTTGCAAGCATACCGCCGTTTTCCTCCGGGGGCATTTTCCACATGTAGGAAGCTCTCGTATCAAGGACCTGCTTTCCACGTTTAAAGCGGTAAAGAGGGTGTGATTCATCACTTAATCCCATGGGATTGATATGGATAGAGGCAGCTCCTGTGAAATATGCATAAACAATTATACCACTGAAATTGCTTACAATAACGTCACTCATTACAACATCAAGAAGATTGTCCATTTCGTGGTCTTTATATTTAAGGAACACATTTCCATAGCGATTTGCCGCATTTTCAAGCATTTTCTGATACTCAGGCTCGTAACGTTTGCGATCATGAAGTCGGAAAATTACATTTACTTCCCGGTCTGCAAGGTATTTAAGCAGACGATCAATTAACTCAACCTCCTGAACATCCCAGCGCTCAAAAACCCGGCCGAAACCCCAGGTAAAGCCGAGAAGTACGCATGGGCGTGTGGCATCTTTGAATGGATAAAACTCTGCAGCCTGGGCCCTTGTCACTGGTGGATTCAAAAGATAGTCTGCATACAGCATTCCCATATTCAGGCAGTTGGATTCATGAAACTGCGTAAACTCCACCCGGTGCTGAAGCTCAAAGTTTCCATAACACTGATGAATAAAATTCGGAGAAGGATTCTTAACGCCGCCTACAAGAGAATCAAGATCGGAGTGAACCGTATTAAACTCAATATCAGCTCGCTGTTCCTTCCAACCGAATCCATGCCAGAGATATACCAGATTCTGGAATACTTTCCGGGATGGAAGATGATTGTCACAAAACAGAAAATCCGGATTGAAACTCTTAATTTTGTTCTGAAACAACCATCCGGTCCTTTCGATCAGGGGAACGCTGAACGGAAGAATTTTCTGAAGTGGGTTTTCAAGATAACTTTTTACATTATCCACGCTTATGGCAAGATCGATATCATCACCCGCTTCAAGGCGCTGCTGGTAATACCAGGCTAAGGCCCAGATATCACCCTGAAGGGTTGTCGGTGAAAAAAAAAGTTTCATTTTAAAGATCCCTTTTTAAAATAGTTACTGTCCTGAAATACCGAAAATCAAATTTTTCGTCAGGTTTTTATTCTGGACAGTAACCGCAAGATGCTTACGCTTCCGCGCTTCGCTTCGCGAGAGCGCTATAGTTGAAAATATTACTAGTGGCCTGTTAGGATTTTTAATAAAATCCTTCGCGAAGCGAATTACAGGACACGAACTAAAATAAGCAGTTTCTGACATGTTTCCGGCTTATCGATGGTGGGCGGAAGTGTTATTTTCTCTACTACAACCTTGAAACCGGGAAGTTTAGCCTGAATTTCCTCCGGAGTCCGATAAACCGCATGATATGGGGTATCCAGTACAGTGGAGTAAAAACCATGGAGTTCAAAACGACGTTCTACTCCAAAAGTTTCCCGGAATACTGCAATCCCACCGGGTCTGACACAATTCATCATGATATCCATAACGGATTCGAACTGCACTTCACTGAGATAGTGAAGAAGCGCAATGGAAATTACTCCATCGAATTGCCTGTCCCGGGGCACATCTTCTACGCTGGCACAATTAACGGAAATATTTGAAAGACCCTGATTGGCGGCGAGAGATTTTGATAATTCAACGAATTTTTCGTTGTAATCCCAGGCATCCACATGACCCACATATTCCGCCAGGGTTCTCGTCCAACGACCTGTTCCGCATCCGAGTTCCATCACGGACATGCTTTTATTCAAAAATGGACGTGAAGGCTCAAGAAATTCATCCTTTTCCTTTTGTTCCCGGGCAAGAGCTTCTTCTTCAGATACCGTGAGCATTGTTGACTGTAAAATACCAGTCTGCTGTTTTTCGATCATCTCTGCTCTTTTTTCCCAGAACTGACGGATTTCATCGACGTTAAGATCAAGCTTTTTCCCGTAAACGGCAAAATCGACTACACGCTGAGCCAGTGCCGTTGAGGAATCAACAAATGGAATACTGAAACAAGCTGAAGCAAAAAATGAAAATTCCGTGCAAGCCAGGATTACGGCATCTAAATTGTATTTACGAGCAAAATCAGAAATCATGCCCTGCATTTTCTCAATCATATCCTGCGTCGCTTCACCGGCAAGTTTGGCGTCTTCAATCATCTTTGCAACGAGGTTCTGATCTTCCTCATCAATCCGGATAAATTCTCGATGACTTTTTTCCAGAGGAATACGATAAAGTTCCTTGAGCCAGGGGACCATACCGCTTAAAGAAGCTACCCTTTTGACTCCAGCGGGAAGGGCATCAACGGCAACAGTAACAATGTCCAGAATTGGTGTTTTAATTATTTTTTGAAGCTCGGGGTGCCAGTAACATGCGCTGTTACAGGGAATAGCAATCAAATCAACGGGCCATTTCTCAAGTTTTCTACAGGCAAGAGCCATACCTTCTAGAGGGCTTTCTTCATCAAAAAGAACAGCTCTCGTTCGGCTTGGAATATGAGGATGATTATCAAGAATCATATGCACATGATCCCAGTCTTTTTCCGCCGGGGTAAGTTTCAATACATTTTTCACAAATTCAACCCCCGCGAAAGGGCCCATACCCCCTAATACCCCAACCACTGGTCTACGTGCTGCTGTTTTTAAATCGGTCATATAAAACTCCATTTAGCTTTCAAGTAGAATTTCTTTGAAAATTCTTCACGAACCGAGAATCTCAGAACATGATCAATTCAGAAATCAGGATTATCGGAAATCAATTTTTCCATAAAATCCGTGCTGATTATCACTTTTTTGGAACTACGGGAAATCTCTTTTTCATTATAAACAGTCACATTATCCCTTGGGATACCAGTGCCACAAATGCAAAAAGGAACTGGAATATCCAGATGCTGAGAATCGGCAAGGCAAGTATAGTGATCCGGAAGTACGGCAATGCGATAATTTCCGGCAAAACGCTGCTCAAGCCATTCCAGAAGAGGAGAAACAATTTCACTGTCTATTTTCTCGATAGCTTCGATTTTTCCCTTAACGTGATGAGCATGAGCTTCCTCATCAGGCGCATTTACGTGAATGAATACAAAATCATTATGCAGAAGGAAATTCTTGGCGTACTTGAGTTTCTCTGAAAAAGCCGTATCCAGATAGCCAGTTGCACCGTGTATTTCCTTCGTGTGCATACCCACCGCATTTCCAATTCCGCGCATAAAATCAAGCCCCGCAACTATTGCACCCCGAAGGCCGAAACGTTCGGAAAAGCCCGGCATCCTGGGATAACCGGAAGGGCTCCAGAACCAAATCATGTCTGCCTTTGAACCAATTTCCCCATTTAATTCAGCGATTTGCCTTCGAGAGTCTTGCATAATTTCATTAAGTCTTGCGGCAAGGTCCTGAGATTGCGGATTAGTTCCCGTAATCATTAAAGACCCAATATCCCGACCCATATTCTGATGCGGAGGATGAGTAACAAGGTCCGATGCACGGCATGGGGCATTACGGACTATCATTATATTACGATAACTCTGCCCGGAAAAAATTTCAATGTCACTGTGACCAAATTTAAGTTTAGAAATAAGCCTGACAGCTTTATTTCCGGGAATCTGATCCGCTGTAA
Source organism: Myxococcota bacterium (assembly GCA_018821305.1). Classification (GTDB taxonomy): domain Bacteria; phylum Myxococcota_A; class Polyangia; order HGW-17; family HGW-17; genus JAHJMN01. Next base: position 12,309 of record JAHJMN010000201.1, read on the forward strand.
AGTCGGAAATTCGATTTTCACCATCAACAGATACCAGGTTACATCGGAAAGCAATGTCGTCTTCATCAAGAAAAATATCCTGAGCCATAGCTTCGAAGGATGCACGCCCAACGGGATAATACCTCGGTGGATAAAACCCTAAAATCCCCATGTTTCCAGTAATACTGTCAACGGGCATGAGAGGATACATGGTCTGCATAAGGCCCGTTGTGCCACTTTCAGCTATTTGATCAATTCCGGGTTTCCGTGCAACTTCAAGAGGAGTAGCCCCGTTCAACTCGGGAATTGGAAGATCCGCTGCCCCATCCATAAGCACCGTAACGTATTTCCTCGGTTGGAATATCTTCTCTGCAAGTTTCAAATCTTCCGGAGTATCAATTTCAAACCAGCGGGAATCCCCCGCGGGAACATGTGCATAAATCTCGCCGTCTTCCAGATGCTTTGCAACAACAAGATCGTAGTAAATATTAACGTTTCCAGCTTTTACATCATCATCAAGCCACCGGGAGAAAAGTTTGCCGTACTCGGGCATCAAACATAAGATTCCCGCAGATTTAAAATAGTTTGAACGATATTCATCCAGCTTCTGCCGAACTATTTTAATTTCCTTTATGCGACCGGACTCATCCGTTATTGACATGCTGCCGTCGGTCTGTGGTGTAAAGGGAGCCACGAGCCAGAGGCTTTTTCCCTGAACATTCCGGGCAACAGCTCTGACAAGGGTTTCATTCAGGAGTATATCGCCCTCAATGAGCCATGCACCTTTTTCCAGCTCATCCCGCGCAATCCATGCACTGTACATGGAGTTTGTTTCCGCAAATTTTTCATTAAATCTATAGGAGAGAGTCATATTTCCGAAACGGTTTCCAAACTCTTCTATAACCGTCTCCCCGCGATATCCTAAAAGCAAAGTTACATGTTCAAATCCGCAACTTGCAAGGGCTTTCAGGGCATGCCAGGTTATTGGTTTTCCGTTAACCTCTGTAAGACATTTAGGTCTCTCTTCAGTAATTGGACGCAATCTTGTTCCCATACCTGCCGCAAGAATAACTGCTCGTTTATCTCTTTCCATTTTATCCATCCTTTGAAAAACAAGGACGCTTTTATCTGACATCCGTGTGGCGGAGGAGTATAAAAGCCCGCAAGCATAATACAGGAAAAATCAGCCGTATGAAGGCAAAATAACTTAAAAACTTACTTTTTGTCAGTAAGGCAGTAATGGATTTTTTGAAATTCAAACAGAATTTCAGAAGGGTTTCGAATTTTTCTTCTTGAGATAGAGTTTCTCAATATCGGTCAGAGAGACAACGGAAACAAGTTCCCAGCCATCGCTTCCCTGCTCTTCCAGAAACTCGTAATCGTTCGGACAGGAGTTTATAGCAGCTTCCGTATCGTCGCTTTGGTAATCAATTTTTCCGTTCCATGTGCCGTTTACAAAAGTAATCCGGCCAAATTGCATCTGACACACTTTGTATTTAAATGACATCGGTCAAATCCTTTCGAAGAAAAATGGTTGAAACTTTTGCAGATAATATGACTAAAAATGCTGCTTATCAACAGGGATTAAAAGATTTTGATTTGTTCCGGGAAGGAAATTTCACGCAGCTTAACGCGTTTGAGGATAGAAACTATTTGCTGACCTGAACTAAGTCAGAAGCGTTCCTGGGGAGGATCTTGCGATTGGAGAAACCATAAACGACTATTCCACGGAGAGTTGAGTACTGGGTTCCCAGAGTGCGGCCTGCAGCTACATAACCATCGTAGAGGTCATCATCCACGCGGATTGCATCGGACCCGATGGTGACTTCCATCTCGTTGTAATCGCCCGGGCTGTCGGGGTTTGCGTTAGTTACGGTGGCGTAGTTGGGTGCCGTAATGGTCACAGCTACCAGCATACTTTCGTAAGCTTCGGCACTTGCTCCGGAATTGTTGATGTCTCCAATGGTTACGGGAACGGGAGTCATGGTCACGGGAGTGTTGTTGGTAATCGTCACCTGAGCAACGTCTCCGATTTGACTCCAGTCATAGTATTCTTCGTAGGTACCGATAACGGCAACTTCCTTACCGATGTCTGCGGAAGTAACAGATGGGGTTGAACCGGTAAATACAGCGATACCGGCAAACTGAGTTGCCGTGGAATCCTGAATGAAGAATTTATTGCTGTCCACAGCAGTTATGATGCCAGTCGTGCGAACAAGGGTCTGCTCAGCCGGATGATCAGGATCCGCCGGGTTTCTGATAGCCATAATTGTCAATTCAGCGAAACCACAGAGGGATCCAACATCATTGGGGCATGGATCGCAAGCGTCGCCGAATTCATCACCGTCAGCATTTTCCTGAAGGGGATTTGCGATGAACGGGCAGTTATCGCTTGCATTTGGACGACCGTCGCCATCAACGTCGTTGGGATCAAAAGTACAGACGTTGGTATCGGCATCCGTGGGGCATGGGTCGCATTCATCGCCATCACCGTCGTTGTCAACATCGCTTTGTATGCCGTTGTCCATGGGGCGTGGAGGATTGAAAACATTCGGGCAGTTGTCTTCGTCGTCGGCAATTCCGTCGCCGTCGGCATCGCCAGCTGCTGGAACACCGGTATATTCGCCAACGCGGGCGGGAATACATGAAGGTTCGGCATAGGGAGTTTCACAGAAAAACAGTGGGTAAACGTCATAAAAACCAGTGCCTACAGTTGCATTCAAACTTGTTGTGAGGCCTGCGAGGTTTGTCCCGAGGTCGTTCTGAACGCAAACGCTCTTGGCTTCGCCGCAAACATCGATATTGTCGCAGTTTGAACCTAAAACTGTGGCGAGATTAGCATCACCGCTGAGGAATTCTGCTCCTCTTAAAACCATTGCTGTCTCTGTAACAGAAGCATTGATAACTGCAAGGTGAGGATCTGTGTTACCGTTACGATTGTATACAGCTATATCAGCATAACGACCAACAACGAGGTCACCGATAAATTCATCGACACCAAGTACGATGGCGTTATCTACCGTGGCCATTTTCCACAGAGCATAATTTGTGAAGTAGTTGTCATAGTTTCTGGAGTTGAGCTCTGCAGCGCAGTTAAGCTCACGAAGCATGTTCATTGAGCCTGTGATTGTCCAGTCGGTACCGAGACCGATTTTGATGCCCATGCGGTGCATAGCCGTAACGGGTGCAGTAAAGCCGTAAAGGTCGATGTTTGTGCGGGGAGACCAGATAACCCTGCCGCCTTTTGCGGCCATAAGATTGATATCAGCTCCATTTAAGCCGATAGCATGAATATAAGTTGTATTGTCAGCTAGAAGATTTTCTCCAGCTGTGTCCATGCCGCTCATGCAAAGAAACTCATTGCGTGCTGCGGCAGAAACACCTTCAGAAACGTGAGGAACATATGCGTTCATACCCGGAAGTTCGCCTTCCATGGTCTGGTAATCATATCCGGTACAACCGGAATCGATGAGCAGGGAGTTACTTCCCGTATGAAGGGGGAAAGTTTCATAAACAGGAGTTTCAATCCCTGGAAGATCCGCATCGGAGCTTACATCAACGTTTCTCATAAGGCCATCAGCTCCACCGGAACCGAAAAGGGTAACGGTACCACTCATGATCTGGCGCAGTTCGCCGAATTGTCTCTGGACGTTTGATGCATTACCAGGTTTGTCGATGGACTCAAAACCGTTGAGGCCTGAGCGCCATTCGTTGCGGTGATTATAACGGATTGTTCCGTGTCCACCGGGCCAGTTGGCAGACCCAGTAGGAGGAGCCTGAATCCAGCCGATGTGATCATGGCTGTTTATGAGGGCAGGAGTAACAATGTTTGTACCGCAATTGACCTGAGTCGCCGCAGCATAAGCGGACTCACCGCTGCAGTCACAACCTACACAGATAATTTTCTTGGTGTTTTTGTCCACAAGAACTTCACCGCCAACATAGGTTGTTGACCCAGTGAGAAGGGTACCGCGGATATTGATCCCGGTGCCAGTGCCGGAAGTAATTGCACAACTTCCCGTTGCAGGATCCGTAAGGGTGTTGCACTCAACAACCTGAGCAGCAGAACATGCGGGAGCACCAGCGCAGTCGGAGTCTTCACAATCCGTATCGCCGTCACCATCGTTGTCAACACCGTCATTGCAGTTGAGTTCGAAAGTCTGAGGATCACAGGCGGGATCGTTGGTGCAGTCGGAGTCATCGCAGTCCACATCACCGTCGCCATCGTCGTCCTGATCATTATTACAGATTTCCGTGCCGGTGCAGACTGTGGAGTTAGTACAGTCGGAATCGTTACAGTCAACGTCTCCGTCACCGTCATCGTCATAGCCGTTATTACAGATTTCCACACCTTCACAGATTGTGTAACCGGCACAACCGGGATCATCACAATCCACAAGGCCGTCGCCATCATCGTCGATCTGATTATCGCAGATTTCATGGTTTTCGTTGTTGGAATCATCGTCGTCACAGGCGCCGAAAGCAGCAGCAGCTCCAATAACACCAAGGATTACAAATAGTTTTCTAATCTTCATTACGAGTACCTTTCCAGCCTTGCGGCTTTCAAAAAAAATCGCAGCAGATCGTTATATCACCGCCTTGCAGGAAATCAACAAGTTAACCCCAGATTAACGGAGAATTATTAAAAGTCGAAAGCAAGCCAAACAAAAACTGTCCCCTGCAATGACCAATCGTGAGATCTCCCGGGTAAACATTGAGAGTGGAAGTAATCAGTGAATTTAATCACATTGCTCACAGGCTGGGATTCAGGCCCTATTTTTATGCCACTACAAAGACTATTTTTTATTTATTTACAAAGTGTTTGTCACATTGCTTTCTATCAAATAAAAATAGCTCAATCCTTTTTGCTTGCATAGTCAAAGATACTTGAAGTAAAAAATCACAACGGGAATTTTTGCATTATTTTTAACCTTTAAAAGGAGTATTTTCAGATGACAGTCAGAAGACCAAGTTACGACATCGGCTCAACAGATTTCCCCTTGATTTACAACACTATCGGCGAACAAATCCGCGAAACAGCTAAAAAGTTTCCCACAAACGAAGCTATCGTCGACAAGGGCCAGAACCGGCGTATTACCTATGCCGAATTCGATGAGATAACCGACAATCTTGCTAAGGGTTTTCACAAAATAGGTATCCGCCGTGGTGAGCGCGTGGGGCTGTGGGCTGTAAACCGCTGGGAATGGACTGCAACACAGTTTGCAACAGCGAAAATTGGCGCCGTGGTTGTTAATATCAACCCCGCATACCGTACTCATGAGCTGAAATACGCCCTGAATCAGTCCGAAACAACTTCTATCGTTCTCATGAACGCTTTTAAATCCTCAAAATATAAAGAAATGCTTCTGGAAATCGCTCCGGAAATCCATTCGAGCCAGCCCGGCCAGCTTAAATCCGCCGAGCTTCCCCGCATGAAAAACGTCATTATTATTGATGACGATGGCGTTGAAACCCCTGCAGGAACTTTTTCCTTCCGTGGACTCATTGAACTCGGCAAGGAAATGCCCAACGAAGAACTGAATGCCATCATGACTGAACTGGATCCCGACGATGACATCAACATTCAGTACACCAGCGGAACAACGGGCTTTCCAAAAGGCGTAACCCTTTCCCACATGAACATTCTAAACAACGGTTACCATGTGGCGAGAGTCATGAATTTCTCCGATAAAGATCGCCTCTGCATTCCCGTTCCGTTTTACCACTGCTTCGGCATGGTCATGTCCAATCTGGCCTGCTCCGTTTACGGCGCGACAATGGTTATCCCGGGCCCCGTTTTCACTCCTACGGACGTCCTTAAAGCCGTTTCCGAGGAAAAATGCACAGCGCTTCACGGGGTTCCCACCATGTTCATCGCAGAACTGAACACTCCGGACCTGGAAAATTACGATCTCAAATCCCTTCGCACCGGAATCATGGCGGGAGCCCCCTGCCCCATTGAAACCATGAAGGAAGTCATTGAGAAAATGAACATGAGCGAAGTAGTCATTGCTTACGGACAGACGGAAAGCAGCCCCGTAACCACCATGACGCGCATCGAAGATACCATTGAAAAACGCGTGAGTACCGTGGGTCGCGTAATGCCCCGTCAGGAACTCAAAATCATCGACCCCGTTTCAGGCCTCACTGTAGAACGAGGCGCACAGGGCGAAATCTGCTTCCGTGGCTACAACGTCATGAGTCGCTACTACAATAATCCCGATGCTACAGCTTCCACCATCGATCGCACTCACTGGCTCCACTCTGGTGACCTCGGAACCATGGACGAAGAAGGCTACGTGAAAATCACGGGCCGTATCAAAGAAATGGTCATCCGCGGCGGTGAAAACCTTTATCCACGCGAAATTGAAGAGTTCCTTCACACTAATCCAAGAGTAATGGATGTTTACGTTGTAGGCGTCCCCGACGAAAAATACGGCGAAGAACTCATGGCCTGGATTCTCCTTAAAGATAACGAAAAAGCCGAAGAAGCTGACATGCGTGAGTTCTGCAAGGGCAAAATTGCTCACTTCAAAGTGCCAAAATACTGGAAATTCGTTACTTCCCGCGATGAATTCCCCATGACCGTCACAGGCAAAATCCAGAAGTTCAAAATGCGCGAAGCCGCCATCAAAGAACTCGGCCTCGAAGCCGCCGCCAACATAGTAACAGCATAGATCCCATCGCCGATCCCAGAGTTAATTGAATGGGGACGCCCTGTTCCTGAACCTGTTTTCCTGAATTCCTGATTATCTGTTAAAAAATTCAGGGATACAGGTAAGCAGTAGCAGCAACAGGAAAATCAGGGGGTTTTATTCACGTCTTAGGAATTACCCCGGCGCCGATCCCAGGGTTAAAACCCTGGGCTATCTATAGGCGGTCTGCGAACGCTTTCATGATCCGCGGATTCAAGATTGGGTTATCCCTTTTAGTTTTTATGTTCCGTCGATGTTCGGATTCATGAAGCAGTCTAATTAGTTACTGTCCTGAAATACCGGAAATTAAATTTTTCGCCGATTATTTGCTCAGGACAGTAACCACAAGGTGTTGAATTTATTACTAGTGGCCGGATAGAATTTTTAATAAAATTCTTCGCGAAGCGAATTTCCGGACACGAACTAATTGTCTTCAGTGGGGTCTTCGGTGTTTATCGCAGGGTTTTTGCTGTAGAAAAGGCTTTCTACAAGGGATTTTTCGTCGGGCATGGCCAGAAGAAACTGATGATACAGGCTGTTATACGTATTGCGCACATTATCGAGGACGATGGTGTAGTTGACCCGGGCGAGGGCTTCCTGGCGATAGAGTTCCTCACGCTGGTTAATGGCCCCCTGAAGTTTTTCCATGTTTGTTGTTAAATTCGGTGTCAGATCCCGCAGGAATGCATACTCATCATCGGTGTAAATTGTCTCAATAAGGGTCTTCACCCAGCGCATCTGATTCTGACCGGCGACTTCTTTAACCATTACAGATGGAGAAACGGGGAATAACTTCTTGAAGTTTGGATTTGTGCGCTTGCGATCATAATGCAGCCATGCAGTCTGCCCAATGGTCACTACATCACGATCCACATCTTTATCGAGGTATTCGATTTCCCCTGTGAGGGCAATGCGGTTTTCCACTGCTTCCTGCCATGTATCCCATTCATTTTGCAATTTGATTCGGAGATCATTTACTTCGGGGATATAAGAAGAGAGTTCGGGAACCCGACTCAAACGGAGAGTCATATACCGAAGAGCCTTGGTTACATGGGAAAATTTGTGGCTTGTTAATATTTTCTGCATATTATTATCTTTCTGGCTACGCCTGTTTATTTTTCGTGCGTCAATTTTCTATCATTTAGATGCCATGTCAAGAAAAAATTACTGGCAAATTATATTGATATCTGAAAGGTGGAGAAAAAAATTCAGGCAGGAATGATGCCTCCGACAAAGGTGGAGAAAATAATTCAGGCAAGAATGATGCCTCCGACAAAGGTGGAGAAAATAATTCAGGCAAGAATGATGCCTCCGACAAAGGTGGAGAA